>JBILVB010000214.1:0-5651 GCA_044370695.1 Acidimicrobiales bacterium | reverse complement strand
CCGAGCCCACGAACACGGCCTCGGCGCCCAACTGCATGACGAGCGCGGCGTCGGCCGGCGTTGCGACCCCACCGGCGCAGAACAGCGGGACGGGCAGGGTGCCGGTCGTGGCGATCTCCTGCACGAGTGGAAGCGGCGCCTGGAGCCGCTTGGCCCAGTCGAACAGCTCGGCCGAGTCGGCCTGGGTGATCCTGCGGATGTCGCCGAGGATCGAGCGAAGGTGGCGGACGGCCTCGATGATGTTCCCGGTGCCGGCTTCGCCCTTCGAGCGGATCATGCAGGCGCCCTCGCTGATGCGTCGCAGCGCCTCGCCAAGGTTGGTGGCGCCACACACGAACGGAACGGTGAAGGCCCACTTGTCGATGTGGTGCGCCTCGTCGGCCGGCGTGAGCACCTCGGACTCGTCGACGTAGTCGACCCCCAGCGCCTCGAGGATCTGTGCCTCGACGAAGTGGCCGATGCGGGCCTTGGCCATCACCGGAATCGTCACGGCGGCCTTGATCCCCTCGATCAGCTCCGGGTCGCTCATGCGGGCGACCCCGCCCTCGACGCGGATGTCGGCCGGCACCCGTTCGAGCGCCATGACCGCACAGGCCCCGGCGTCCTCGGCGATGCGAGCCTGCTCGGCGTTGACGACGTCCATGATGACGCCGCCCTTGAGCATCTCGGCCAAGCCCCGCTTCACGAGCACGGTCCCGGTCGCACGAGGCGCAGCAGTGTGATCCGACATGGCCCCAGATTCTAGGGCGCCACCGGGCCGACCACCCGTGCCGTGACGCCGCCCGGTGTCACTCGACGCTCAGGGCCGTACCCGGGCGCACGAGCGCAACCCAGGTTCGCCCGGGCCGCAGCGCCAGCGCACCACCGGCCTCCGTGCGCAGCGCGAGCGCCGCGTCCGTTCGGCTCCGGCTCCAGGTCCCGGTGACGATGCGACCACCGGCGACGACCGTGGCCGCCCCACCGCCGACCGTGACCGCCTCCGGGGACCGAGGATCGGCCGGACTCGGCCGGTAGACGACCTCGAGGAGGACGACGTTGTCGACCACGATCGGCTCCCCGGTCTCGCGATCGAGGTGGGGGCGGCCGGCGACGGTATGCACGAAGCGCCCGTCGACCCAGTCCCAGCGCTGCCCGACTCCTTCCATTCGCCACTCGATCGCCGTGACCGCTCGGCCGAGCGGTCCGGCCGGCGCCGCCGACACCTCGAACAGTGCGGGCGGCACCAGTTCCGTGGCACCCCCGACTGGGCCCGCCGCCCGCAACGACGCCGTCGACGCATAGAGGTTGCTCGGCGCACTGCGACCAGCGCGCCGGTAGTACGTCTCGCGCGGCGCAGTCTCGTAACCCACGTCCAGCACGTCGGCCGCACCGACTGCGGCGCGCACGCCCGGGTTGCCGCCGGACCAGGCGAACAACGGCCGACCGAGCGCGGCGAGCACGGCGAGGTCAGAAGTCCTCGCCGATCGGATCGGTCCGATCGGGTCGGCGTCGCTCGAATGGAAGACGGCGAGGTAACGGGTCGCCGACTCGACGATCTCCTCGACCACGACGTCCGCCGCGTTGAGCCCGCTCTGGGGCCGGGCCAGGGGTCCGTTGTCGATCTTCACGACGAGCGCCGGCCGTCGGTACACCGAGGTCGTCTCGTCGGCCGGACGACCGGTGAGGGGCCACACGGCCTTCGGTCGCGAACTCGTCGTGCTCGGCGTCGTGGTGCTCACCGTCGTGCTCACCGTGGTGCTCGGCGTCGTGGTGCTCACCGCGATGCTCGGCGTCGCGCTCGTCGTGGTGCTCGTCGCAGTGGTGCTCGTCGCAGTGGTGCTCGTCGTCGGTGGCGGTCCGACGACCACCTCGGCCCGTGCTCCGCACGCCGCGCCCACCAGGACCAGCGCGAATCCGGACCAGCGGCGCACGGGCCGATCAGAGCTCCCGGAGCAGGGCGATCCGCTCGTCGAGCGGCGGATGCGTGTCGAAGAGCCGGTTGAACCGAGACAGGCGGCCCTGCTCGGCGCGGACCGCGAGCGGTTGTTCGATCCACAGGTGGGCCGTGGCCCGCGACGCACTGTGGGTCACCGTGCTGTCGGCCCGGAGCTTCTCGAGGGCCGAGATCAGCCCGGGCGGGTACCTCGTGATCTGCACCGCCGAGACGTCCGCGAGCGTCTCGCGGTTGCGGCTGATGGCGAAGTGCATCAACCGCGCGAGCAGCGGTGCGAGGAGCAGGAACACGAACCCGAGGAGCGCCAACGGGTTCGTGGAGTCGTCACGATCGTCGCCTCGGCTGACGCGCCCGCCGTTCCACCACATGAGCCGGATGATCGTGTCCGACACGAGCGCGACGGCACCCACCATGGTCACCGCCAACGTCGACACGAGGATGTCGTAGTTGCGGATGTGCGACAGCTCGTGGGCGAGCACCCCTTCGAGCTCGACCCGGTTCATGAGCGTGAGAAGCCCCGTGGTCACCGCCACCGCCGCGTGCTTGGGGTCGCGGCCCGTGGCGAACGCATTGGGGGCCGGATCGTCGATCACGTAGAGCTTCGGCATCGGAAGCCCACTGCCGATGCACAGCCCCTCGACGAGGTTGTACAGCCTCCGGTACTCGGTCGGATCCGCTGGTCGGGCCCGGCTGACGGCCAAGGTCACCGCGTCCGACTTCCAGTACGAGCCGAACGCGAGCGCACCGGAGACGACGATCGCCAGGAGGATCCCGATCGGCCCGCCACCGAGGAGCAGGTTCACGGCGACACCCGTGGCGACCACGACGACGACGAAGCTCGCGATCAACACCACGGTGCGCCGCTTGTTCGCAGCGATCTGGTCGTACATGGATTCGGTCAGGTCCGGGCGATCAGAACTGCACCCGGGGCGCGTCGCGCGCCGCGTCTTCGGCCTGGAAGAACTCCCGTTGTCCGAACTTCAGTGCGTTCGCGATGAGCACGGCCGGGAACTGCTGGATCTTGGTGTCGTAGGACAGCACCGACTCGTTGTAGAACTGGCGCGCATAGGCGATCCGCCCTTCGGTCGCCGTCAGCTCCTCCTGCAACTGGCCGAAGTTCTGGTTCGCCTTCAGCTCCGGGTAGCTCTCCGACAGTGCGAACAGTTGCCGGAGCGCTCCGGTGAGGACGTTCTCGGCGGCGCCGGACTCCGCCGGCCCGTGAGCCGACATCGCTGCGTTTCGGGCCTGGACGACGTCCTCGAGGGTTTGGCGCTCGTGCGCGGCGTACCCCTTCACCGTCTCGACGAGGTTGGGGATCAGATCGAGGCGGCGCTTCAACTGCACGTCGATCTGTGACCAGGCGTTCTCGACGCGGCTGCGGAGCTTCACCAGCCCGTTGTAGAGGGCGATCCCGTACAGCACTGCGAGCAGGATCAGCACGACCACGACGACGAGCACGATCATCGTCGGTGATGCTACCCCCGCTTCCACCACCGGGACCGTGAGCCGGAGCGCCCTGACGCGACCAGGCCACCGGGACCACGGAGCCGAACCCACTCGTAGCGCTCCTCGTAGCGGGCGGCGAGCGCGTCCATCGAGTACGACGCCGCGGTGACTGCTCCGCCTGCGACCAACTGCGCCGCGGTCGACGGCGACGAGAGCACCTCTGCGATCCCACCGGCCAACGCCACCGGGTCGCCGACCTCGGTCAGCAGGGCATCACGACGGTGCTCCGCCACGTTGCGGTACCCGTCGAGGTTCGACGCCACGACCGGGGTGCCCGCCGCCATGGCCTCGATCAACACCACCCCGAAGCTCTCGCCCCCCAACGACGGAGCGCAGAACACGTCCGCGGCTCGCATGTGCGCGACCTTGTCCTGTTCCGACAACCGACCCAGCCACTCGATGCGCGGATCGCCGGCGTACTGGGCGCGCAAGCGGGCGGTGTCGGGCCCGGTGCTCGCCACCCAGCACCGGACCTCGGCCGGTAGGTGGGCCAGGGCTTCGAGTAGGACCTCCAGTCCCTTGCGAGGCTCGTGGCGGCTGCAGAAGAAGATCGTCGGCCCGCTCTTGGGAGCCGGCGGCACGCGTCGCCACCGATCGATCTCCACCCCGTTGAACAGGATCAGGTACTCACCGCCGAGGTAATGCCGGGCGAGGTCGGCGGCAGCCCGGCTGACGGCGCACCGCGCGTCGAGGTGGCCCGCAGCCCACCGCACCATCGGTCGTAGGCTCCGGTAGGTCGCGCTGTCCCCTGCCATGTGGAAGGTGCCCACGAGCGGGGTGTCGTGCAACACGACCGCCGTGAGCGTCGGCCCCGGCGCCAACGGTTCGTGCAGGTGGAGGACGTCGAAGTCCTCGTCGCGCAGCGCCCGCATGGTTCGCAGTGCCGCCGAGGGGTCGGGGGCGAGCGGCGCCATCGAGCCGTTGGCCGCCGTCGGAAGGGAGTTGCCGAGCGGGGTCACGAACGGCTCCGGGGGTGGACCGTCGCAGGGAGACAGCACCCGGGCCTCGTGGCCGCGAGCCCGCAGCGCCCGGGCCAGACCGAGCACCTGGCCCTGCACACCGCCGGGGACCGACAGGCTGTAAGGGCACAGCAAGCCGACCCGCATGGGGCGGCACGCTACCGTGCCGCCCCATGTCGGAACTCCCTGCCGTCTCCGTCGTCGCCACCCCCGGGAAGCGGGCCCAGATCCTCGAGTTGGCGGCCGAGCTCGACCGGCGAGGCTTCGCAGGCCTGGCCTGCCCGAGCCTCGGCGGAGCGATGAGCTTGTGCGCGTCGCTGGCCCACGTCACCGAACGGCTCCGCTTCTGGACGTCGATCCAGCCGATCTACCTCTCGCATGCCAGCGAGGCCGCAGCGAGCGCCGCCCACCTCCACGAGGTCTCGGGCGGGCGGTTCCTGCTCGGGCTCGGCGTGTCCCACGGACCGGCGTTGTCTCGGCGGGGTATCGAGGCCGGGCCCCCGCTCGCCGACACCCGGGCCTACGTCGCCGGGGTCCGCTCGAGCGGGTTCGACGGACCGATCGTGCTCGCCACCATGCGCGACCGGATGCTCGGGCTCGCCCTCGAGATCGCCGACGGCGCCGTGTGGGCCAACTCGTCCCGGGCGGCGATGCCGGCGCAGCTCGCTCGGGTCGCAGCCGGGCGCACGGAAGGGTTCTTCCTCGGCAACATGGTGCCGACCGTCATCGACCCCGACAAGCCGGCCGCCCGAGCCGTGCATCGCAAGACGCTCGTCGGCTACGTGTCGCTGCCCAACTACCGCAACTACTGGAAGGACAACGGCTACGCCGAGGAGATGGCCGCGATCGAGACTGCGATCGCGCAGGGACGTCGCGACGAACTTCCGTCGCTGATGCCCGACCACTTCATCGACGACGTCACGTTGTCGGGATCCGCCACGGAGGTCCGCGACGGGGTCGAGGCCTGGCGAGCCGCCGGGATCACCACCCCGATCGTGGTCATGTCGTCCACCTCCGGCGGCCAGGCCAAGGCGATCCGGGAGCTGCTCGACGCCTACGCCTGAGCGTCGATCGAGGTCAACCCGCGTCGTCCGGGCGCACCGACGCCCGCGGCGAGTCCCGCACGAGGTCGAGCACCCGGTCCACCATCAGGTGCGCCTGGCGCCGGCGGTCGTCCTCGGCGAGGTCGCGCTTCTCCAGGTGGGCGACGGCGGCCGGAATGCCGGCGCACACGGCAGCGAAGGCGTCGAGGA
>JBILVB010000213.1:0-5731 GCA_044370695.1 Acidimicrobiales bacterium | reverse complement strand
CACCTTGTCGGCGTCAGCGATCGCTCGCATCGATTCGGGCAGGCCGGCGAACCACTCGGCACCCTGCTGCGGGGTGCCCTGGTAGACGAACACGACGCTGGGGTCGACGGCCGCCGCACGGGCGGCCTGCGCGAGGTCGGTCACGATCTCGCGGAAGAACAGTCAGCCGTGGTGGCGCAGGAACAGCACCAGCGTCGAACGGTCCGGCGTCAGTTGGTCGCCGAAGTGCGGTCCGCGCAGCGCCACGCCGGTCACCGGGAGGCTGAGTACGTCGTCGGAAAGGGGTCGGTGCATGGGGCGCTTTCGGGGACGGGGGTCAGGCGGTGGAGACGATGACGGTGGCGACGACGGTCCGGAGGGTCCAGCCGGCGGTGCGAATCCAGTTGGTGCGCACCAGGCGGGCGACGGCGGCGTCGTCGTAGCGCTCGGAGAGCCGGGTGTGGAGCGGGACCTGGAGGAACACGGTCGACGCGTGGATGGCGCCGAGCAGGGCGAGTCCGGCGATGGGCAACGCCCGGCCGGCGGGCGGTGCGGCCACCAATGCGAGCGCGGTGAGGCCCTCGATGGCCATGAGCGGGCCCACCACGGCGGAGATCCGCATCCGGTGCCGCTGCTCGTAGGCGACGAAGCGATCGGGGCCGACGGCGGCGAAGAGCGGATAGTGGACCACCTGGATCACCCAGATGAGCCCGGCGAGGGCCGCGGTCACGCTGAGGTGTAGCGAGGCGACCCATCCCGGAGCGGACACGGTGACGGACGCTAGCGCCATTTACTGGTAATCCCTCGGCCCAGCGGCCTGCTCGTCCACCGCAGCGCCCACGGCATCGCTCGACCGGCCTCGGTCCGCGGGCCGATGCCGCCGTGGAGGCGCGCTGCCGCTCCCCGGCCCCGCGCCACTACCCTTCGGCGCCCGTGGGCACCGCGAAGCGCGAACGTCAGAAGGCCAACCGTCAGCTCCGGCTGGCCGAGTTGCAGCGGGAGCAGACCAAGCAGAAGCGCAAGCGGATCGTGACGAAGTGGGCGGTGATCGTGGTGATCGCCGTCGTGGCCGTGTTCGGGCTTGCGTTCGCCCTCGGCGGCAACGACGACGAGCCCGCAGCCACCACGGTGGCGACGACCCCGGCGACCTCGACGGCCCCGACCTCCGGTGCCTCGACCGTGCCTGCTCCCACGACCGTGCCGGGCGCCGCGCTCACCGGGGACACGCCGTGCCCGCCGGCGAGTGGCGCCACCCGCACGATCGTGTTCGCGAAGGCGCCGCCGACGTGCATCGACGCATCGAAGACGTACACCGCCAAGGTCGAAACGACGAAGGGCTCGTACACGATCGCCCTCGACGCCAAGGCGGCGCCCAAGACGGTGAACAACTTCGTCGTGCTCGCCCGGTACGGCTACTACGACAACACGCCCTGCCACCGGATCCTCAAGGGGTTCATGGCGCAGTGTGGCGACCCCACGGGCAAGGGCACCGGTGGGCCCGGGTACACCTTCGCCGACGAACTCCCGGCCGGCAGCGGGGTCTACAAGCGGGGTGTCGTCGCCATGGCGAACTCGGGCCCGAACACCAACGGAAGCCAGTTCTTCACGATGCTCGGGGACAACCCGGGCCTCGGGTCGAACTACTCGGTGTTCGGCACGGTCAGCGCGGACGGCGGAGCGACGCTCGATGCGCTCAACGCCGTCGGCGCCGCCCGGGACCCGAACCCCCCGACCGAGCCCGTCTTCATCACGAAGGTCACGATCACCGAGGCCTGATCCGGTGCCGAGTCGCCGCTCGGCGGGTCACCAGGCCGGACGGACCGGCTCGAGGTCCCGGTAGTTCGGCGTCCGCTTCTCGACCTGGGCGGTGAAGGCTTCGGCCATGTCGGCCGGATCGAGCATCGAGGCGTTCCACACCGCGATCTGCTCGAGGCCGTCGGCGGTCGAGTGCTCCCGGGCGTAGGCCATGGAGCGCTTGGAGCTCCACACTGCGAGCGGGCTCTTGGACGCGATCTCGGCTGCGGTCGCGAGGACGGCGTCGAGCATCGTGGCGTGGTCCGGGTAGACCTCGTTGACCAGCCCGACCTCCTTGGCTCGGGCGGCCGGCATGCGGCGACCGGTGTAGGCCATCTCGGCGACGACGCCGGGCGGAACGAGTTTCGGCAAGCGCTGCAGGGTGCCGACGTCGGCCGCCATGCCGATGTTGATCTCCTGGATGCAGAAGAACGCGTCGGCCGACGCGTAACGCAGGTCGGCCGCCGTGACGAGGTCGAGGCCGCCGCCCACACACGCACCCTGGATGGCGCACAGCACCGGCATGCGGGCCGACTCGAGGACGTTCATCGTCTCCTGGGTCTTGAGCGCCATGGTGCGGAACGACTCCGCCGCGCGGGCCCGGCTGCGCCGGTCCGCCGCACCGGCGTCGGCGAGGCCACCGGCGCCGGTGAAGACCGTGGTGTCCATGCCCGAGCAGAAGTGTCGGCCTTCGGCCGACAGCACCATGGCCCGTACGGAGCCGGAGTCGGAGAGCTCCCGGACGATGGCGGGGAACTCGCGCCAGAACGCCGGGATCATCGAGTTCGCCCGCTCGGGCCGGATCATGCGGACATGGGCGACGTGGTCGGACACGTCGACGGCGAAGCAGGTGCGCTCGGACATGGATGCACGCTACCGATGTGGATCGCCGGCGTAGCGAGCCGCCAGCCAGCGCACGACCCGGTGGACGGCGTCCTCCATCGGGGCCAGCACCCCGGGCACGTAACCCGGGGACACCATCGAGCGCTGGACGCTCTCGACCGCCGCCCAGTCCTGACGGTTGGTCAGGTCCCAGAACTCGACCGCGCGGCCGATCCCGTCGGCGGCGCCGCCGGCGGGCACCAGCCACTGGCACTCCACCTCGGTGCAGTCCGGCGCGAGCGGCGTGAGCCGGTGGGTGAGCACGTAGTCCGGATGGGGGGCGACGAGCAGGTTGGGCAGCACGCTCACGTAGAGCACCCGGCGCTCCCACGCCGCCGGCAGCCCCGGAAGCATCGGGCCCACGGCGACGCCGCCGTCGGCCATGGTGGCCGCCCCGTCCGACAACGTCATCGCCCCGGCCACCCACGGTCGGTCACCGGCCTCGACGTTGTCCCCCGACAGCGGGTCGCTCAGGCGGCACAGCTCCGGATGGATCAACGGGCAGTGGTAGCACTCCTGGTAGTTCTCGTGGACGAGCTTCCAGTTGGCGGCGAGCTCGTACCGATGCGTGATGGCGACGACCAGCCCGTCGAGCGGCCACGGGGACAGCACCTCAGCGAGGCCGGCGTGGTGGTCGTCGAACGCCGGAGCGGTTCCGGTGACGTTGACCCACACCCATCCGTGGCGCTCGGCCACGCCGACCGGTACCAGGCCCATCTCCTCGGGCACGAAGTTCGCCGTGCCCTCGAACCGGGGTGCGATGCGCAGCCGGCCGTCGAGCTCGTAGCTCCAGGCGTGGTACGGGCACTGCACCACCCGGCGGGTCGTCGTCGTGCCGCAGGCCAACAGCTCGTGGCCGCGGTGGCGGCACACGTTGGCGAACGCCCGCAGGGATCCGGCGTCGTCCCGGGCGAGCAGCACCGAGCCGGAGCCGGTGGCGACCGCAGCCTGGTCCCCCGGGGCGCCGACCAGCTCGCGCGCCCGCCCCAGGCACACCCACCCGCGGTCGAACAGCTCGTGACGCTCCCAGGCGAGCACCGCCGGGTCCGTGTACGCCGCAGCCGGCAACATGCGGCTGTGCCCCAACGGTTCGCGGGCTGCAGCGACGGCGGCCCGGTCGAGCGGAGCCGGCGACGACGTCATGCCCGGCGGCTCCAGAACTTGGCCCGGGACCGCCACGACGCCCGGCGCTCGTCGCGCTCGATCGCCTTGACGACGTTGAGCGCCGGGATGCCGGTCACGCCGCCGCCGCCATGGGTGGCCGATCCGGCCTGATAAAGGCCGTGGACCGGCGTCCGGTAGTCGGCCCATCCCGGCGCCGGTCGCATGTGGAACAGCTGCGACGGGGTGAGCTCGCCGTGGAAGATGTTCCCGCCGACGAGGCCGTAGGTGTGCTCCATGTCGTGCGGGCCGAGCACGACGCGGTGCTGCACCGAGGCGGCGAACCCGGGGGCCACCTCGTCGACGAGGCCGATCACCCGGTCGGCGTAGGCGTCGAGCTCGTCGCGGTGGGGTTCGTCGGCGAAGTCCTTGGGGACCCATTGGGTGAACATCGACACGATGTGGTGACCCTCGGGGGCCAGCGTCGGGTCGAACACCGACGGGATGCAGATGTCGGCGAACGGTCGGGCCGCCGGCCGGCCGGCGACGGCGTCCTGGAACGCGTTCTCGACCTCGTCGAGGCTGCGGGCCAACACGATCGTGCCGCCGTGGACGTCGGGCTGGAACCCGCCCGGCTTGGCCGTGAACTCGGGCAGCCGGTCGACGGCGACGTTGACCTTCACGGTGCCCGAGCGGGTCTGCCACGCCGCGATGTCGTCGACGAAGTCCTCGGGCAGCTCGCGTCGCTCCAGCAGGCGCAGGAAGGCGATCTTCGGGTGCACCGTCGTGACGACGACCGGCGCCGTCAGCTCCGTGCCGTCGTCGAGCACGACGCCGCAGGCCGAACCGTTGCGGGTGAGGATCCGCTGCACGCCGGCGTCGAGCCGGATCTCGGCGCCCTGGGCCCGGGCCGCCGACGCGAGCGCGTCGGCCAGGCCGCCCATGCCGCCGCGTGGGAAGCCCCACGAACCGAGTTCGCCGTCGCCGACGTCGCCGATCTTGTGGTGGGCCATCACGAACGCCGTGCCCGGGGAGCGGGGACCGGCCCAGGTGCCGATCACCCCGGACACCGACAGCACCCCGCGCATCTCGGGAGACTCGAACCGGGGCTCGACCAGGTCGGCGATCGACATGGTGAACAGCCGGGTGATGTCACCGATCTGGCGCGGGGTGAGCACGTCGCGCAGGCGCCAGAGCAGCTCGGCCTGGCCGGCGACGTCGCCGGGGCGCCGGCTCCCGAAGCGGGGCGGAACCGCCGACAGCAGGGGGCCGAGCACCTCGGCGAGGCCGTGCAGCCAGGCGTCCCAGCGGTCCATCGCATCGGCGTCGCGTGGGGAGAACGTGGCGATCTCGGCCCGTCGGGCGGCCGGGTCCGACGGGAGCTGCAGACTGCGGCCGTCGGGGTACGGCACGAAGTACGGACCCTGTGGGTACACGTGGTAGCCGTGACGCTCGAGCTGCAGGTCGCGCAGGATGGTGGGCGGCAACAGGCTCACCACGTACGACAGCATCGTGACCTTGTAGTCGGGGCCCCACGGTTGCTCGGTGACCGACGCGCCGCCGACGAGGTGACGGCGCTCGAGCACCACGGTCCGCTTCCCGGCCCGGGCCAGGTAGGCCCCTGCGACGAGTCCGTTGTGGCCGCCGCCGATCACGATGGCGTCGTACGCGTTCTGGGGCATCGTCCGAGGCTAACGGTCGTCCCGAGCCGGGTCCCGTGCGGGTCGGTCGTGCCCGACGAGCGAACGCTTGAACCCGACATGGCTGGGGGTGAATCCCTCGCGCTCCCAGAACCGGTGGGCGTCGTGACGCCGTGCGTTCGAGGTGAGCTGCAATCGGTAGCAGCCGGCTGCGTGCGCTCGTTCGACGCACGCTGCGGCGAGCATCGCCCCGATGCCCTGGCCCCGTCGGTCGGCCCGCACGTGCGCGGACTCGATCTCGGCGCAGCGACCCCCTCGCTCCTGGACGTGGCGGA
>JBILVB010000069.1:0-19196 GCA_044370695.1 Acidimicrobiales bacterium | reverse complement strand
GTCTGGCCCACGTGTACGACTTCTCCACCAACGAGATCCCGGGGCAGGCCGCCCACGAGCGCGGCTACTGGCGTGACGTGGGGACGCTCGATGCGTACTACGAGGCGAACATGGACCTGCTCGCCCCACTGCCGCCGTTCAGCCTCTACAACCCGGCCTGGCCGGTGTACAGCATCCAGATGCCGCTCCCGCCGGCGAAGCTGAGCTACGGCGACGACTGGCTGCCGTCCCGGGTCTACAACTGCCTGTTGTGCGCCGGCTCGATCGTGTCCGGGGGCTCGGTCGACGGCTCGATCATCGGGCCCGACGTGCGCATCGGCGCCGGGGCCGAGGTCACCGATTCGATTCTGTTCCCCGGGGTCCGGATCGGCGCCGGGGCCCGGGTGCACCGCAGCGTGCTGGACAAGAACGTGGCCGTCCCGCCCGGCGTCGTCGTCGGGCTCGACCCCGCACGCGATGCGGCGCGGTTCGTGCTGTCCGATCGTGGGGTGGTGGTCGTCGACAAGGATCGGCTCGTCACCCCCTGACGACTTGGGCGGTTTCGTTGGAACCGGCGGCAGCGCTGCCGACGTCGCAAGGGCATGCACCGCACGAACCGCACGCTTCCCCGCCATGCGACCGTCGTCTCGACGCTGGCGGCCACCCTCGTCGCCGGCATCGTCGCCGGTTGCACCGGGTCGAGCCCTACGGCGTCGGCCCCGACCGATCCCACCGGCCCGACGGTCCGTCCCCTGCCCGGCCGGGCGCTGTTCGCCCCGTTCGAAGGCTGCGACGACCTGCTCTCCCACCTGAAGGCGGTCGCCACCCGGAACGTGGGTCCCTACGGGCTCGGACCGGGTGGACCGATGATCCTGGCGGGTGCCCGCGGCGATGCGGAGTCGGCGCCGGTCGCAGCGGCACCCAGTGGCACGTCGACGACCAACACCCAGGAGCAGGGGGTCGACGAAGGCGACCAGGTCGAGACGGACGGCCGCATGGTCTACACCGTCGTCGACGGCCGGTTGCGGGTGGTCGACACCGTCGCGAGGGCCGAGATCGCCCGGGTCGACCTGCCGCCGGGCGACCACCAGTTGCTCCTCGACGGCACCCGGCTCGTCGTCGTGACCAACGGTTGGGGCGGCGGCGGGGTCCGGCCGATGCCGGCCGGTGCCGCCCGCGCCCTGCCGGACGTCGTCGGCGGTGATGCCGGCACGACCGTTGCGGTGTACGACGTTTCGGCACCGGCCTCGCCGACGCGCCAGAGCGTCGTCACGCTCGAAGGGCGCCTCGTCGCGGCCCGCTCGGCCAAGGGCGTCGTGCGCCTCGTGCTGCACTCGAGCCTCGGGGACCGGCTCCCGTTCGAGATGCCGAACAAGCCGGGCACCGACGCCGAACGCAAGGCGACCGAGGCCAACCGCAAGGCGATCGCCGACTCCCGTCTCGAGGACTGGCTGCCCCGAAGCATCACCGAAGCGGCCGGTGGCGCCGCTGCACCGCTCAAGCAGGCACTGTCGTGCAAGGACATCGGGCGCCCGGCGGTCGAGTCCGGTCTCGGGCTCACGTGGCTCGCCAGCCTCCCGCTCGGTGCCACCACGCCGACGGTGGTCGGTTCGGCCGGCGTCGTGGCCACCGGCGACATCGCCTACCTCGGCGGCGACAACCTCTACGTTGCGACGACGGTCCTCCCCGAGGTGCCCGCCGACGCCGACACCCGGCCGGTCCGGCAGGAACCGGCCCGGACCGCCGTGCACACCTTCGGGCTCGGTACCGGGACCGCGGCGACCTACCTGGCCTCGGGAGCGGTGCCGGGCACGCTGCTCAACAGCTACGCCATGTCCGAACACGACGGCGTGCTGCGGGTCGCCACCACCGTGGAGGCGGACGGGTTCGGCTCGGCCAGCTCGTCGGGCGTGTACACGCTGCGGCGCAACGGCGACGATCTCGTCCAACTCGGCGCGGTCACGGGGCTCGGTCGGACGGAACGGATCTACGCCGTTCGCTACCTCGGGCCGGTCGGGTACGTGGTCACCTTCCGCCAGACCGATCCGCTCTACGTCATCGACCTGCGTGACCCGGCCGCACCGAAGGCGGTGGGCGAGTTGAAGATCCCCGGGTTCTCCTCCTACCTGCACCCCCTGGGTGACGGCCGGTTGCTTGGCATCGGCCAGGACGCCACCAGCGACGGTCAGGTGCTGGGCACGGCGGCATCGCTGTTCGACGTGTCCGATCCGTCGGCCCCGAAGCGCCTGGCGAACCTGCGTCTGGCCCAGCGGTGGTCCCAGAGCGAGGCCGAGTACGACCCCCACGCGTTCCTGTGGTGGTCGCCGGCAGGCCGCCTGGTCGTCCCGGTGAGCGGCGACGGCGGGAAGGGCAACTACCGGTCGAGCGCGGTCGTGGTCACGGTTGGGGCGTCGTCGCTGACGCTCGCCGGCTCGGTCGAGCATCCGGCGGCCGCACCGACGGGGGTGGACGGCTCGTCGGGTTCCGCCGTGCCGGGCGGCGCACCCGTGCGGGAGATGACCACCCAGATGCGCCGGAGCCTGGTCGTCGGCGGGCGGCTGGTGACCGTCTCGTCGGCGGGGGTCAAGGTCAACGACCTCGCCTCGCTCGCCGAGGTGGCCTGGATCCCCTTCGGAGCCTGACGGGCGCGAGACTGCCCGGCCTATGAGCGATTCCCCCGAGCTCGCGCACGCCAACGGGTGGGCCGGCTACGAGAACCTCCAGCAGTTCATGGAGATGGACGAGTGGAACCCGCAGGCGGTCGACGGCAGCTCGGCGTTCGTCTGCGGGTTCCGGGGGGCGAACGGCGATCAGCGGGTGCTGGCCCAGGTGAACGTCGAGCGGGAGGTGCTCCTCGTCTACGCCTACGCCATGGTGAACGTCCCCGAGCATCGTCGCTCGGCGATGGCGGAGTTCGTCACCCGGGCGAACTACGGGATGCTGCTCGGGAACTTCGAGCTCGACCTGCGTGACGGCGAGATCCGGTACAAGTGCAGCCTGGGTTTCCGCGACGTCCCGCTCACCCATCCGATGATCGCCCAGTGCCTCTATCCGGCGGTGCAGGTCATGGACCAGTACCTTCCCGGAGTGCTCGGCGTCGGGTTCGGGGACAAGGATCCCGACCAGGTCGTCACCGAGATCGAGAACGCCCAGCCACCCACACAAGGACCCCCGCAAGGAGGTGCGTCGTGAGCCTCGTCGAGGTCACCGTCGCCGATCGTGTCGCCACCCTGACGCTCAACAACCCGGGGGAGCGCAACACGCTCACCGCCCCGATGGTCGCCGAGATCCTCTCGGCGATGGACTCCATCGAGGCCGACCCGGGGATCGGGGCGGTGGTCGTCACCGGTGCGGCGCCGGCCTTCTGTGCCGGGGCCAACCTGGGCAACCTGCAGGAGTCGACGCCCGAGAGCCTGAAGAACATCTACGCCGGCTTCCTGCGGATCGCCGACAGCCCGCTGCCCACGCTCGCTGCGGTGAACGGCGCGGCGGTCGGGGCGGGCATGAACCTGGCGCTCGGCTGCGACGTGCGGATCGCCGGCGCTTCGGCCCGGTTCGACACCCGGTTCCTCCAGATCGGGATCCACCCCGGCGGGGGGCACACGTGGATGTTGCGGCGCATCGCCGGTCCGCAGGCGGCGATGGCCACGGTCGTGTTCGGCGAGGTGCTCTCCGGTGCCGAGGCCGAGCGCATCGGCCTGGTCTGGCGGTGCGTGGCGGACGACGAACTGCTCGGTGCGGCGCAGGCGATGGCGGCGCGGGCAGCGTCGGCACCGCGCGAGCTCGCCGTGGAGACGAAGCGGACGATCAAGGAGATGGCCGGGATCGCCGAGCATCCCGAAGCCGTCGAGCGGGAGATCGTCCCGCAGGTGTGGTCCACGCGCCAGCCGTGGTTCGCCGAGAAGATCGCTGCGCTGCAGCGCCGGATCAGCTCGAAGCCGGGCTGATCCACGCTGCGACGAACTCGTCGCGACGGGCGATCCACTCCTCGGCGGTGATCGCGTAGCGCACGTGGTCCTCCCAGACCCCGTCGATCTCGAGGTACCGCACGGCGACGCCCTCCTCCCGGACCCGCAGCTTCTCCATGACGCGACGGCTGTTGGCGTTCCGGGGGATGATGTTGATCTGCAGCCGATGGAGGCGGAGCTCCTCGAACGCGAAGCGGCACACGACGGCGACCGACTCGGGCATGTAGCTGCGCCCCGCGCGCTGCTCGTCGATCCAGTACCCGACGTAGGCCGACTGCATCGGACCCCGCTGGATCGCGTTCAGGTTGATCTCGCCGCCGAAGGCACCGTCGACGAAGATTCCGAACGAGTACCCGTTGCCGAGTTGGCGCTCCCGGTCACGGGCCGAGCAGCGCAGCAGGTAGCTCTCGCGGTCGACGGCCGGGTCGGCGGCCCCGGGGGGTCGGCGCGGCTCCCAACGGGTCAACCAGGCAGCGTTGCGGCGCCGCACCTCGCTGTAGGACGCGAAGTCCTGGGCGGTCAGCGGTCGGAGCAGTACCCGTCGGCCGTACAGACGCACCACGGGGTCGGACCGTAGTCAGCCCGATCTCGTCGCGCCGCGGAGCTCGGCGACCAGGGCGTCGAGCAGGTCGGCGTCGCGCACGACGATCTCGTCGGCTCGCAACCGTCGCAGGAGCGCGACCAGCACGCAGCAGCCGCCCACGATCACGTCGGCCCGCTCCCGCTGGAGCCCCGGGTTGTGGACCCGGTCGGCGAGCCGCTCGGTGGCCAGCGTCCGGAACACGTCCTCGGCGGCGGCCCGGGCGAGGCGGAAGCCGTCGACGGCACGGCGGTCGTAGTCGAGCAGCCCGATCTCGACGGCGGCGACGGTCGTGATCGTTCCGGCGACGCCGACGAGCGTGGCCGCGGTGCCGAACACCGGTTGCTCGCGCAGCGCGTCGTCGAGCAGGTCGTGCGCATGGGCGATGGCGTTCGTCAGTTCCTCGGGTCGTGGCGGGTCACCGGCGAGTTCGGCTTCGGTGAGGCTCACACAACCGACGGGGAGCGAACGGGCGTGCACCACGCCGTCGTCGGTTCGGATCGCCAGCTCGGTCGATCCACCGCCGATGTCGACCACCAGGTGTGGCGTCGGTTCACGCAGACCGTCGGTCGCGCCGAGGAAGGACAGTCGGGCTTCCTCAGCTCCGTCGAGGACCTCGGGGCGCTGCCCCAGCACTGCGGCCGCCGCATCGATCAGCGCCGGCGCGTCGGCGGCCCGGCGCATCGCCTGGGTGCCGACCACCCGCAGGTTCCCGACACCGAACCGGTCGAGCTCACGGCGGTAGTCGGCCAGGCAATCGAGGGTCCGTGCCGCGCCTTCGGGCGACAGGATGCCGGTCCGGGCGGTGCCCGCCCCCAACCGCGTGATCGTCGAGCGGCGGGTGAGCACCCCGCCCTCGGGGTCGACGACGAGCAGACGCACCGAGTTGGTGCCGAGGTCGATCGCAGCGACCGGACCGCCGGCCGCGGAGGCGGTGGTCATCGTTGCAGTCGCTCGGCGACCCAGGAACCGACCGGATCGTCGCCTCCGGCGAGGAACCAGGCGTAGTGGGCATGGAGGCACTTCACGCCGGTGCGGGTGCCAGCGACCCCACCCGAGGGTCGGGGGCCGGTCCAGCCCACGGGCAGTTCGGTGTCGCGCTCGACGGCGTAACGGGCGTGGGCCTCGGCGAGCGCGTGCGCGTCGACGGTGCGCTCGGCGTCGCGCACGCCCCCGGCCGCCTCGAGTCGGGCGACCGCACGGGCCTCCTCGGCTCCGACCAGCCAGTAGCGGGTGGGCATCGGTGTGCCGTCGTCGAGCAACGGGGCGTTGCGAAGCACCACCGGCCCGCCGTGAGCGTCCCGGACGACGATGTCGAACCGCCCAGCGGGGCGCCGGCCGAGCAGGGCGATCACCCGGGCGAGGTCGTCGTCGGACATGGCAGGACCACGTTACCGACGCGGACGCGCCCTCGCCCCGGCCGTCGGCCGGGGCGAGGTGGGGTGCGGGGGCGCCGGGCGCCCGGTGGCCGACCGGAACGGTCAGATCTTGAAGGAGCCCACGATCGTGCTCAGCTCGCGGGCGAGACGGCTGAGCTCCTCTGCGGAACCTTCGCGTCCGTGGCTGATCGCACCGGTGCCGGTCGTGGCGTCGACGAGCTGGCGGGAGATCTCGCTCGCCGTGATCGTCTGCTCCTCGACCGCCGAGGCGATCGTCGACTGGCTGTCGTGGATCGTGCCGATGACCTCGCTGATGCGGGCCATCGCGCCCCGGGCCGACTGCGAGTCGTTCTGGATGTTGCCGACCGTGGCCCGGATGGCTTCCGTGGCCTTGGTGGTCTCCTGGGCCAGTTCCTTCACGCTGTTGGCGACGATGGCGAATCCCCGGCCGGCTTCGCCGGCTCGAGCCGCTTCGATCGTCGCGTTCAACGCCAGGAGGTTGGTCTGTTCGGCGATGGCCGAGATCATGTCGACGACGGAGGAGATCTGGCGGGACGATTCGTCGAGCTTCGCGATGAGTTCGACGGCGTTGTCCGACAGGCTCACGGCCGACGTGGCGATCGAGGACGCCTGAGACGCCGAGGTGGAGATCTCCCGGACGCTCGCCGTCATCTCTTCGGTGCCGGACGCAACCGTCTCGATCGACGCCGTGACCTGCGTTGCGTTGGACGCCAGGTGGGCCGCCGTCGCCTGGAGCACGGTGACCGCGTTGGAGATGTGCGCGATCGCGGCGCGGGTCGAGTCGACGGTGGTGTTGAGGCTCTTGGACAGCTCGCCGAGTTCGTCGGTGGCCCGCTCGGTCGCCTTGACGGTGAGGTCGCCGTCGGCGACCTTGCCGAGGAGGCCCTTGAGGTCGTTCACCGGATCGGAGACGGACCGGGCGATCAACAGGCCGAGGCCGACGGCAAGGCCGATGGCGAGCGCCATCAGGATGATCATGTTGCGACGCCCGGCTCCGGCGGTGTCCTCGAGCGCACCGGCGAGTCGGGCGGTGTCGGCGTCGTTCGATGCGATCGCCTTCGCGAAGGCGGCGTCCACCGATTCGAACGCCCCCTGGGTCGCCGCCAGCGCAGCGGTCAGCGCAGCCCGGTCCTTGGCCTTCACGGCGTCGAGCACCTTGGCCCGTTCGGCGCGGAAGGTGACCGTTGCCGCTTTCGCCGTGCGGGCGTCGGCGAGCACGTTCGCCGGAAGCGAGTAATCGGTCAGGTAGCGGTCGAGTTCGGCATCCGCGCTGGCGTCCTGCTCGGTCATCCTGGCGAATCCAGCGGTGTTGTCGCCTTCGGCGGCGATGCGTAGCGCGTGGGCCCACGAGGCGGTCACATGGGTCTCGGCGGCCGCGAGGTCCGCAGCGGCATCGAATCCGTTCACCTTCAGGCTGCGGCCGTCGTCGTTCAGCGATGACACGGCGCGCAGACCCACCACGCCGACGATCACGGTGAGGAGCGCCAGTGCGCCGAAGGCCAGCATCAGGCGGGGCAGCATGCGCAGCTGCCGAAGAGCCGACGGGGAGGGTGCGTTCATGGTTCTCCAGTGCTCGAGGGCACTGGACCTTTCGGCGCGCCAGAGCCGGAATTGAGCGCGGCTAAGGGATAGCGGCGAACATCCGGGTCGTTCGGGGCGCCCCGGGTCGGCTCAGCCCTTGCGTCGGCGGCGCAGCAGGAGCAACAGCACGACGACGATCAGACCGACGGGCGCGAGGCGCTTGAGCATCGACGCACCTGCGGTCTCGAGCAGATCGATCGGTTGGGCCTCGGGGGCATCGATCTTGCGAGGCCCGGCGCTCGCCGCCTTCGGAGCAGCCGCTGCGCCGTCATCTGCAGCAGCCGGCGGCGCAGCGGGGGCCGCAGGGGCGGCCGTCGGTTCCTCGGGGGCGGGTGCGGCGGCGCGAGCGGCGGCCTTCGGTGCGAGCACCTGGCTCTCGAGGTTGTCGACGAACTGTCCGAGCAGCTTGGTGGAGACGTCGGCGAGGGCCCCGCGACCGAACTGCGCCACCTTGCCGGTGATCGTGAGATCGGTCGTCACGGTGACCTTCGTCGATCCGGGTCCGGCGGCCTCGGCCTGGGCGGTGATCAGCGCCTCGGCGTTGCCCTTGCCCCCGGTGTCACGACCCTTGCCCTTGAGCACGGCGCGATGGTTGACGTCGTCGCGCTCGACCCAGGTGGCCTCGCCCTTGAACTGGGCCAGGATCGGTCCGACCTTCACCTTCACGACCCCGCGGTACGTGTCGCCGTCGACCTCTTGCAGCTGGGCACCCGGAAGGCAGGGTGCGATCAGCTCCACGTCGGTGAGCGTGGCCCACGCCTCGTCGAGCGAGGTGTTGACGGTGAAGTCGTTCACGAGCTCCATCGGTCCAGGTCCTCCACGGTGTCGATGTCTGCCGGGTGGCCCGGGCACGCTACCTCCCGGATCAGCTCGGGATGCGACCGCATCAGCACTCGGGCGCCCTCGTCGCCGGTGACCGGTAACGCCGACCACACGTCTGCAGCGAGCCGGACCGGGTTCCGTCGTCGGCCGCCGTACGTGGCCACGGCGATCGGGGCGTCGGCGGCGGCGACGCGTCGCCAGGCCTCCGCCGGGATCCCGGGCTGATCCCCGAGGCCGACGACGATGGCCTCGTGGCCTCGGGCCGCAGCGTGCCGGATCGCGAGTTGCAGCGAGGTCGCCTGGCCGTGGGACCAGTCGGGATTGTGGAGCACCGTGACCCCTGGCGGCGTGGGCACCGGGGTCGCGCCCGTGACCACCACGACCTCGTCGAGGCCGGCGTCGATCGCCGCAGTCAGGGCGTGTTCGACCACCGTGCGCCCGCCGAGCGGAGCGAGGAGCTTGTGGGTCGGGCCCTGGAACCGGCTGCCGCTCCCTGCGGCCAGGATCACCGCGGCGATCGTCACCGACGCAGGGTACGCACGAATATGACGGTCGCGTTGCAATGTGACGGACGGATGAAGCAAGCTGTCACCTGTTCGACACACAGCGGTTGGGGCTGGTGGGGTCGACCGGGCCTTCGGGCCCGGTCGCGCCTCGCTCCGGGCCTGATCCCGGGAGGTCCTGGTGCCCCGCTCGAAGCGAATGTTGCGATCCCTGCACGTCGGTGTCCTGGCCGTCGCCCTCGGCGCGGTCGGGGTGCCGGGCGCGGTGCTCGTGGGCGCCCGAGCTGCGCTGGCCGCGCCGGTGGCGCGACTCGATCTCCCCGTGGTGGTGGCGGCTGCGGAGGCGCTCGGGGCGCTCGAGCGGGGCGACCGACTCGGATTCCTCCTGGCACGGGCCGAGGTCGCGGCGGCCGTGGCGTCGGCGACCGAGACGGCGGTGCCGGAGCTGACCGGCGCCTGGGAGCGGGCCGGCGAGGTACGGACCTCGGTGATCCTGACCGCCCTCACGCAGCTCGGCACGCCGTACCGGCGCAACACCAGTGAGCCCGGCGTCGGCTTCGACTGTTCGGGGCTCACCCGGTTCGCCTGGGCGGTCGGCGCCGGCGTCGAACTGCCCCGGTCCTCGGAACGTCAGGCGGCGGCCGGGCGGGTGGTCCGGCGGGACGACGCGCTCGCCGGCGACATCGTCCACTATCCCGGCCACGTGTCGCTCTATCTCGGGGTGGTCGGGGCTGCGCTCCACGCGCCGTACACGGGCCGCTCGGTCGAGTTCAACCGGTCGACGGCCCGCTGGGTGCGCTACGTGTCGCCGATGGCCGACGAGGCAGTGCCCGACGCAGGGTGATCCCGGTCGGGATCAGGTGTGGATGGGCCCGTCGCCGTCGCGCAGGCTGGCGACGATACGGCCACGCCGGCGCCCGATGATCTCGGCGCAGATCGAGATGGCGGTCTCCTCCGGCGTGCGCGCCCCGAGGTCGAGGCCGATCGGAGCGAGGATCCGCTCGAGATCGGCCGGCGCGGTGACACCGACCTCGGCGAGGCGCTCCATCCGTTTGGCGTGCGTCTTGCGGGAACCCATCACCCCGACGTAGCCGACGCGGGAGCGCAGGGCGCCCTGGATCGCCGGCACGTCGAACTTCGGGTCGTGCGTGAGGACACACACGGCGTCGCGCGAGCCGAGCGTGGGGCCGATCCGGTCGAGGATCCGATCGGGCCAGTCGACGACCACCTCGTCGGCCATGGGGAATCGACGCTTGGTGGCGAACACCTCCCGGGCGTCGCACACCACCACGTGGTAGCCGAGCACCTTGGCCACCTTGGCCAGCGCCGCCGTGAAGTCGACGGCGCCGAAGATCACCATCGTGGGGGGTGGGGCGAAGCTCTCGACGAAGACGCTCACCCGCTCCACGCCGGGCTCCTCGTCGAGGGTCTGGCCCTGCGCGCCGTAGTGGCGGATCCCGGTGCGTCCCGCCTCGAGTTCGGCCCGGGCGTCCCTCGCCGCGAGCACGTCGAGCCGCGGGTCGCCGAGCGAGCCGAGCGGTTCGTGACCCGGCCGCACGAGCAGCTTGGCGCCGGTGCCGGGCCCGTCCACGACGGTCGCCAGTCCGACGGGCTCACCGCTTCGCAGGCAGTCGCGCAAGGTCTCGTAGAGCGTGCTCACGGTCGCGTCACCAGTCGAGCGGTTCGATGTAGAGCCGGATGGTGCCGCCGCAGGTGAGCCCGACGGCGAAGGCCTCGTCGTCGGAGTAGCCGAAGCTCACCACGCGTCGGGGCGCCTCTCCCCGGAGGATGGCGAGGGCCTCGCCGACGACCGCGCCCTCGACGCAGCCGCCGGACACGGACCCGGACACCTCGCCGTCCTCGCAGACCGCCATCGTGGCCCCGGGGTCGCGCGGCCCCGAACCCTCGATCGCCACGACGCGGGCGACGGCCACGCGCTTGCCGGCCGACCGCCAGCGTTCGATGTCGGGGAGCACCTCGAGCATGCGGTCAGTCTGCCCGCTCGACCGTGCCGATCCTCGCCCCGGCCACCCGGACCGCCCCGGGAACGGTCTCCAACGTGAGCGGCATCGGCCCGAGCCGTTCGCCGTCGGCCCACACGTCGGCCCCGCCGGCGAGCGAGACCGAGCGGCCGCGCAGGAACGTCACGGCCGGGTTCGTCCGGTGCGCGCCGGAGTAGACGGTCGGGAAGAAGCGGAGGAGTCGCAGCCGCCCGACGGCGCCGACGATCGTCACGTCGAGGAGGCCGTCGCACGGGTCCGCGTCGGGGCAGATGGCCATCGCGCCCCCGAAGTACGGGGTGTTGCCGACGGCGACCAACGTGGCGTCGGCCCGGTGCTCGACGCCGTCGACGGTCAGCACCAGTCGGTCGGGTCGCAGGCCCGGCAGACCGAGCAGCGTGGCGAGCTGGTAGCGGGCGGCGCCACGGGGCCGGCGGAGACGGTTCGCACGGTCGTTGACGCGCGCCGAGAACCCGGCGGTTGCCACGCTCAGGGCCCAGCCGGCGTCGCACCGCATCGCGTCGATCGCCAGCGGTTCGCCGGCCACGGCGATCTCGGCGGCGGCCAGTGGATCGTCGACGGGAAGCCCGAGCGCGCGGGCGATGTCGTTGCCGGTCCCGACCGCCACGATGCCGAGCGTGATCTCCGAACGGCCGGCGACGGCGGGCAGGACGTGGTGGACCATCCCGTCGCCGCCTGCGACGATCAGGCGGTCGACGCCGCAGGCGAGCCCGCGGGCGGCGGCGGTCGCCACCTCGGGAGCGCCGGACGCATCGAGTTCGACGAGGGTGCCCCCGGCGAGGTCGGTCAGCCGGGCCCGAACGGCGTCGAGCGCGCTCGCGCCCCCGGCTGCCGGGTTGACGAGCAGGCCGACGGTGCTCAGCCCGCCGCCTTGTCCAAGAACCGCTCGGTGTCGACCACGACGCGCGACACCTTGCCGGCAGCGACGATGCCCCGGGCGTCGTTCACCGTGCAGGAGAACGACAGCCGGCGTCCCTCGACCTTGTCGAGGTGGGCCTCCGCGACCACGCTCGTGCCGACCAGGTTCGGTTGGAGGTGATCGAGCTGCACCCGGATCCCCACCGATGTCGTGCCGGGCTCGAGGTGGCCGTCGAGCGCGCGGCACGTCGCCTCCTCGACCAGGGCCACCACCCGGGGTGTGCCGAGCACGGGAACGCTGCCCGAGCCGAGGGCGACCGCCGTGTCGGCGTCGGTCACCACGAGCGTGACGGTGGCCGACAGGCCCGGTTCCAGGGTCATCACCACGAACGCTACGACGCGGTTCGTCGCCGGGCCACCGGGCGCGCTCCGCCGGCGTGCGGAGGTGACCGATAGCCTTTCGCGATGCTCGATCGCGATCTGCTCACGGAGGTCCTCGGCGGGGCGTTGCGCCACGGTGGCGAGTTCGCCGAGGTGTACGTCGAGGACAAGACGTCCTCGTCGGCCTACCTCGACGACGGCCGGGTCGAGCAGGTCACCTCCGGTCGGGACCGGGGCGCCGGCATCCGCGTCGTCATCGGCGACACCACCGGATTCGCCCACACCGCCGATCTCAGCCTCGCCGGTCTGCGCGCCGCGGCCGAGGCGGCGTCGGCGGCCGCACGGGGCGGGGGCGGGGGTGCCAAGGTCGTCGCGCTCACCGAGCGTCGGGTCGCCCCGGTGAACGTGATCGAGACCTATCCGGACACGATCACGAAAGCGACCAAGGTCGCACTGCTGCAACGGGCCGACGCCGCCGCCCGGGCCGCCGGCAGCGCCATCGCCCAGGTGTCGGCCGGCTACGGCGACAGCCGCAAGCGGATCCTGGTCGCCAACTCCGACGGGCTCTACGCCACCGACGACCAGGTCCGCACGATGTTCCGGGTCACCGCCGTCGCCAGCGGGGACACCGGCATGCAGACCGGGTACGAGTCGATCGGCCACACGATCGGGTTCGAGCTGTTCTCCCGCTACGACGTCGAGGAGGTGGCCCGTGCCGCGGCCACCCGGGCCCTCACCAAGCTCAAGGCTCGCCCCGCCCCCTCGGGCAGCCTGCCGGTGGTGATCCGGGCCGGCTCGGGCGGCGTGCTGTTCCACGAGGCGTGCGGCCACGGGCTCGAGGCCGACCTCGTGGGCAAGGGCGCCAGCGTCTACAAGGGCCGGGTCGGTGAGCAGGTCGCCAGCTCGCTCGTCACCCTGATCGACGACGGCACGATGTCGACCGAGTGGGGCGCCATCACCATCGACGACGAAGGCCACCCGGCGCAGCGCAACGTGCTGATCCGCGACGGCGTGCTCACCGACTACATGTGGGACTTCCTGCGGGCCCGCAAGGACGGCCGGCCCCAGTCGGGCAATGGCCGCCGCCAGAGCTACCAGCACCTCCCGATGGTCCGGATGACGAACACCTTCGTCACCAACGGCACCGAGGATCCGTCCGAGCTGATCCGCGACACCCCCAACGGGGTGTACGTCGCGCAGCTCGGCGGCGGCAGCGTCAACACCGCCACCGGCGACTTCGTGTTCGGGATGACCGAGGCCTACCTGATCGAGAACGGCGAGATCACCGAGCCGTTGCGCGAGGGCAACCTGATCGGGAACGGCCCGCAGGTGCTCAAGGACATCGACCGGCTCGGGAACGACTTCGCCATGGGCAACCCGGGCACGTGCGGCAAGGATGGCCAGGGGGTCCCGGTCGGCGACGGCCAGCCGACGTTGCGGGTCAAGGCCCTGACCATCGGGGGGACGGCGGCGTGAGCGGGTCCGAGGAGCTGCTGGCGCTCGCCCGGCGGGTGGCCGAGCAGGCCCGGCCTGGCGAGCAGGTCGAAGCATTCGTGTCCCGGGACCGGGACACCAGCGTGCGGGTGTACGAGGGTGAGATCGAGCAGCTCACCTCGGCGCAGTCCGAAGGGATCGGCGTCCGGGTGATCCGCGACGGCCGCATCGGGTTCGCCTATGCCGGCGTGCTCGACGACGCCGTCGTGGCCGAGGTGCTGGCCGAGGCCCGGGACAACGCCGGGTTCGGCTCGTCGGACCCGTGGGCCGGCCTGGCCGAGCCCGACGGCGTGGCCGTCCCGACGCTCGAGCTGTGGTCCGACGACCTGGCCTCGTTCGCGGCCGACGACAAGGTGCGCCTTGCGCTCGACCTCGAGCGTCGCACGCTCGGACTCGACCGCCGGATCCGGGTCGAGGAAGCCTCCTACTCCGACGTGCTGGCCGAGGCCGCCGTCGCCACCTCCACCGGGATCGCCGTCCACGGGCGGGAGTCGGGCTGCTACGTGGTGGTGTCGACCCTCGCCGACGACGGCGACGAGACCCACACCGGGTTCGGGTTCTCGGTCGGGCGCTCGCCCGCCGACCTCGACCCGGACAAAGCGGCCCGGGAAGGCGCCGAGCGGGCCACCCGGCTGATCGGCTCGACCAAGCCGGCGAGCGGTCGGGTCACCGTCGTGCTCGACCCGTACGTCACCGCCCAGTTCCTGTCGATCATCGCCTCGACCCTCAACGGCGAGAGCGTGCTCAAGGGGCGGTCGCTGTTCGCCAACCGGCTCGGCGAGCAGGTCGCCCCGTCGTTCGTCACCCTGGTCGACGACCCGACGAACCCGTTGGCGTACACCGCATCCGAGGTCGACGGGGAGGGCCTCGCCTCCCGGCGCAACCTGCTCATCGACGGCGGGGTGCTGCGCCAGTTCGTGCACAACGCCTACAGCGCCCGGCGTGCCGGGGTGCACTCCACCGGCTCGGCGGTGCGCGGTGGGTTCAAGTCCACGCCCGGCGTCGGGTGTCGGGCGATCCAGCTCGCGCCCGGGACCCGGAGCCAGGCCGACCTGGTGCGCGACGTCGGCGACGGCGTGCTGGTGCAGCAGGTCCTGGGGCTGCACTCCGGGGTCAACCCGGTGTCGGGCGACTTCTCCTCGGGTGCGGCCGGCCTGCGCATCACCGGCGGCGAACTCGGCGCGCCGATCCGGGAGTTCACGATCGCATCGACGTTGCAGCGCATGCTCCTCGACATCCGCGAAGTCGGCGGCGATCTCGACTGGCTGCCGATGTCGGCGGTCGGGATGAGCCTCGTGATCGAGGGGATCAGCCTCAGCGGGTCGTGACGACCGGCAGGGCGCGCAGCCCGCGAATGACGAACGTCGGGTGGAACTCGGGCTCGGCGGCCAGCGCGAGGTCGGGCGCTCGGGCGGCCAGCGCGGCGAGCGACACCGCGAGCTCCATCCGGGCCAGGGGGGCGCCGAGGCAGAAATGGGCGCCGCCGCCGAAGCCGACGTGGCCGGCGTCGCCCCGACCGACGTCGAAGCGGTCCGGATCGTCGAACCGGCGGGGATCTCGGTTGGCCGCGCCGAACAACAGGCCGACCCGCTCACCGCGGCCGAGCCGATGGCCGGCGAGCTCGATCCCGTCGGGGTCGATCACGATCCGGTCGAACAGCATGAGCGGTCCGTCGAACCGGAGGCACTCCTCGAGCGCGCTCGCCGCGTCGACGGTGCCGCCGGCGAGCCGATGCCACTGGTCCGGGCGCGACAGCAGGGCTCGCAGGCCGTTGCCGAGGGCGTTCACCGTGGCTTCGTGGCCGGCGTTGAGCAGCAGCACCACGGTGGAGCGACGCTCGGCGGGCGACACGCCGATCGCGCCCAGCACGTCGGGCAACCCGTCGACGTAGGCCGCGAAATCGACCGAGGCCGACTCGGCCGCCGCCCGATGCTCGGGAGAGGGGGCCACTTCGTACAGCCGGACCATGGCGTGAGACCAGGCGAGCAGCCGGGGTCCGTCGGCGCGGGGCACGCCGAGCAGGTCGCAGATCACCGAGACGGCGAACGGCCCGGCGTAGTCGGCGAGGAGGTCGACGGCGTCGCCGTCGCGCAATCGGGCGAGCACCGGTTCGAGCAGGTCGGCGGCGAGCGTCTCGATGGCCGGGCGCCGTGCCGCCACCGCCGAGGGCGTGAACAGCCGGCCGATGCGGGTCCGCAACCGTTCGTGGTCCGGGCCTTCGAGATCGAGCAGGGACCAGCGTTCCAGCGCCGAGAAGGCCGGACACCCGGGCCGCGGTGACGGACCGGCGGCCGGATCGACGCGTCCGAGGCGGCGGTCCCGCAGTGCTGCGGCGATCTCGGCGTGCCGGCACAGCAACCAGCCGCCGCGAGCCGAGTCGGCCACGATCGGCGCCGCTTCCCGGGCGGCGGCGAGCGCCGGGTACGGGTCGGCGACGGCGAGGGCGCGCAGGTCGAGCGACGGGACGACGAGGGCCACGGCGCCCGCGACGGTAGTTGTGTCAGGGTTGACTCCCGTGCCCGGGACCCGACCCACGCTCGACACGGTTGCGCCGTGGGTGTTCGTCGCCCTGTGGTCCACCGGGTTCGTCGGCGCCCACTACGCCGGCGACGCCGGACCGTTCAGCTTCCTCGCGGTCCGCCTGCTGGCCGCGGCCGCGATCCTGGCGGCCGTCGCCCGCGCCCGGGGCGAGGCCTGGCCGACCGGCCGTCGCGCCTGGGCCGACCTCGGCCTGGCCGGGCTCGGGGTGCACGCGGTGTACCTGAGCGGGGTGTTCTGGTCCATCGGCAACGGGCTGCCGGCCGGGCTGTCGTCGTTGATCGCCGGGCTGCACCCGGTGGCGACGTCGGTCGCGGCGCGCACGGTGCTGGGGGAGCGGCTCACGGCCCGGCAGTGGGCCGGGGTCGGCCTCGGCTTCGCCGGGGTGGCGGTGGTCGTCGGCGACAAGCTCGCCGCCGGGGGTGCCGACGCACCGTGGCCAGCCCTCGTCGCCATGGGCCTCTCGGTGGTGGGCATGTCCGCCGGGACGTTGTGGCAGCGGGCCCGGAACACCGCTCAGCCGCTGCTCACCGGCACCGCGGTCCAGTACCTCGGCTCGGCTGTCGTGCTCGCGGTGCTCGCCGTCGTGGTGGAGGGTTGGGACGTGACGGTGACGCCGTCGTTCGTGTTCGCCGAGGTCTGGTCGGTGGTGGCGCTGTCGTGCGGTGCCGTGTTGCTGATGAACCTCTTGCTCGCACGCCGCGCTGCGGCTCGGGTGTCGACGCTGTTCTTCCTGACGCCGGCGTTGTCTGCGGCCGCAGGTGCGCTGCTCTACGGCGAGCGGCTGGGCTGGGTAGCGCTTCCCGGCCTGGCGGTATCGGCGGTCGGCGTGGCGCTCACCGCTCGACCGTGATGCAGGCGAGCCTCGACGGCATCTGTACGCCAGGCTCACATCCCGCTCACAAGTGCGGCCGATGCTGGTGCTCAGGACGGAGGAGCCGTCCCCCCACGAACGGAGACAACACCATGCGTACGAAGCTCGTTACCGCCACCCTCGCCGGCTTGCTGACCCTCGGCGTCGCCGCCCCGGCCTTCGCAGCCGGGTCGACCCCGGGGGGCAAGGCGGCCGACCCGGCCACCGTCGCGGCCCGCTGCGAGAAGGTGAAAGCGGCGCTCGACCGGGTCCCGCAGGCCACGGCCAAGATCGACCAGGCGCTCGCCAAGCTCGACGAGCGGGTCGCCGCTGCCACCGCGGCGGGTCGGACCAAGGCCGTCGAGAAGCTCACGGCGAAGCGGGGCGAGCTGGCGCAGAAGCGTTCGGCGCTCACGGCGCGGGTCGCGACGTTGCAGGAGAAGTACACCGAGAAGTGCTCGCCGGCGGCGAACTGAGGAAAACGGGTGGTCGGCCCGGCGCGGCCGGTAGCGTCCGGCGCTGTGCCGGGCCGACCGACCGCCGCTGGGATCGACCGCCATCCCCACCTCGCCGAGCCGCTGCCGGCGGGGTGGGTTCGCGTCGATCTGCACTCGCACACGATGCACTCCGGCGACTCGACCACGACCTACGACGAGATCGAGGAAGCGGTGATCGCCTCGGGCATCGACGTGTTGTGCATCACGGATCACAACGCCGTGCGAGGCGGGCAGGAACTCGTCGACCGCCTGCCGTGCCGGGTGATCGTTGGGGAGGAGCTGCGGACGCACCACGGTGAGGTGATCGGCCTGTTCCTGAGTGAGCGGGTCCCGATGGGTATCGCTCCGCTCGAGGCAGCGGAGCGGATCCGGTCCCAGGGCGGCCTGGTCTACATCCCCCACCCGTTCGACCCGATCCGGCGCAACCTCGTCCAGCCCGCGCTCGACGAACTGGTGGCCGCGGGGCTCGTCGATGCGATCGAGGCCTTCAACGCGAAGACGTCCCTCCAGCACCTGAACCGGCACGCCGCCGACTACGCCGATCGTCACGACCTGGCGGCCGGTGCCGGTTCGGATGCCCACGTGCCCGAGGCGATCGGCGCGGCGTACGTCGAGATGCCCGATTTCGACTCGCCGGCGCAGTTCCTCGATTCGTTGCGTCGTGGCAGGGTGAGGGGCCATCACAGCGACCCGGCGCGCCGCTGGCGTCCGAGGATCGTGCCCTCGACCGGCGGCTGACCCCGCCGGACCTACGTCCGGGAGCCCTCGTGCCCATCGTCCACGCCATCGTGCTCGGCCTCGTGCAGGGTCTGTCGGAGTTCCTCCCGATCTCGTCGAGCGGCCATCTGATCCTGGTGCCCTGGCTGTTCGGCTGGAATGACCTCGAGAACCCGAGCGTGTCCAAGGCCTTCGACGTGGCGCTCCACGTCGGGACCCTGGTCGCCGTGGTCGCGTACTTCCGCGGGGACCTCTGGTCCTACGTACGCAACGGGTTCGCGGCGCTGTTCGACCCTGCCGCCCGCCGCGCGCCCGAAGGACGGCTGCCGTGGTTGCTCGTCGTGTCGGCCGTTCCGGCGGCGGTGGCGGGCGCGCTGTTCGAGAAGACCATCGAAGAGGATCTCGGCACGATTCCGCTCATCTCGGTGTCGTTGGTCGGATTCGGGATGCTCCTGTGGTGGGCCGACCGCCGCCGTGGGACGCGGGGGGTCGAGGAGTTCGGCCTGCGGGACGCCCTACAGCTCGGCAGTGCGCAGATCCTCGCCCTGAACCCGGGCACCTCACGTTCGGGCATCACGATCACGGCCGCCCGGCTCAGCGGGTTCGACCGCGACGCTGCCGCACGGTTGTCGTTCCTCATGAGCCTTCCCGTGACGTCCGGAGCGGTCGTGTTCAAGGTCGGCAAGCTCGTGGCCGACGGGATTCCCGAAGGGCTCGTCGCACCGATGTTGGCGGGTATCGCCGCGGCGGCGGTGTCCGGTTGGGTGGCGGTGTGGGGCACGATCCGGCTGGTTCGTACCCGCAGCTTCGGTCCGTTCGTCGCGTACCGCACCGTGCTCGGTGTCGGCTGCCTCGCGCTCTACACCGTGTGGTGACCAACCGGGTCCGGTGACGTGGGGCGTACCGCTCGATCAGGGCGCTCGAAGTGTGAGCAGCACCCGCCGATCGTGGACAGCGGTCGCGATCAGCACGACGGCGTCGGCCGGAACGGCGACGGTCACCGC
>JBILVB010000068.1:0-19212 GCA_044370695.1 Acidimicrobiales bacterium | reverse complement strand
GCCTGAGGTTCGGAACCCAGGTCGGGGCCATCAGCCGAGCACGACGAGGTGGTGGTTCTTCTTCCCTCGCCGCAGCAGGACGAAGCGTCCGTGCAACAGTTCCACCGGCTCACCGGCTCCGACGGAGCGACCGTTGACGTAGATCCCTCGCTGGTCGATGGCGCGCCGGGCATCACCGTTGGAGCTCGCGAGGCCGGTGCGAACCACGAGCGCGAGGAGGTCGTCGAGCGCTTGCGATTCGACCCTCGTCGTGGGGATCTCGCCGGCAAGCGTGGCGAGGACGCGCTCGGACGCGCGGGTCGGATCGCCGCCGAACAGGAGCGCAGCCGCTGCGGTGGCAGCCTCCGTGGCTTCCCGGCCGTGCAGCATCGCCGTGACGTCGTCGGCGAGAGCTCGCTGGCCGAGACGGCGCTCCGGCGCAGCGAGGTGTTCGGCTGCGACGGTCTCGATCTCGGCGACGGAGCGCAGGCTGAACTGCAACAGGTAGCGGCCGACGTCGGCGTCGTCGGTCTGCATCCAGAATTGGTGGAACTGGTACGGACTGGTCTTCGCCGCGTCGAGCCACACGGCACCTCCGACCGACTTGCCGAATTTCGTCCCGTCGGACTTCGTGACGAGTGGCCAGGTGAGGCCGTACGCGGGCGCCGCGAGCACCCGTCGGATCAGGTCGATGCCGGCGACGATGTTCCCCCACTGGTCCGAGCCACCCATCTGCAGCTCGACGTCGTGGTGCTCGCGGAGATGGCGGAAGTCGTTGGCCTGCAGCAGCATGTAGCTGAACTCGGTGTAGGAGATCCCATGCTCGGACTCGACGCGCGTCCGGACCGATTCCTTGGCGAGCATCTGGTTGATCGTGACGTGCTTACCGACGTCACGAAGGAAATCGAGCACGGATACCGAGGCCGTCCAATCGGCGTTGTCCACGAGGGTCGCCGGGTTCGGACCGTCGAACTCGAGAAGCGATGCGAGCTGACGCTTGATGCACGACACGTTGTGCCGCAGCGTGTCTCGGTCGAGGAGGTTGCGCTCGGCGGAGCGGCCGCCCGGGTCCCCGATCATGCCGGTCGCGCCGCCTGCGAGTGGGAAGACCCGGTGCCCGGCGAGCTGGAAGCGGCGCAGCGTCACCTGGCCGAGCAGGTTGCCGACGTGGAGACTGTCGGCGGTCGGGTCGAAGCCGACGTAGACGCCGATCGGACGCTCGGCCAGGCGCGCCCGCAGCAGGGCGCGATCGGTCGAGTCATGGATGAGTCCGCGGGCGGCGAGGTCGTCGATCAGGTCCATCGGGCGCGATGGTCGCGCACCAGCGCCACCGGACGTCGACCGCTTTGGTGATGCCGATCCGCGGCGTTGCGTGAACCGCGTCGACGACGGACCCGTCGTCGTACAGCCCGAGTTCGGGATCGAGGAGCAGGTCGCGTCCGTCGTCGGCGCCGCTGATCCCGAGCGCGGTGCACACCTTGCCGGGACCATCGGACCAATGCCGGCGCGCGACACCTCGACGCCGCTCGACCACGAGGTCTTCGCCCCGAAGGACGAGTACGGCGCGCACGAGCACCGCTTGACCGTCACCCACCGGGCCGGTCACGACGTTCGCGCACCAGTGCAGGCCGTAGGAGCGGTAGACGTAGAGGGTTCCCGCCGGCCCGAACATGCTGGCGTTGCGGGTCGTGCGGCCTCGGAAGGCATGGCTGGCCGGATCGTGCCGCCCGCCGTAGGCCTCCACCTCGACGATCCGGCCCTGCACGCCGTGTCCGGCGAGGACGAGACCGAGCAGGCGCGGGGCGACCTCGACGCTGTCGCCGCGCAGATCGGCGGAGCCCCAGCGCCTCAGGTCCCGCTCTCCAGCGCGAGCGGACCGACCCCGCCGGGCCCGAGCGTGCCGGCCTGCTGGTACACGGCGAGCTTGTCCCGGGAATCGGCGATGTCGAGGTTCCGCATCGTCAGCTGACCGATTCGGTCCAGCGGCCCGAACGCACCCTCGCCGCTCTCCATCGACAGGCGTTCGGGCTGGTACGTCAGGTTCGGGCCCGCCGTGTCGAGGATCGTGTAGTCGTCGCCGCGGCGCAGGCGCAGCGTCACTTCCCCGGTGACGGCCGAACCGACCCAGCGCTGGAGGGACTCGCGCAGCATCAGCGACTGGGGATCGAACCAGCGACCCTCGTAGAGGAGCCGTCCGAGCCGCCGGCCGAAGGTCCGGTAGTTGTCGATCGTGCCTTCGTTGTGGATCGCCGTCACCAGTCGCTCGTAGGCGACGTGGAGCAGCGCCAGCCCCGGAGCCTCGTAGATGCCTCGGCTCTTGGCCTCGATGATCCGGTTCTCGATCTGGTCGCACATGCCGAGGCCGTGCCGGCCACCGATCGTGTTCGCCTCGTGGACGAGACCGAAGTGGTCGGCGAACGTGCGGCCGTTGATCTCGACCGGCCAGCCTTCCTCGAACCGGACGGTGACGATCTCCGCCGCCACCTCCGTGGAGGAGTCCCAGTGTCGGACACCCATGATCGGCTCCACGATGTCCATCGAGGTTCCGAGCAGTTCGAGTTCCTTGGCCTCGTGGGTGGCGCCCCACAGGTTGGCGTCCGTCGAATAGGCCTTCTCCTTGCTCGCCCGGTACGGGAGGTCCCGCACGACGAGGAACTCGCTCATCTCGGCGCGCCCGCCGAGTTCGCTGACGAAGACCGGGTCGAGCCAGGGCTTGTAGATCCGGAGCTTCGGATTGACGAGTAGGCCGTAGCGGTAGAACCGCTCGATGTCGTTGCCCTTGTAAGTGCTGCCGTCCCCCCACACGTCGACGCCGTCGTCGTGCATCGCCCGAACCAGCATCGTGCCGGTGACGGCCCGTCCGAGCGGGGTCGTGTTGAAGTAGGTCTTCCCCGCCGTCGTGATGTGGAACGCCCCGCACTGCAGGGCCACGAGACCCTCGGCGACGAGGGTCTCCCGGCAGTCGACGAGACGGGCGACCTCGGCCCCGTAGCCGACGGCCCGATCCGGCACGCCGGCGAGATCCGGCTCGTCGTACTGGCCGAGGTCGGCGGTGTAGGCGTACGGGATCGCACCCTTCTCCCGCATCCAGGCGACCGCGACCGAGGTGTCGAGACCACCCGAGAACGCGATGCCGACTCGCTCGCCGACCGGCAGGTTGACCAGGACGTTGCCCATCAGTGAACTCCAGAAGGTGGGGTGGTGGGTTCGATGCGGGCCCGCGCGGTCACGAGATGCTCGCGGAACCGCTCGAGTTGGGCGGCGACCGGACCCGGACCGCCCCCGCCCGGGGTCGTGCGGCGGCGGGCCGCCACCCCCGGGGCGACGAGCGCCGCGGCCTCCGGGCCGAGATCGGGGTGGTCGGCGACCAGCTGGGCGAGCGGACGAGCGCCCGGCTGGAGCGACGCCCGCACGAGCGACCCCACGACGGCGTGGGCCTGGCGGAACGGCATCCCGTCGACGACGAGCCATTCGGCGAGATCGGTCGCGGCGGTGTGGGGCGCGTTCGCCGCGTCCGCCATGCGACCGGTGTCGAAGGTCGCGGTCGCGATCATCCCGGCGATCGCCGCGAGGGCCAACGACACCTGCTCGACGGCGTCGAACAGCGGTTCTTTGTCCTCCTGCAGGTCCCGGTTGTAGGCGAGCGGGAGGCCCTTGAGAGTGGCCAGCAGCCCGGTCAGGTCGCCGATCAACCGTCCGGCCTTCCCCCGTGCCAGCTCGGCGATGTCCGGATTCTTCTTCTGCGGGAGCATCGACGACCCGGTCGCGTAGGCGTCGTCGAGCCGGGCGAAGCCGAACTCCTCCGAGGTCCACAACACCCACTCCTCGCCGAGCCGGGACAGATGGATCCCCACCAGCGCCAAGTCGAACAACGCCTCGGCCACGAAGTCCCGGTCGGAGACGGCGTCGAGCGAGTTGTCGAACACGGCGGCGAACCCGAGGCGCTCGGCGGTCCAGGCCGGATCCAGTGGCAGCGACGAGCCCGCGAGCGCACCAGCGCCGAGCGGGGAGACGTCGAGACGGGCGATCGTGGCCAGCAGGCGATCGACGTCACGGGCGAGTGCCCATCCGTGTGCGAGCAGATGGTGGGCGAGGAGCACCGGCTGCGCCCGCTGGAGGTGGGTGTAGCCCGGCAGCTGGGCCTCGCCGGCGGCGATCGCCCGCTCGCACAGCACGTCCTGGAGACCGACGATGCGGCCGGCGACGGCCCGCAGCTCTCGCTTGCACCACAGTCGAAGATCGGTCGCGACCTGATCGTTGCGGCTACGCCCGGTGTGGAGCTTCGCCCCGGCGGGACCTGCGAGTTCGGTGACCCGGCGTTCGACCGCTGTGTGTACGTCCTCGTCGGAAGAAAGGAACGAGAAGCGCCCCTGGCCGAGTTCGTCGTCGACCTGGTCGAGCGCCTGCAAGATCGAGGCGAGTTCGTCGGGGCCGAGCAGACCGACGTGGCCGAGCATCGAAGCGTGCGCCCGGGACCCGGCGATGTCGTCGGCAGCCAGGCGTCGATCGAACGGCAGGCTCACCGTGTACGCCAAGAGCTCCTCGGCCGGCCCCGCCGCGAAGCGCCCGTGCCACAACGTGCGGCCCTCCGTGATGTCACCGCTCATCGTGCCTCCTCGAGCCCCGCCAGGTCGCGCAGCATCCTGGCCAGGACCGTCCCGCCGACCTCCTCGGCCGCCACGCACAGCAGCGTGTCGTCCCCAGCCACCGTGCCGATCAGTTCGCTCAGACCGGCCCGGTCCAGCGCCGACGCGACGACGTGTGCGCATCCCGGCGGGGTGCGCAGCACGACCAGGTTCCCACTGGCCGCGACGTCGGCGACCCATTCCCCGAGCACCCGCCGCAGGTGATCGGCCGGAGCGACGCGCTCGGGCTCGAACTCGGGAATGGCGTACACGGTCTCACCGCCGGGCACGCGCACCTTGACGGCACCGAGGTCCTCGAGATCTCGCGACACCGTCGCCTGCGTGGCGTGGATGCCGTCGGCACCGAGGAGCTCGACCACCTGCGACTGGCTGGTGATCTGCTGATGGGCGAGGAGCTGCGCGATGCGATGCTGGCGTTGGGCCTTGGTGATGCGCCCACCGCTCGTCACGGACGCACCCCCAGCAGGAACGCGAACGCCGCTCGGGCGGTGTGCAACCGGTTCGTCGCTTCGGGGAACACCCGCGACCTCGGGCCGTCGATCACCTCGTCGGTGACCTCCTCCCCGCGATGCGCCGGGAGGCAGTGAAGGAACACCGCGCCCGGTGCCGCACCGGCCAGGAGCGCCGAGGTGATCGTGAAGCCTTCGAAGGCCTGCTTGCGAACGACGGCATCGGCTTCCTGGCCCATCGAATACCAGGCGTCGGTGGCCACGGCGCTCGCGCCGTCGACCGCATCGGCCGGTCGAGGGGCCACCGCGAGGACCCCACCGAGCGCGGCGACCGCCTCGCGGTCGACCTCGGACGGACCGAAGCCGGGCGGCGAGCAGCACACCAGCGAACCACCCGACAGGGCGACTCCCTTGGCCAACGATCGAGCCACGTTCGAGAAGTCGCCGACCCACGCGATGCGCACGCCGGCGAGCGTGCCGAATTCCTGGCGCAACGTGAGCAGGTCGGCGAGCGCCTGCAGGGGGTGGGCGTCGTCGGACAGGAGGTTGACGACCGGGACGGACGACCATGCGGCGAGCTCGGCGACCTTGCGGTGGGCGAAGACACGGGCGCCGATCGCCCCGTGGTACCCCGACAGCGTCCGTGCGACGTCGGGGATCGATTCCCGGCGACCGAGCTCGGACTGCTCACTGATCGGATGGCCCCCGAGTTGGACGACAGCGATCTCGGTGGAATGTCGGGTGCGCAGGGACGGCTTCTCGAACAGCAACGCCACCCCCCGGCCCGCCAGCACCCGGGGAAGCGCCGGGCGCTCCGCGAGGTCGAGCACCGCAGCGAGTTCGGCCGAGCTCAGGTCGTCGACGTCGAGAAGGTGCCGCGCCGACGCGGTCCGGCTCACGGGCGCCCCACGCCGTCGGCCAGGACGGCGGCGAGCACCCCGACGGCCTCGGTGATCTCGTCGTCACCGATCGTGATCGGGGGGGCGAGACGGAGCGCCGTGGCGGTCACTGCGTTGACGACGATGCCGCGCGCCAGCAGTTCGCCGGCGACGGCCTTGGCGTCACGACCGTCGAGTTCGGCCGCGATCAGCACGCCGAGGCCGCGCACGCCGGCGACCCCTGGTGTGGCGAGCAGCGCCGCCGTGAGTCGCTCGCCGGCTCGGCGGGCCGTTGCGGGCGCATCGATCCGCTCCATCTCGGCGAGCACGGCCTTGGCCGCGGCGCAGGCGAGCGGCGTGCCGCCGAACGTGGTGGCGTGGTCGCCGGGCTGGAACGCCCCAGCGACCTCTCGCCGGGCCCAGCAGGCACCGATCGGCATGCCGTTGCCGAGCGCCTTGGCCATCGTCACGACGTCGGGGACGACGCCGAAGTGCTGGTGGGCGAACCATGCGCCGCAACGCGCGAGACCGGTCTGGACCTCGTCGACCATGAACAGCAGGCCACGCTCGTCGCACAGCCGCCGGACACCCTGGAAGTACTCGAGCGTCGCCGGGTTCACCCCGCCCTCGCCCTGCACCGGCTCGAGCAACACGGCGGAGACGTCGGGCGTGATCGCCGCCGCCAGGGCGTCGAGGTCGTTCCAGGCGACGTGGCGGAAGCCGTCGGGCAGCGGCTGGAACGGCTCGTGCTTGGCCGGCTGGCCGGTCGCGTGCAGCGTCGCCAGCGTCCGCCCGTGGAAGCTGCCGTACGCGGAGACGACGACGTGCCGGCCCCGACCGCCCCACTTGCGCGCCAGCTTTATGGCGCACTCGTTCGCCTCGGCGCCAGAGTTGCAGAAGAACACCTGACCGCCGCCGCCCAGCAGCCGGTCGAGGGTCGTCGCAACCTGCCAGGCGTGCTCGGTGGCGAACAGGTTCGACGTGTGCAGGAGCGTCCGAGCCTGGGCGGCGAGCGCATCGGCGACGGCGGGATGCGCGTGGCCGAGCGAGGTGACCGCCAGGCCGGAGAGCAGGTCGAGGTATCGACGCCCGTCGGCGTCCCACAGCTCCGTGCCCGAGCCGCGGACGAACATCACCGGCGGCGGGCCGTACGTCGGCATGAGCGGGCAGTGCTCGAGCCCCGAAGGGGCGTGCATCGCGTCGGCGTGCGTGGTCATGTCGACTCCCCGTTGGTCACCATCGTCCCGATCCCTTCGTCGGTGAAGATCTCGAGCAGCAGCACGTGCGGGATGCGACCGTCGAGGATGTGCGCCCGCCGAACCCCGCCACGCACCGCGCCGACACACGAGGCGATCTTGGGGATCATGCCCCCGGTGAGCGTGCCGTCGGCCATGAGCGAGTCGAGTTCGTCGGCGGTGGTGCGCCGGATGAGGCTGTCGGGATCGGCGACGTCGCGCCGGACCCCCTCGATGTCGGTCAGGTAGATGAGCTTCTCCGCCCCGAGCGCGGTGGCGAGCACCCCGGCGACGGTGTCGGCGTTGATGTTGTACGCCTGACCGAGCTCGTCGGCCCCGATGGTCGCAACCACCGGGATGAGATCTTGGGCGAGGAGGCGGAGCAGGATGGCCGGGTTCACGTCGGTCACGTCGCCGACGAAGCCGAGTTGTGGGTCGCGCGCCTTCGCGCGCAACAGGCCGGCATCCTCGCCGGAGACCCCGACCGCCAGCGGTCCGTGGACGTTGATCGCGGCGACGAGCTGCGGGTTCACCTGACCGCGCAGGACCATGCGGGCGATGTCGACCGTCTCCCGGTCGGTGACGCGCAGGCCGTCGCGGAACTCGGGGACCTTCCCCAGCCGGCTCATCAGGTCGCTGATCTGCGGCCCGCCCCCGTGCACGACGACGGGTCGCATCCCGACGGCGTGCATCAGCACGACGTCCTCGGCGAACAAGGCGAGCGCGTCGTCCTCGCTCGCTCCCGCGAGAGCGTTGCCGCCGTACTTCACGACGACGACCTTGCCGGAGAACCGCCGGATGTACGGCAGGGCCTCGACGAGGACCTCGGCTTTGTCGGCCGCACCGGCGAGTCGGTCGTGCCCGGTCACGGGTACACCCCGACGGCGCTGAGTCCGGCGGTCTCGGTGAGGCCGAGCGCAACGTTCATCGCCTGCACGGCCCCGCCCGAGGCGCCCTTCGTCAGGTTGTCGATCGCGCACAGGACCATGACCCATCCGGTGCGCTCGTCGACGCGGGCGCTCAGGTGGACCGCGTTCGATCCGAGCGTCGCCTTCGTCGAGGGCGAGTCCGGGCGCACCGAGACGAACGGCTCGCCGGAATAGGCCCGGGCCAACGCCGCCAGCACCGAAGCGGTACTCCCCGGCGCAGCGGGCCGGGCGTAGCACGTCGCCAGGATGCCCCGGTTCATCGGTGCGAGGTGCGGCGTGAACAGCACCTGCGCCCCGATCTCCTGTTCCATCTCCGGGGTGTGGCGATGATCGATCAGGCCGTACGCCGTGAAGTCCTCGTCGACGGTGCAGAACGAGTTCGTGTGCTTCGGGCCGCGGCCGGCACCCGACACCCCGCTCGCCGCATCGACGACCACGCCGTGGGGCTCGATGAGGCCGGCGTCGACCAACGGGGCGAGGGCGAGCGTCGCCGCCGTCACGTAGCAGCCCGGCGTGGCGACGAGGCGAGCGCCGCCGAGCTCGGCCCGATGGCGCTCCGGCAGACCGTAGACGGCCTCGGCCAGCAGCGTCGGCTGCGTGTGCTCGAAGCCGTACCAGCGAGGGTAGAGCGACGCGTCCTTCAACCGGTAGGCGGCGGACAGGTCGACGACCACGCCCACCCGACCGACCAGTTGCGGCGCGAGCTCGAGGGAGGCCTCGTGGGGTAGACCGAGGAACACTGCGTCGAGGCCGTCGCAGGCCGCCGCGTCGAACTCGCCGAAGACCAGGTCCGGGTAGGCGACGCGCAGACTCGGATAGAGGCTCGCCGCCAAGGTTCCCGCCTGCGTTTCCCCGGTGGCGAGCGCGACCTCGCAGTCGGGGTGCCCGGCGAGGATCCGTAACAACTCCAACCCCGTGTACCCCGACGCACCCACGATGCCGATCCGCTTCTTGGCCGTCACGAGTGCATGACCATACATGACCCCGAATGATGATGCACAAGAATGATTCCCCGGACCCAGCCGCCGCCGCAGACGAGGGTTGGGCGATGTGGCAGCATGGTGCTGCGGGTGGAGTCCGACGAGGAGTTCACCCATGACCGGTTTTCGTTTCCTGGCCGCCAGTGTGATGGCTGGCGTCGCCCTCGGGGCCTGCGGCGGATCGGACGAGCCGAAGGTCGCCACCGTGACCGTGAAGGCGACCACCACGATGGTCACCCTTCCGCCCTCGGCGACCGTGGTGACACCGGCGCCGGCGATCGTCGTTCCCGAGGTGGAATCCCCCGCGACCTCGACGATCGCAACGCCGGCGACCACGGCGAGCCCGACCACGACCGCAGGCGCTCCGACGCGCACCTCCTTCGTCGACGCGACCGCGATGGTGAAAGCCGCCGTGGGCGGCGAACTCGCCGGCGCCACCCCGGAGACGTTCGCGCAGAAGGCCGCAGCCGACCTCCGCAAGGCCCTCGCCGCCCGGGCCGGCGGCGAGAGCGCCGCCGTCCGGGTCGGCTGGACCAGCACGGGCAATCCGGTCGGGGTCGTACTCGTCGCCACGGGCACCGGACTCCCGGGCGTCTCACAGCGAGAGTTCCACCTGAAGGTCGCCAAGACCGCGACCGGCCTCAGCGTGACCTCCGCGGCCGTGGTCGACGTGTGCGCCGCACCCCGGGTGCGCGAGAACGCCTGCCGATGATCGTCCCCGAAGCCCGACCGGTCAGGGACGGCTGACCGGGGCCGTCTCCACGAAGGTGACCGTGACCCGTTCGAACCCGAGCGACCGCAGCAGCGACGTCAGCATGATCCGGGTGTTCTCCTCCGCCCGTTCCCGCAGCGACGTCGCCTTGGCAGCATCGGCCATCTTCGCCTCCGCCGCGAGGTACAGCGGACGATCGCTCGTCGGCTCCGACTGGAAGATGCCGGCCACGCGATCGAACAGGCCGCGCGAGCGAGCGGCCACCCGGCTCTGCTCGGTGTCGACGACCGGTTCGGCCAGGACGGCCCGGGGCAGACGTATCGACACGGCCCCGCGATCGTCCGCCATGACGACGGCCGAGTCGGCCAGGGCCGAGAAGTCGACCGTCGCGTCGACGGAGCCCACGGCGACGAAGAGCGTGCGCTCCCCGGCGATGAACGACGGGAGGTACTTCACGTCACGCTCCGTGTCGACGATGACCTCGAAGCTCGCCGACGCCGCCTTGTACTGCGAAAGGTCCCGGAGCGTCTGCAGCACCGGCGGCGGGCTCCGGTCGACGGTCGTGGTCTCGAACAGTTCACCGATGCGCACGGCCAGCAGCGCGCCGCCGAGCCCGAGCGCACCGAGCACCACTGCGACGACCACCACGGTCACCCCGATCAGCCCGCCGCGCCCGCTGGTCCGTGCCCGCATCTGCTCCTCCTCGCGGCGGCGCACTCGCAGCCGGTAGAACAATTCCTGTGATTGTCCCTGCACTCGAAGGACGGTTGCTCGTGGCGACCCCGCCACTCGTCGATCCGAACTTCGACCGCACCGTGGTCCTCCTGCTCGACCACGGAGAACATGGTGCCCTGGGATTGGTACTCAACCGACGTCACCCCGGCCAGATTCCCGACCCACTGGCTCGATGGAGCCCGGCGCTGGCCGCTCCCGGCGGACTTTTCGTCGGCGGGCCCGTCGGCACCGACGGCGTGATCGGATTGGCACGCTCGTCCTCCACGCCTGGTTGGCACGCGCTCGATCTCGCCGGCGACCCGCCTGAGATCGCCGAGGTGCGGCTCTTCCTGGGCTACGCCGGCTGGGGCCCCGGTCAGCTCGAGGGCGAGATCGCCGCCGACGCCTGGATCGTCGTCGACGCCGATCCCGCCGACGCGTTCCATCCCGAGCCCGAACGGCTCTGGCGCATCGTGCTCGGCCGCCAAACCGGCCGGCTCCGTTGGCTCGCGAACTTCCCCGACGACGCGTCGGCGAACTGACGGTCGCTCGCCCGGTCAGTTGCGAAGGACGTTGCGCCAAGCGACGTCCTTGTCGGTCCGCGGCTCGGCCGGCAGGGCGAGGGCGCGCTCGCCGACGATGTTGCGTTGGATCTCGGTCGTCCCGCCCTCGATGGAGTTGGCCCGGCTGCGCAGGAAGAACTGCCGGGCCGTACCGGCCGGACCGACGTAGCCGAGATGGTCCTCCCGCCGGAACGTGTAGTCGTAGCCGACCAGCGCGTCGGCGCCGAGCAGGTCGACACAGAACTCGTAGATCCGCTGGTTCAGGGTTCCGAACGCCAGCTTCGCGATCGAGCCTTCCGGACCCGGCGTCCCGGCCCGCCTCGCCGTGGCGGCGCGCTGGTTGGTGAGCCGGAGCACCTCGGCGTCGGCCCACAACGACAGCAGGCGATCGCGGTACACCGCCGTGCGGCGATCGGCGGGTGCCTCCGACCAGATGCGCAGCGCCTCGGCGATCGCACCGCTCCCCCGGAGCGGAGACCGACCGCCACCGCCGATCGAGGTCCGCTCGTTCGACAACGTCGTCATCGCCACCCGCCAACCGTCACCCACGTCACCGATCCGGTCGGCGTCGGGGATGCGTACGCCGGTCAGGTACACCTCGCTGAACTCGGCCTGTCCGGTCAGCTGCCGCAGCGGCCGGACCTCGACCCCGGGCGAGGTCAGATCGAGGCCGAAATACGTGATGCCCCGATGCTTGGGCTGGTCGGGGTCGGTGCGAGCGATGAGCATCGCCCGGTTGCAGAGGTGGGCGTTCGTGGTCCAGACCTTCTGGCCGTCGACCACCCATTCGTCACCGTCGCGCACGGCCCGAGTGCCGAGTCCGGCCATGTCCGACCCCGAGCCGGGTTCGGAGAACAGCTGACACCAGGAGTCCTCGCCGGTGAACGATCGTCGCAGGAGTCGCCCACACAGTTCGTCGGAACCGTGTACCGCCATCGTCGGACCGGCGAGGATCACCCCGCCACCCGAGGCGAGCGTGTTGACCGCGATCCCCTCGGCCTGGACGCGTCGCATCACGTCGAACTGCCGGGAGGGCACCGCCGCCAGGCCGCCGCGCCCGTGGGGGTGGTGTACCCATGCGAGCCCGAGATCGAACAGACGGCCTCGTTGCTCGATGGGGTCGTCGGGTACCGAGGCAAGCATCTCGTCGATCGCAGCGTCGACCGTATCGGCAGCAGGTGCGCTCATCGGGGCCTCGATGTCGGCAGGGCAGGGTGTGCTCGTGATGCTCGCGCACTCGACGTTGAGACCTCGCACACCAGGACTTGCCCACTGGGCCCTCCGGACCAGCTACGTTGCGCGCACCTCGGACTGAAGGGAATCACCATGGGCGTAGTAATCGGCCTCATCGTCAGCATCATCTGTGCAGTGATCTGCGCGAATCTGGCCAAGAAGAAGGGCAAGAGCGTGCCGCTGTTCGCCGTGCTCGGCTTCTTCCTCTCGATCATCGGCGTGATCATCGCCGTCGTGGTCAAGCCCTCCAACCAGGCCTGACCGCTCCCCGGCTCGGAGGACGTCGGCGAATCGGGGTGCCCGGTGCGGGCCCGACGTCCTCCGGCCGAGGCGATCCGGCGGTTCACCTTCCGGGAGCGGATCTCGCCCTCGTTGTGGTTCGTCCCCGGCGTGTTCGCCGCCGGCGCGTTCGTGTCCTCTCGGTGCACGGTCTGGCTCGACCGGCACCTCGAGTCGACCACGCCGCCGGGCTGGATGGTCACCGCCGACGCAGGCGCCTCGGCGGCACTCACCGCCACCGCCGCCACGGCGATGCTGTCCTTCGTCGCCGTCGTGTTCTCCACCACACTCGTCGCCATCCAGCTCGCCGGCGGCCAGTACTCGCCGCGCGCCGTGCGGATCTTCGTGCGCTCCCGGCTGACCCACGTGACGCTCGGCCTGTTCCTGGCCACCTTCGTGTTCGCGCTCAACGGTCTCGTCGAGGTCCGATCCCGATCCGGCACGATCGTGCCGGCGGTGACGGTCACGGCCGTGTACCTGCTCCTGCTCGCAACGATCGCGGCCTTCATCGCCTTCGTCCACGGCATGTCGAAGATCCTCCGGGTGCAGTACCTCTTGACGAAGATCGTCGACGACGGTCGGCCGACGCTCGACAACGCGTTCCCACCCGCTTCGCAGTACCTGGACGTACCCGACCGCGCACCACCGCACGAGGTTCCCGCCGTCCGCAGTCGCCGTCGCACCGGCGTGGTGCAGGCACTCGACCGCCACGGACTCGTCGAGTACGCCCGCATCCACGAGCTCCGGGTCGAATTGCTCGTCGAAGCCGGTGAGTACGTGGGCGTCGGCACCCCGATCGCCCGCGTGAGCGGCCCGTCACCCGACGGCGACACGATCGCCCGGTGGTTCCTGCTTGGCACCGAGCGCACCCTCGTGCAGGATCCCGGCTTCGTGCTGCGCCAACTCGTCGACATCGCCAGCCGCGCGCTGTCGCCTGCGGTGAACGACCCGACGACCGCGGTGCAGGCGATCGACCGCATCACCGATCTGCTGGGCTCGGTCGTCGACCGTCCCGACCCCGCGGGTTGCTACGTCGACGGGAACGGGGTGGCCCGCCTGTGGACCCGCGAGCCGGGGATCGCCCGGCTCCTGCAGCTGGGGTTCGTCGAGATCATCCGCTACGGCGCCGACGCGCCGCAGGTGGTGCGTCGGCTGCGCGCCTCGTTCGACGTCCTCGAAGGACTCGCACGACCGGACCTCGGTCCCACGATCGGCGACCTCCGTGATCTGCTCGGACGCACGGTGGCAACAGCGATGCCTCCCGCGCTGCAGGACGTCGCCCGACCGGCCGATCGACACGGGCTCGGATGAGCCGGGCGTTCCGTCGCCGGGTCGCCATCGGTCTGGTGCTCGGGACGCTCGTTCCCCTGTCCGGATGCGGCCCCCCGGATCCGCCGGTGTCCGGTCCGCCCGGTCCTCGCATCGAGGTGGTGCTCGACGACGGCTTCGACGGCGACGGTCTCGACCCGCAGCGGTGGGTCGCGTACCACAACCGCTACGGGCACGGGAACAACGAGCTCGCGTGCCTGACCCCGGACGACGCCGTCGTCACCGGCGGGACGCTCCGGCTGACCGCCCGCGCCGAGACCACCCGCTGCCCCGACGGGGTCGAACAGCCGTACCGGTCCGCGTTCGTGAGCTCGCGCGAGGTCGGCCGCTGGTACCCCCTGTTCGGGCGCTTCGAGATCCGGGCCCGGGTGCCGCACGGCCAGGGGCTCTGGCCCGCGTTCTGGCTGCGTCACCGCTCGGGGGCCGCGACGGCCGAGGTCGACGTGCTCGAGGTCTTCCACAGCCAGCGGCCCGGCTCGGTCGCCCACGCCGTGCATCTGCCCCGCACGCGCGGGGTCAATGCCTTCCGTCGGACGGTCGATCTCGAGCCGATGCCGCCGGCTGGTTCGTCCGGAGCCTGGCACGACGTCGCGGTCGAAATCCTCCCAGCCGGCGCAACCGGCGTCCGGTTCGTGTTCTCGCTCAACGGAAGGGTCTCCGGCACGTTCACCGATCCGGACGCCACCTGGCGCACGGCAGCCCCGGCGGGGGCGAGCTGGGATCTGGCCGTCAACCTCGCCGTCGGTGGCAACTGGGTCGGCGACCCGGCCCGGGATCCTGGTTGGCTGCCGCTCGTCGAGCGCTGCGCCCGCACCGGCGAGCCGCCGGCCGCCGGCCCGGCATCGTGCCCGGCCGACGGCGTGCGTCTGGCGACCTTCCCAGCGACGTTCGAGATCGACCGGATCCGGGTGCTGGCCTATCGCTGATGCGCGGAGGTCGAGGCCTCGCTGGCGACCGGGGTGCCCGACCTGCGGATCGACAGGGCGACGATCGGGAGCACGACGACCGACAGCAGACCGGCCCCGACGAGGCCGGCGGCGTTGTCGGGGCGCATCTGGCCGGTGTCGACACCGATGGTGGTGATCACCACGACGAGGGGAAGAGCGGCCGACTGCAGCAAGCCGAGCGCCAGCACCTCCCGCCCGGGCAGGTCCCGCCGGTAGAGGAACGCCGGCACACCGCGCACGAGCAGGAACAGCCCCAGGAACAACGGGACCTTCACCAGTTCGACCGGATCGAGGAGCGCTTCGAGGTCGAACTTCACGCCGCTGACGACGAAGAACAACGGAATGAAGAATCCGAAGCCGATGGCGTCGAGGCGATGGTGCACCTCGGCACGGTGGTCGAGCCCGCCGGCGTCGACGACGCCGTCCCCGTCGTGGCGGACCAGGAACAAGCGGGCGACCATCCCGGCGACGAAGGCCCCGAGGAGCACGTCGAGGCCGAACTCGGCCGCCGTCCACACGAGCGCTACGCACAGCAGCACGCTGATCCGCACGCCGACCTGTCCGCTCGAGTGCAGGGTGCGGGCGATGAGTCGCACGAGGCGCGGTCGAGCAGGTCGCGTGGCGACCCAGCCGACCACGACCGAGACGGCGAGGAACGCCAGGAGGATCACCGTCGTGCGCGCCGGCGAGTCCGTCGTGAGGGCCAGCGAGATCGCCACGATCGGTCCGATCTCGCCCATCACGCCGCCGGCGAGGACGAACGCACCGAACCGCGTCGGCAACACTCCGGCGTCGCCGAGGATCGGCAGCAACGTCCCGATGGCGGTGGTGGTGAGCGCGATCGCGATATAGCGAACGCTCGAGGTCACACCCGTGGCGTTCAGCACGAACGCCACGGCGACGCCGAGTGCGAGCGATGCCGCCCAACTGGTGACGGCCAGGCGGGCCGGCCGGCCCCGTACCCGTTCGGGATCCACCTCGAACCCGGCCAGGAAGATGAGGAACACCAACCCCATCTCGGACAACACGAGCACGACCTCGTCGAGGTGGGCCCAACCGAGCAGGTGCGGGCCGATCGCAATGCCGAGCCCGATCTCCACGACCACCGCCGGCAGGCGGACCCGGTGCCGGAGAAGGTCGGCCACGACCGGACCGAGGACCGCAGCAGCACCGATGAGCACCAGGGTGCGCAACGCCTCGAGCTCCATGCGGCGGCAGCATAGGACGCGCCCACCGGCCCACCGTCTGCCGCAATCAGGCCCGCAGCACGGCTCCGAGTGCCGAGGCCGCCGCGACGCAAGCGTTGCGGACCTCCACCAGGTCGGCATCGGTCAGCGTCCGGTCGGTCGCCTGCAGGCGCAACCGGTAGGCCAAGGATCGGTGATGCGGCGCTACGCCCGGCCCGCGGTAGACGTCGAACAGGGCGAGATCGACCACCAGCGGGGTGCCGGCGGTGCGCAGGGCCTCGGTCAGGCGGGCCGCCGGTACGGCGTCGGCCAGCACGAAGGCCAGGTCGGTGTCGCTCGACGGTTGCCGGCTGACCGGCGCCGACTGCACGTTGCCGTGCGGTCGCTCGAGCAGCACGCCGAGATCGACCTCGAGCCACGCGACCCGCTCGGCGATGCCGTGAGCAGACGCAACGTCGGGGTCGACCTCACCGAGCGCCCCGATCAACGTGCCGTCGACGGCGCGCAGCTCGGCGGCCCGGGTCGGGTGCAGACCGGCGATCTCGGCGGCCTGGATGCTGACGTCGCGCACGGCGAGCGCCGCTGCGACCTCGAGCCACAACGCCACGGCAGCGGGCGCCTCGGCACCCGCGAGCGCCGCTGCGAGCACCTCGCGCTCGTCGGGCAGGAGGTGCCCGGCCGGCGGCCGGCGGTACACGTGCCCGAGTTCGAACAGACGCACCCCGATGCGCCGATGCGAGGCGTTGTACGCCACCGACCGCAGCAGCCCGGGCAACAGCGAGGTGCGCAGCACGCTCTCCTCGGCCACGAGCGGGTTGGCGATCGACAACCCGTCGTCGGGCAACCCGGCGCGGGTGAGATCTCCCGGCGCGAGGAAGGCATTGGGCATGGCCTCCGTGCAACCGGCGCCGACCATGACCTCGCGTGCCAGACGTCGGTCGCGTTGGTGTCCGCTCAGCCGGCCGGGCTGGGGTGACGACGGAACGATCTTGCCGAGCGCGTCGTACCCGACGTGCCGGGCCACCTCTTCGATCACGTCGATCTCGGTCGTGCAGTCGGGGCGACGGCTCGGCACCTCGACCACGAGTACCCCGTCGGCCTCCGGGCTCGACGCGAAGCCGATCGGGGCGAGCGCCGCGGCAACGGCGCCATCGTCGAGCGCGGTGCCCAGCACGGCGTTCACCCGGGCCGTGCGCACCCGGACCGGGGCGACGGGCGGTGGCATCTGGCCGTGTACGTCGAGCCGACCCGCCGAGATCGCCGCGTCGGGGCACGACTCGCGCAACAGGGTGAGGAACCGGCCGATGGCGCGGTCGATCCCCCAGGGGTCGACGCCCCGCTCGAAACGGGTGGAGGCCTCCGAACGCAGGCCGCAGCGCTGGACGGTCGCTGCGATCCGGCCCGGTTCGAACCACGCCATCTCGAGCGCGACCGCCGTGGTCGTCGCCGAGATCTCGGTGTTCTCGCCCCCCATGATCCCGGCCAATCCGATGGGCCGGTCCTCGGCGTCGCAGATGAGCAGGTCCTCGGGCCCGAACCGTCGTGCCACCCCGTCGAGGGTGACGAGTTCCTCGCCCGACGCCGCCGCCCGCACGCGGAACCCCCGCCCGCCCAGTGTGGCGAGGTCGTAGGCGTGGTTCGGATGGCCGAGCTCGAGCATCACGTAGTTCGACACGTCGACGACGTTGTTGATCGGGCGCATCCCGGCGAGGGTGAGCCGCTCGGCGATCCAGCGGGGCGAGGACGTCACCGTGATCCCGGTGATCACCGTGGAGGTGAACCGACCGCATGCGACCGGGTCGAGCACGTCGACGGTGGTGTCGGCGCCGGCGGTCCCGAGCGGCGGCAACGCCGCCGCCGGAGGATCGACGGGCCGCACCCCGAGCCGGGCGGCCAGATCGATGGCGACCCCACGGTGGCAATACGCGTCCGGCCGGTTACGGGTGAGATCGAGGTCGTAGACGACGTCGGCGGTGATCCCGAGCGCTGCGAACAGCGCAGAGCCGGGGGTGAGCCCGTCGGGCAGGATCCAGATGCCCCCGTGGTCCTCGCCCATCTCGAGTTCACGAGCCGAGCAGAGCATCCCGTTCGACCACTCCCCTCGCATCTGGCGTCGAGCGATCTCCATGCCGTTCGGCATCGTCGTGCCGAGCGTTGCGAGCGGAACCAGGTCGCCTTCGCGCATGTTGAACGCCCCGCAACAGATCTGGAGCGGGCCGCCGTCGCCGGGATCGACGTCGACGAGTTGGATCCGGTCGGCCTTGGGGTGCTTGCGCAGCGAGAGCACCCGTGCGACCACCACGCCGTCGACCGCCGACCCGACCCGGTGGAACTCTTCGACCGCCATGCCGAGCGCGCTGAGATGGGCCGAGACGGCCTCCGCGTCGTCGCCGACGGGCGCCAGTTCGGCGAGCCAGGAGTGGACGACCTTCATCAGAACTGCTCCAGGAACCGGATGTCGTTGGTGTACATCTCGCGCAGGTCCTCGATGCCGTGGCGGGCGGCGGCGAGGCGATCGATGCCGAAGCCGAACGCAAAGCCCGTGTACTCCTCGGGGTCGATCCCCCCGGCGACGAGCACGTTGGGGTGGACCATCCCGCAGCCACCGAGTTCGAGCCACGAGCCGTCGGGCCGGCGAATGTCGAACTCGGCCGAGGGCTCGGTGAACGGGAAATACGACGGGCGAAGGCGGGAGGTGAACCCTTCACCGAAGTACGCCTGCGTGAAGGCCTCGATCGTGCCCGCAAGGTGGGCAAAGGTGATCCCGCGATCGACGACCAGGCCCTCGATCTGGTGGAACACGGGCATGTGGGTGGCGTCGGGCGTGTCGCGGCGGAACACGCGGCCCGGCATCACGGCGTAGATCGGCGGCCGCTGCCGCTCCATCAGGCGGACCTGCACCGGCGAGGTGTGCGTGCGCAGAACGACCGAGCCCGGGTCGCCCAGGTCGACGAACAACGTGTCGAACGCCGACCGAGCGGGATGGCCGGGGCCCATGTTGAGCGCCTGGAAGTTGTAGTAGTCGCTCTCGACCTCGGGGCCCTCGGCGACCGTGAAACCGAGACCGACGAAGGTGTCCTCCAGTTCGGCGATCGCCCGCGTGACGAGGTGGTGATGGCCCCGATGCGGCCGCTCGACGACCTCGGTCAGGT
>JBILVB010000067.1:0-19343 GCA_044370695.1 Acidimicrobiales bacterium | reverse complement strand
GCGCCTGCTGCGGCGGTTCTCGTCGGCGACGAAGTTCCTCATCGTCGCTGCGGTGCTGGCCTCACCGCTGGTCTGGCTCGCCCAGGCCTACGCCTCCGACAAGCTCGACCAGATCCGCTTCTCCGACTGGGAGCGGGTCGGCCTGCGCGTGCAGGAGGACCTCGTCGGCGTGCTGTTCGCCGTGCTCGATCCCGGCCGGAACCTCGACACGGCGCTGCGGGCGGTCGACCCCGTCGACCTGCGGGCGCTCGAGGTGCACCACGACTGGTCGGACCTCGAGCGCCGCCTGCGGACGCCGAGCATCGACCGCCAGACGATCGCTCGTGAGGTCAATCGACTCCTCATCACCGTCGGCGACCGGTCGAACCTGACCCTCGATCCCGAGGTGAAGACCTACTACCTCATGGACACGCTGCAGTTCCGCCTCCCCTCGATCGCACTCCTGGGCGCCGAGGCGCTCGACCGGACCGGTGACCGTGCATCCGGGGTCCTCGGCGTGGTGGCCGCCGAGCGCCATCGCATGGGCGAGGCCCTCGGGCGGGCGGAAGCAGCGATGCGGATGGACGACGACCCGGGCCGGGCCGTCGTCACCGAGATCGCCGCCCAGAGCGCCGAGCTCGCGCTCGAGCCGGAGACGACCGAGCCGCCGCTCGGACCGGCCGAGGCACGAGCGGCGCACGTGCGCACGGTGGAGGCCCAGTGGCGGCTGCTGGCACCCGAGCTCGACCGGCTCCTCGAGGCCCGGATCGAGAGCCTGCGCACCGAGCGGTCGGCGGTCATCTGGGTGGCCGTGCTGTGCATCGCGCTCGCGGCCTACCTGTTCGCCGCACTCGCCACCTCGGTGCTCCACCCGGTCCGGCGGATCCTCGACGCGCTGCGGGCGGCGGGGCGCGGCGACCTGAGCGGGGCCGCACTTCGCTCCGAGGGCTCCGACGAACTCGCCGCGATCGAACGGCAGGTCGGCGAGACCTTGGCCCAGGTGCGAGACACCCAGGCGCTGCTGTCGCACCAGGCGACCCACGACGCCCTCACCGGCCTGCCGAACCGGCGGCTGGCGACGTGGAGGATCGGGGAGGCGATCGGCCGGGCCCGTCGCAGCGACGGTGATCTCGCCGCCGTGCTCTTCATCGATCTCGACCGGTTCAAGGTGATCAACGACTCGCTCGGGCACGAGGTGGGCGATCGGGTCCTTCGGGCCGTGACCGAGCGACTCCGCAGTTCGCTGCGCACCATCGACGTGCTGGCCCGACTCGCCGGTGACGAGTTCGTCGTCATCTGCGAGCACCTCGAGGACCGCTCGCACGCCGTCGAGCTCGCCGAGCGGATCGTGCTGTCGTTGAAAGAGCCCCTACTCGTCGACACCAGCCACGGCACCGTCGATCTCGTCGTGGGCGCATCGGTCGGCGTCGCCACGGTGAAGCCGGGCGACGAGACCGATGCGAGCTCGTTGCTGCGTGACGCCGACGTGGCGATGTACACCGCCAAACAGCAGCGCCGCGGCTCGGTCGTGGTATTCGACGCCGGCCAGCGCGAGGACGCCCACCGCTTGCTCGAGGTGCGCGAGGCGCTGCGCCGGGCCATCGATCGCGACGAGATCGAGGTGCACCTCCAACCGATCGTGCCCCTGTCGCGCCCGGGCCGCCTGTGCTTCGAGGCGCTCGCGCGGTGGACCCCGGAGGGGTCCGGCCCGATCACCCCGGGCGAGTTCATCCCGATCGCCGAGGACAGCGGACTCATCGTTCCCCTCGGCATCGCGGTGCTGCACAAGGCCTGCACCTGGCTGGCCGGCCAGCAGGCCGCCGGACACGACGTCGAGATCGCGGTCAACCTGTCCCCCCGCCAACTCGGCCACCCGACGTTGATCCACGACGTCACCCGGGTCATCGCCGACACCGGTGTCGATCCCGGCGGCCTCTGGCTGGAGATCACCGAGACTGCGCTGGCGGACGAGACAGCGCACGTCACGGAGGTCCTGCACCGGCTCCGGGAGCTCGGCGTCCATCTGTCGATCGACGACTTCGGGACCGGCTACTCCTCGCTCGGTCACCTCAGCCACTTCCCGGTCGAGCAGCTGAAGGTGGACCGCAGCTTCGTCGCCGGGATGCTCGACGGCGGCCGGGCCGGCAACATCGTCGCTGCCATCACCCGACTCGCCCACGGGCTCGGCCTGTCGGTCGTCGCCGAAGGTGTCGAGCAGGAGGCCCAGGCCGACCGTCTACGCGTGCTCGGTTGCGACGACGCCCAAGGCTGGCTGTTCGGCCGCCCGCAGCGGCCGGAGTATTACCAGGCCATGGTCGAGGGTGCCCCGAGTGGGACTCGAACCCACACTTGACGGATTTTGAGGCCGCTTCCTCTGCCGATTGGGATACCGGGGCTCGAACTGGCGAATCGTAGCGCGACCCGCCCGAGGCCTTGCGGGCGCCGAAGGTCGTGCCCCCCGTCCACCGGGGCCTAACCTGGCGGCGGACCGTAGGAGGCCACTCCCGCCGATGCTCGCGTTCATGTTCCCCGGACAAGGTTCCCAACGGCCCGGCATGGGTCGCCCGTGGGCCGACCACGACAGCTGGGAGCTCGTCGAGGAGGCGTCGGCCGTCGCCGACCGCGACGTCGCCCGTCTGCTCCTCGACGCCGACGCCGAGGAGTTGCGCGACACCCGCAATGCCCAGCTCACGACGTTCGTGACCAGCCTCATGGTCCTCGACGCCGTCGAGCGACTCGGGGTGGAGCCCGATCTCTGCGCCGGCCACTCCCTGGGCGAGTACACGGCGCTCACGGCGACCGGTGCACTCGGTTTCGACGACGGGGTCCGCCTCGTGTGCGAGCGCGCGGATGCCATGCACGTCGCCGGCCGCGACCAGCCGGGCACGATGGCGGCGGTCCTCGGTCTCGACGACGACCAGGTCGAGATCGCGTGCCGCCTGGCCGACGCCGACGTCTGGGTCGCGAACCTCAACGCCGCGGGCCAGGTCGTGATCGCCGGCTCGGCCGACGGCGTCGAGCGGGCGTCGCGCCATGCCAAGGAGCTCGGGGCGAAGAAGGTGATGCCGCTCCAGGTCGCCGGCGCCTTCCACACGCCGTACATGACTCCGGCGCGTGACCGGCTCCGCAAGGCGATCGCCGCGGCGTCACCCCGGGACACCGACGTTCCCGTCGTGTCCAACGTCGACGCGCTGCCCCACGCCCGAGGCGAGGAGTGGGCCGCACTGCTCTCGGCGCAGCTCTCGTCGCCGGTGCGCTGGAAACACTGCCTGCTCACCCTCGGCGAGGCCGGCTGCACCGAACTGCTCGAACTCGGCCCGGGCGGGGTGCTCACCGGGATGGCCAAGCGCACCCTCGCGCAGGCCCGCACGCTGTCGATCGCGGTTCCCGAGGATCTCGACAAGCTTCTGGATTTCGTGGCCGTGCGCCGGGCGCCCACGCCGACCGGTCCCGTCGGCGAGCACCTGTTCGCGTCGGAACGGTTGGTCGTGTCGCCCGCTGCAGGGGTGTTCACCCCGCTGGCCGGGCTCGGCGACGGCGCCCCGGTCATCACCGGTCAGGTGATCGGCAGCGTGGCCGGCCAGGAGGTCCGCTCCCCCTTCGAGGGCGTGTTCCAGGCCTACATCGCAGTCGACGGTGAGCGGGTCACCGCCCGCCAGCCGCTCGCCTGGCTGAGGACGGCCTGAGTGCCGCGGGTACCCGACGGGGTCACCGGTTGCGCCGTCACCGGCTGGGGAATCGCTCTTCCGGACAAGATCGTCACCAACGACGACCTCGCCACCCGCATGGACACCAACGACGCGTGGATCCAGGAGCGCACCGGGATCCGGGAGCGGCGGGTCGGGGGGTCGACGGCGAGCCTCTCGGTGGAGTCCGGGCGAAAGGCGCTCGAGATGGCCGGGCTGCGACCCGAGGACATCGACGTGTTGATCCTCGCCACCACGACGCCCGACCGTCAGGTGCCCGGCACCTCGGCCGTCGTGCAGGCCCAACTGGGGCTTCGCTGCGGTGCGTTCGATCTGAACGCGGCGTGCTCGGGCTTCGTCTACGGCCTCGTCGCCGCCCAGGGGATGATCGCCACGGGCGCTCGCCGGGCGCTGGTGATCGGCACCGACACGTTGTCGCGCATCACCGACTGGGACGACCGGAACACGGCGATCCTGTTCGCCGACGGCTCGGGGGCCGCCGTGCTCGAGGCCATCGACGGTCCGAGCAACGTCCTGTCGTGGGCGATCGACGCCGACGGCACGGCGGAGTTGCTCCTGTACGCCGACATCGGGTCCACCATCGTGATGGAGGGCAAGGAGGTCTTCCGCCGGGCGGTGCGGATCATGGTCGACCTCGGCCAGCAGGTCATGGCCGAAGCGGGCGTGACCGCCGACGACCTTGCGCTCGTCGTGCCCCACCAGGCCAACATCCGGATCATCGACGCCGCCTGCAACCGCCTCGGGGTCTCGCGCGACCGCACGGCGATCGTCCTCGACCGCACCGGCAACACGTCGTCGGCGTCCATCCCCCTGGCGTTGGTCGACGCCGTGGACGCCGGGCGCGTCGCCGACGGCGATCTCGTGCTTCTGGTCGGGTTCGGTGCCGGGATGACCGGCGCAGCGGCCCTGATCCGTTGGGGGCGGTCGTGACCGGACGGGTCGTGCTCGTCACCGGCGGCTCGCGCGGCATCGGACTGGCGTGTGCGCAACGGTTCGCCGCGCTCGGCGACCGCGTCGCGGTCACCTACCACTCCTCGCCGCCGCCCGAGGGCCTGTTCGGCGTGCGCTGCGACGTGCGCTCGGCCGCCGACGTCGACGCTGCGTTCAAGGCGGTCGAGGCCGAGTTCGGCCCGGTCGAGATCCTGGTCGCCAATGCCGGGGTCACCAAGGACACGCTCGTGCTGCGGATGAGCGAGGACGACTTCACCTCGGTGGTCGACGCCAACCTGACCGGCAGCTACCGGGTCGCGAAGCGCGCCGCGCAGGGCATGCTGCGGGCGCGCCGGGGCCGGATCATCCTCATGTCGTCGGTGGTCGCGCTGTCCGGTTCGGCCGGGCAGGTGAACTACGCCGCGTCGAAAGCCGGCATGGTCGGCCTGGCGCGCTCGCTCGCTCGCGAGCTGGCGTCCCGGTCGATCACCGTCAACGTCGTCGCTCCCGGTCCGGTCGCGACCGACATGACCGCCGCCCTCGGCGACGAGCGCAGCGAGGCCATCCGGGCCACCGTGCCCCTCGGGCGGTTCGCGTCGCCGGACGAGATCGCCGGGGTCGTGGCGTTCCTGGCGTCCGATGACGCAGCGTTCATCACGGGTGCCGTGATCCCGGTCGACGGTGGCCTGGGGATGGGTCACTGAGCCGTCGAGCCCCTCTGGTAGACAACGAGTCCTGATTCGCAAGGAGCCAATCGTGAGCGACGACAACTGGTCCCGGTTCGTGAAGTGCTGTGTCGAGGTGCTCTCGGTCGAGGCCTCGGCCGTGACGCCCGAGGCCACCTTCGGTGACGACCTCGACGCCGACAGCCTCGACCTGGTCGAGCTGGTCATGGCGCTCGAGGAGGAGTTCGGCGTCGAGGTGCCCGAGGAGGAACTCGAGGGCATCAAGGCCGTGTCGCAGGCCTACGACCTCGTGGTGTCGAAGCTCTGATGCGAGGCACGGGTCGCCGGGTCGTCGTCACCGGATGGGGCGTCGTCGCCCCGTGCGGGTTGGGACGGGACGCGTTCTGGACGGGACTGCTCGGTCCTGGCGCCACCGGCGGCCAGACCCGGCCCGTGGAGGGATTCGACCCGACGCCCTACTTCGACAATCCGAAGGAGGTCCGGCGGGCCGACCGGGTGCAGCAGTTCGCGCTCGCCGCTGCCGCCGAGGCCCTCGAGCAGTCCGGTGAGCCCGCCGCCGATCCGTCCCGGCGAGGGGTCATCTTCGCCACCGGCGTCGGCGGCCTGATCACCCTCGAGGACCAGGTCGTGGTTCGGGTCGAGAAGGGCCCGAAGCGGGTGTCGCCGTTCCTCGTGCCGATGATGATGGCGAACGCCGCCGGGGCGATGATCTCGATGCGCTACGGCTGGCAGGGCCCCTGCGAGACCATCGCAACCGCCTGCGCCGCCGGCACGCACGCGATCGGCTACGCCGCCCGCCTGATCGCCTGGGACCTGTGCGACGCCGTGATCACCGGCGGCGCCGAAGCCGCGATCACGATCACCGCGGTCGCCGGCTTCGCCAACATGACCGCCTTGTCGAGCTCGGGCCGGTCGATGCCGTTCGACGCCGGTCGCGACGGGTTCGTGTTCGGTGAGGGCGGCGCCGTCCTGGTCCTCGAGGAGGCCCGGTCGGCCGAGGCCCGGGGCGCCACGATCCTGGCCGAGGTGCTGGGCGCGGCGTCCAACGCCGACGCCCACCACATCACCGCCCCCTCCCCCGGCGGGTCCGGGGCGATCGCCTGCATGCGCCTGGCGCTGCAGGACGCCGGTCTCGAGCCCGGTCAGATCACCCAGGTGAACGCGCACGGCACCTCCACCCCGTTGAACGACGCGGCCGAGGCCGAGGCCGTGCGGGCCGTGTTCGGCCGGCCGGGTCCGGCGGTCACCTCCACCAAGGGGGTCACGGGTCATGCGCTCGGCGCCGCAGGCGCACTCGAGGCGGCCGCGGTGCTCGCGTCGATGCACCACCGGGCGATCCCGCCCACGGCGAACACCACCACGCTCGACCCGGCGATGGAGATCGACCTCGTCCTGGGGGGCCCCCGGCCGTGGACGCCGGGGCCGACGATCTCCAACAACTTCGGCTTCGGCGGCCACAACGGCTCGGTGATCCTCGCCCCGTACACGGGCTGAGGGCCGCTGTCGGCTCAGGCGTCGACGAGGACGAACATCAACTCGCACTCGCAGGCGACGGCGCCGTCGACCAGAGCGCGGCCGCTGCCCTTGCCCGCTCGGGCCGACATCCGCCCGAGCGTCACCTCGAGTTCGAGGACGTCGCCCGGGACGACCTGGCGGCGGAACCGTGCCCCGTCGAGGCCGCCGAACAGCGGCAGCTTGCCCGGCATCGTGCCCCCGGCGAGGACTGCGTAGGCGCCGACCTGGGCGATCGCTTCGCACATCAGGACGCCCGGCAACGTCGGGCGTCCCGGGAAGTGTCCGGCGAAGAACCACTCCTCGCCGGTGAGGTGCCAGCGTCCTGCGGCGCGGACCCCGGGCTCGAGGGCCGTCACCTCGTCGAGGAACAGGAACGGCGGCCGATGCGCAAGCACCTCGGCGGGCGCCCGGAACACCGCGCTCACGAGCCGACCGCGCCGAGGAGCTTGGCCGGCGTGTCCTTCGGGCTGATCTTGTACCAGACCTGCTCGAGCTTGCCGGTCGGTCCCACCAGGAACGCCGAGCGCTCGATCCCGAAGTACGTGCGTCCGTACATCGACTTCTCCTTCCACACGCCGTAGGCGTCGGCGACTGCGTGTTCGGTGTCGGCGAGCAACGGGAACCCGAGCCCGTGCTTGGTGGCGAACTTCTTCTGCCGGGCAGGCGGGTCGGGACTGATGCCGACCACCGCCGTGTCGCCGATGCGGTCGAGCACCTCGTTCACACCGCAGGCCTGTTGGGTGCAGCCGGGTGTGTCGGCCTTCGGGTAGAAGAACACGAGGACTCGACGACCCGTGAACGACGACAGGCGTACCGTGACGCCGTCCTGGTCGGGTAAGGCGAATGCGGGGGCCTCGTCCCCGATGGTGAGCATGGTCGAAGCCAACCACACCGGCGCGCCATGATGCCCACATGGCTGTCGAGCGCATCGTGGACCCGTCGTGCGACCTGTGCGAGGAGGCCCGGATCACCGAGTGGTTCTACGAGGACGACGACTGCTGGATCGCCGAGTGCGAGATCTGTTCCGTCCCCATGGTGGTGTGGCGCAACCACGACAACAAGCCGGACGATGCGGTGAAAGCGATGTTGCACGCCAAGCTCGCCGTGGTCGTCGAGACCCACTTCACGTTCGAGCACTACGTCGACGACAACATGCGCAACATCCCCGACCACTACCACGCCCACGCGCGTCCCCGGGGGGCGTTCTACGGGCACGGCATGCGCCGCCGCTGACGCGCCGAGGCCGACCCGGGCTCACCCGGGTCGGCCTCGGTAGCGCAACGCTGGCGGGCCAGCGGCTCGATCAGAGCTTCAGGCCGGCGGGCAGGATCACGGCGTCGATGACGTGGATCACGCCGTTCTTCGCAGCGATGTCGGTCTTGGTGACGTTGGCCTTGTCGATGGTGACCTTGCCACCCTCGACTGCGATCGTCGCCTCGTCGCCCGACACCATCTTCACCTTGCCGGCCTTGACGTCGGCGGCCATCACCTTGCCGGCGACCACGTGGTACGTGAGCACCTGCTTGAGCGCGGCGGGGTTGGCGCCGAGCTTGTCGAGCGTGGCCTTGTCGACCTTGGCGAAGGCATCGTCGGTCGGGGCGAACACCGTGAACGGACCGGCACCCTTGAGGGTCTCGACGAGGCCGGCCTTGGTCAGCAGGTCGGCGAGGGTCTTGAACGTGCCGGCCCCGACGGCGACGTCGACGATGTCCCCGGCGGCCGCCGGGGCGGTGGTCGCCTTGACGGTGGTGGCCGCCGCCGTCGTGGCGGGAGCGGCATCATTCTTGTCCTCGCCACAGGCGGCGAGGGACAGAGCACCGACGGCGAGGACGGCGACGAGGGAGCGAGAACGCATGGGAACCTCCGTAGAGCGGGCGGCCCGGCGGGCCGTTCCCTTGGTCTACGACGCCGGCGGGTCTCTGGACGAACTTATTTAGTCCTAATTTTAGTGCCCTTTGTCACGCCCTGTGGATGCGTCAATACGGAGACGCACGTCCCGGACGTATGCGCCGACCGCGTCAGGCCCGCCGTCCATGAGACGTCGGACCACCGAGGCGCCCTGGATCACACCGTCGGCGACGGCGCACGCCTCGGCGGCCTGCTCGGCGTTCGAGACCCCCACGCCGACGAGCACCGGCACGTCGGTGATCGCCTTCAGCCGGGCGGCCATCTCCACCGCAGTCGACGCGAGGCGCTCGCGCTCACCCGTGACCCCGAGCAGGCCGACGGCGTACACGAACCCCCGGGCCCGGGCGACCACCCGGCGCAGGCGCTCGTCCGATGCCGTCGGCGCCGCGAGCAGCACGGTCTCGATCCCGGCGGCATCCGCTGCGTCGCACCACGGCCCGGCCTCCTCGAGCGGCAGGTCCGGGACGATCGCCGCCGCCACACCGACCTCGGCGAGGCGCTGTGCGAACCGCTCGTGGCCCGCCCGGTAGACCGGGTTGTAGTAGGTCATGACGGCGATCGGCACGTGCACGTCGAGATCGGCGAGCGCTCGGATGATGCCGATCGGCGTGGCGCCGTCCCGCAGGGCCCGTTCCGACGCCTCCTGGATGACCGGGCCGTCCATCACCGGGTCGGAGAACGGGATCCCCACCTCGATGCCGTCGGCCCCGTTGGCCACGGCGGCGCGAATCGCGTCCTGCCAGCCGTCGAGGCCGCCCGTCACGTACGGCACGAGCAGCTTTCGCCCGTCGGCCCGGGCCGCTCGAAACGTCGCCTCCATGCCCCCCGGCGTCGGCCCACCGCTCATGGCTGGAGCAGCGCCATCATCTGTGCCACGTCCTTGTCGCCTCGCCCGGAGAGGTTCAACAGCACGGTCCGGCCGGCGAGCGACGGGGCCGCCTTCACCACCCAGGCGAGCGCGTGTGCCGGTTCGAGCGCAGGGATGATCCCCTCGGTGCGGGACAGGAGTTGGAACGCCTCGATCACCTCGGCGTCGGTGACCGGCTCGTAGCGGGCCCGACCGATCGAGGCAAGGTGGCTGTGCTCGGGGCCGACCCCCGGATAGTCGAGCCCGGCCGAGATCGAGTGCGCCTCCAGCACCTGGCCGTGCTCGTCCTGGAGCAGGAACGACCGCATGCCGTGGACGACGCCGGGCACCCCTCGGCCGATCGCCGCACCGCCGGCCGGCTCGGCCCCGACCAGCTCTGCGGTCGTGTCGACGAATCCCGAGAAGATCCCGATCGCGTTGGAGCCGCCACCGACACACGCGACCACGACGTCGGGATCGGCCCCACCGAGCAGACGGCGGCACTGCTCGCGCGCCTCTTCGCCGATCACCCGGTGGAACTCCCGCACCATCCACGGGTACGGGTGCGGGCCCATCACCGATCCGAGGCAGTAATGGGTGTCGCCGACGGTCGCGACCCAGTCGCGCATCGCCTCGTTGACGGCGTCCTTGAGGGTCCGGCTGCCCGACTGGACCGCCTCGACCTCGGCGCCGAGCAACTTCATGCGAAACACGTTGAGCGCCTGGCGCTCGACGTCGACGGCCCCCATGTAGACCTTGCAGCGCAGGCCCATCAGCGCCGCCGCGGTCGCCGTCGCAACGCCGTGTTGGCCGGCGCCGGTCTCCGCGACGAGCCGGGTCTTGCCCATGCGGACCGCAAGCAGTGCCTGGCCGAGCACGTTGTTGATCTTGTGCGAGCCGGTGTGGTTCAGGTCCTCTCGCTTGAGCAGGAGGCGGATGCCGAGCTGGCGTCCGAGGTTCCGGCACTCGGTGACCGGCGATGGGCGACCGCCGTAGTCGACCAACAGCGCGTGGAGCTCCCCGCGGAACCCCGGATCGGCCCACGCCGTGCGGAACGCCGCTTCGAGTTCCTCGCACGCCGGCACGAGGGTCTCGGGGACGAAACGTCCGCCGAAGTCCCCGAACCGTCCGCGTGCCGTCGGCTCGCCCATCAGCGTCGTGGTCGTCATGCCCTCAGGTTGCCAGGGTCGCGGCCCGGAGGTGAAGAAGGCCCCGATCGGGTGGCCGCCGGGGTGACCGGCGCTACTCGTCGGCCCAGTCGTACGGGGCGTCACCGTTCGGCCGGCCGTCGACAGCGGGGTGGAGGTCGTCGAGGTGTCGGCCGGCGGTGCGGGCTGCCTCGATGAAGGCCTGCAGGCGGCGGGCGTCCTTGTGACCGGGCGTCGCTTCGACGCCGCTGGCCACGTCGACCCCCCACGGTTCGACGGTGGCGATCGCAGCCGCCACGTTGTCCGGGGTGAGGCCGCCGGCGAGGATCAGCTTCGCGTTCGTCGGCACGGCGTCGACCACGGACCAGTCGAACATCTGCCCCGAGCCCGGGTTCGGGGAATCGACGAGCAGCCACTCGACGTCGTAGGCGCCGGCCCGGTCGAAGGTGTCGGACCCGGCTGCGACTGCTTTGATCACCCGCGGGATCTCGGCACGCACCTGCGCGACCTGGGCGGGCGTCTCCCGGCCGTGGAGTTGTACCGCCTTCACGCCAGCCTCTCCGGCGACCTGCACCACCCGCTGCGGGTGCTCGTCGCGGAACACCCCGACGGTCAAGATCTCGGGCGGGAGCCGGCGGGTGATGTCGTAGACGCGGCTCGCGGTGACCTGCCGGGACGAGGCCGCGAAGACGAACCCGAGGGCATCGGCCCCCAGGGCAACGGCCAGGAGGGCGTCGCGTTCGTTGGTGATGCCGCAGATCTTCACGAACACCGGGCGTCACGCTACCGGCTGGCGCCCGGCCGGCCGGCCATGTCGCGGCGCGATCCGCGACATCGACGGGTGGTACCGAGCCACCCTCCCGCGGCCGCGGGCCTTGGCCGTGTACATCGCCAGGTCCGCCTGGTGCAGCAGCGACCGGGGGCTCACCACGCCGCCGGTGCCGACGGCGATCCCCACCGACGCCGACACCTGGACCGTTGCGGCGGCCACGGCGACCGGGCGCGGGACGGCCTCGCACACCCGCTCCGCCACGGCGGCCATCCCCTGGTCGTCGACCCCTTCGAGGACGGCGACGAACTCGTCACCACCGAAGCGGGCCACCACGTCGGCGTGACGAAGCTCGTGGGTGAGCCGCCGGGCGACCTCGATCAGGAGGTCGTCACCGGCTTCGTGGCCGTAGGTGTCGTTGACCGCCTTGAAGCCGTCCAGATCGATGAACAGCACGGCGATGCGCCGACCCGGAACCTGCAGGGCCCGGTCGAGGGCACCGTGCACCGCCCGCCGGTCGGCGAGGCCGGTCAGCGGATCGGTACCGATGCTGACCGACGCGCACCCCCCGAGGACCACGACCACGTGGCCGTCGGAGAGCCGACGGACACGGGCCGTACCGGCGACCCCACCGCTGGGCAGCGGCAGGCTCAACGGCACGTCGGTCGGCTCCGGTCCGGCGTCGTGGACCACACGGGCCAACCACTCCGGCGGCCGCCCCGGGGTGAGCAGGTCCTCCGGGATGCTGCGGTGACTCCACCGCACGACACCGAACGGGCCGGCGATCACCGACGGTTGGTCGGTGCACGCAAGCGCAGCGGCGACGTCACGCCAGGACATTGCGTCAAATTGTAGTCAAGCAAGCGCGAAGAGTGGCGGATTCCGGACCGGTTCGCTTCGACGGGCGCGGCGATTGCCGATGGGGGCGGCGATGACGACGCACATCGACCGCGGGAGCCTGGTGGCCGTCGCGCCCGAGATCTGGCAGATGATGCTGAGCCTCGAACTCGATCCGCTCGGCATCGTCCCCACCGAGCTGTTCCCACCCGGCGTCCCCACGATCACCGGCCTCGTCACCGTGAACGGCGACTGGATCGGCGCGATCGCCGTCCAGACCTCGATCGCCGCAGCCAGCCGGTTCGCTTCGGCGATGTTCCTCACCGACGACCCCGAATCGATGTCTCCCGACGAGATTCGCGATGCCGCGGCGGAGCTGACCAACATGACGGGCGGCAACATCAAGAACCTGCTGCCGGTGTCCACCAAGCTCGGGATCCCGGCCGTCACCGAGGGCCTCGGTTACGTGGTCACGATGCCCCGCACCAGCCCGATCCACCGCCTCGTCTACGACTGCAACGGCGACAAGGTGCTCGTCACCGTCTTCGAGGCGGCCTGACCCCGGAGCCCGCGTCACGGACCCCGGGGCCCGCGCTCAGGCGTCGATCAAGCGGCCGTGGTTGAAGTCGTCGTAAGCGGCGAGATCGAGGAACCCGTGGCCGCAGTAGTTGAACAGGATCACCTTCTCCTCGCCGGTCTCCTTGCAGGCCAGCGCCTCGTCGATCGCGGCCCGGATGCCGTGGCAGGCCTCCGGAGCCGCCACGCGGCCCTCGGCGATGGCGAACAGCTTGCCGGCCTCGAAGACCTTGCCCTGCGGGTAGGCGACGGCCTCCATGCGGCCGGCCTTCACGAGCAGCGACACGATCGGGGCGTCGCCGTGGTACCGCAGGCCCCCGGCATGGATCGTCGGTGGCATGAAGTCCTTGCCGAGGGTGTACATCGGCAGCAGCGGCGTCATCCCGGCGGTGTCGCCGAAGTCGTACCCGAACGACCCGGCCGTCAGCGTCGGGCAGGAGGCCGGCTCGACGGCGACGAGCCGCACCGCAGGGTCCTCCATGAACGGCAACGCGACACCGCCGAGGTTCGAACCGCCGCCGCACGGGGCGATCACCACGTCGGGCCGGACCTCGCCGGCCAGGGCGAGTTGCTCCTTGGCCTCGAGCCCGATGACCGTCTGGTGCAACAGCACGTGGTTCAGCACCGAACCGAGGGCGTAGTGGGTGTCGGTCCGGCCCACCGCGTCGGCGACGGCGTCGGAGATCGCCAGGCCGAGCGAGCCGGGCGACGACGGGTCGGCGACCGGCGACGGCACGCACTCGGCGCCCCAGGTCTCCATGATCACCCGGCGGTACGGCTTCGACTCGAAGCTGTTGCGCACCATGTACACCTTGCACTCCAAGCCGTACTGCGCAGTCGCGAACGCGAGCGCCGTGCCCCACTGGCCGGCTCCGGTCTCGGTGGTCAGGCGCGTGATCCCCTCCTTCGCGTTGTAGAACGCCTGGGGCACCGCCGTGTTCGGCTTGTGCGAGCCCGCCGGAGAGCCCGACTCGTCCTTGAAGTAGATGCGGGCCGGGGTGCCGAGCGCCTTTTCGAGGCGAACGGCGCGCACGAGCGGGGTGGGCCGCCAGAGCCGGTACACGTCGAGCACCTCTCCGGGGATGTCGACGCTCAGTGCGCCCGACACCTCCTGCTCGATGAGCGCCATCGGGAACAGCGGCGCGAGGTCGGCCGGACCGATGGGTTCCCGTGTGCCGGGATGCAGCGGCGGCTCCATCGGCTCGGGCATCCGCGGCAGGGCGTTGAACCAGGCCGTCGGGATCTTGTCGAAGGGCAGGTTGAAGCGCATGGCGAGGTACTCCCCGGAAGTGGCGACGTCTCAGCTCCCGCGCAGGGATCGGATGGCCGCCGCCGGATCGGGCGCCGTCACCAACGTCTCCCCCACGAGCACGGCCTGGTAGCCGGCATTCCAGAGACTACGCGCGTCGTCGGGCCCGCGGACCCCGGACTCGGCCACCTTGACCACCGAGTCGGGTATCGCTGCGGCCATCCGGACGGCTCGCTCGTGGTCGACCGCGAAGGTGACGAGATCGCGCTGGTTGACCCCGATCAGCGTCGCCTCGGCGGCAAGGGCGGCGTCGAGCTCACGCTCGTCGTGGATCTCGACGAGCACGTCGAGTCCGACCTCGATCGCGAGCCGGTGGAACCGGGCGAGCTCGACGGGCGTGAGTGCCGCAGCGATCAACAGCACGCAGTCGGCGCCCATCAGCCGGGCGTCGCACACGTCGTGCTCGCAGACGGTGAAGTCCTTGCGCAGCACGGGCAACGAGCAGGCGGCACGGGCCTGCGCGAGGTCCTCGGGGGAACCGCCGAAGAACTCCCGGTCGGTGAGCACCGACAGGCACGAGGCGCCGCCCGCGGCGTAGTCCCGGGCCAGCGCGGCGGGGTCGAGGCCGGCGGCCAGGTCGCCCTTCGACGGCGAACGCCGCTTCACCTCGGCGATCACGGCGAGGCCTTCGGTCCCGGCCAGCGCCGCCCGGAACCCCCGGGCGGTGGGCGCAGCCTGGGCCGCGCGTCGCAACGGGTCGAGGGCACGTCCGTCGGCAGCGGCGGCGGTGCGATGCGCCGCCAGGATGCGATCGAGGTAGGTCGCCACGGACCCCGGACGCTACTGCAGCGGTCCCGATCGACCCGGGCCCGTGCGGGTCGCCGGCGCCCGCCTGCACACATCCTCCTCACACTCGGGCACCAGGATGGGTGACGTGCGCACGTCAGGCGACGAACGGACCGTGGTCGTGATCGAGGACGATCCGGCGATCGCCGACCTCCTCGATCTGTACCTGCGCGACGCCGGTTTCCGGGTCCTGCTGGCCCCCACCGGCGAGCGGGGCCTCGAGCTGGTCGAACGCGACGAGCCCGTCCTGGTCGTGGTCGACGTCGGCCTGCCCGGTATCGACGGCTTCGAGACGGTACGGCGACTCCGGCAGCGCGCTCGGGTGCCCGTGGTGTTCCTCACCGCCCGGGACGGCGAGACGGACCGGGTGCTCGGGTTCGAACTCGGCGGCGACGACTACGTCACCAAACCGTTCTCCCCTCGGGAGGTCGTGGCGCGCGTCCGGGCCATCCTGCGGCGGGGCGAGCCAGCGCCGGCCGGGGACCGCCTGCCCGCCGGGGAGGGCATCGTGGTCGACCTGGGTCGACGGGAGGTCCGCACCCCGTCGGGACCGGTTCCGCTCGCGGCCCGGGAGTTCGACCTGATCGCCCACCTCGCCCGCCACCGGGGCCAGGCGCTCTCGCGCCGACAGCTGCTCGACAGCGTGTGGGGACCCGACTGGGAGGGCGACGAGCGGACGGTCGACGTGCACGTGCGCCAGCTGCGCAAGAAGATCGGCGAGGATCTCCCGCTCGCGACGGTCTGGGGTACGGGCTACCGGCTCGGCTGATCGTGCGCCTCCGGCTCGCCCTCGCCCTGTGTGGCACCGTCGTCGTCGCCCTGCTGGTCGCCGGGGTTGGCACCCTCGTCATCGCCACCGCGCGCGCGGAGCGCTCGACGGCCGAGGAGCTGAGCCGCCAGATGACGATCCTGCTCGAGGACGTCGACGAGGCGACGGCCTCCGGCCAGCGACCCGCAGCGCTGGCGAACCGCCTCAACAGCATCCGACGGCTCCTGCGGATCGAGTCCGTCGGCGTGTCGATCCTGCGGCCGAACGGCACCTTCGTGCCGCCGTTGCCGCCCGACGTGCGGTTGGACGCGTCGGCCATCGCCCGGTTGCGGGCGAACCAGACCGTGTCGGGCTCGCAGGGCCGCACGGTGTTCGTCGCAGGTGCGCGGGTCTTCCCGACCGCCACGGTCGTCGTCGTCGCCACGGACCGCACCGTCAGCGCGCTCGACGTCGCTCTCGGCTGGTTCGTGCTCGCCGCCCTGCTCACGCTCGCCGTCGGGGTACTCGTCGCGCTGGTCCTGTCCCGCCGGTTGGCCGCGCCGATCCGCGACGCGGACGCGGTGACCCGCCGGCTCGCCGTCGGCGAGCTGTCGGCTCGCGTCGTCGATCCTCCGACCGGGCGCGACGAGCTGTCCGACCTGGTCCGCAACGTGAACGCGCTCGCCGACACCCTGGAGCGCTCGAAGTTGCTCGAACAGCAGTTCCTGCTGTCGGTCTCGCACGACCTGCGCACACCGCTCACGTCGATCCGCGGGTTCGCCGAGGCGATCACCGACGGTACGGCGCCGGACCCCCAGCGGGCGGCCGGGGTGATCCTGCAGGAGTCCCGCCGCCTGGAACGGCTGGTGCGCGACCTGCTCGAGCTGGCCAAGCTCGACGCCCGGAGCTTCACGTTCGCGCTCCGGCCGACGGACCTTCGGGCCCTGGCAGGCGACGTGGGCGCCGCGTTCGAGCATTCCGAGCTGCGGGTCGTCGGGCCGGCCGCCGGACCGGCGGTGCCGGTCGTCGTCGACCCCGACCGCATGGCCCAGGTGATCGCCAACCTGCTCGACAACGCCTGCCGGTTCGCCGATCGCGAGATCACCCTCTCGGTCGACTCGACCGGCGACCGGGCCCGGATCGTCGTCGACGACGACGGGCCCGGAATCCCCCCCGACGCGCTGCCGCGGGTGTTCGACCGCCTCTACACCTCGCGCACCGCGCCGCGCCGCGCCGAGAGCGGCTCCGGACTCGGCCTGGCGATCGTGCGGGAACTGGTGGGCGCGATGGGGGGGACGGTGGAGGCACAGGTCGCGCCGTCCGGCGGGGCGCGCTTCGTCGTCAGCCTGCCGTCGAGCGGTCCGCTTCCGCCTCCGGTGTCGCCGGCCGCTGGGACCGGACGGTGACCGGTACGGTGCCGGCCCGAAGGACCGCGCCGAGCTCCACGGCCCGGCCCACGTAGCCGAGCCCGACGGTCCCGGCCGGTGGCGCCACCGAGGTCACCCAGCCGACCTCGGCGCCGTCGAGCACCAGTCGGTCGCCGGCGGCGATCGTGCCGCCCTCGAGCGGGACGAGCCGGCACAGCCGCCGCGGCACGTTGCCGCCGCGGCTGTCGATCCGGGCGACGAGCTCTTGACCCGTGTAGCACCCCTTGGTGAACGACACGGCCAGGGGCACCAGACCGCACTCGGCCGGGATCACCTCGGGCGTGAGCTCCGCCCCGGCCGCCGGCCAGCCCGCCTCGATCCGCTCGCGCTCGTCGAGCGGGGCGGAACCGGCGATGGTGACCGGGCCCAACCACCAGCTCCCCTGCCCCCACCAGCCGACCACCTGCACCGCCCCCTCCGGGCCGCCGGACGCGCGCTCGTCCGCCGGTGGCCGGCACGCCGACCAGCCGTCGTGGCGGACCAGTTCGGCGCGTACCCGCAGCTTGAACCGCTGCAGCCGGGCGACGAGGGCCGGGCCCGACCCGGCGTCGACGTCCAGCAGCACGGCGTCGTCGGAGCGTCGAGTCACCCGGACCAGGTGATCGAGTTTCCCGGTGGGCTGCAGCACGAAGCTCCAGGCGCTGTCGCCGATCCCGAGCCGCAACAGGTCCTGGCTGCACTGACCCTGCAGGAACGACACCGCATCCGGGCCGCGCACCTCGACCACGTCGCGTTCGACCGTCACCCATCCTGCGCTGCTCACGTTCCGCCCTCGCGCCGTTTGGCCGTCATCCGTCGAGCCGCCGGGATCGCGGCGAGCAACGCGGCCGCCTTGTTGCGGCACTCGAGGTCCTCCTCGGCCGGGTCGGAGTCGGCCACGATGCCGGCCCCGGCCTGCAACGCCGCCCCGGTCGGTCCGACGAACATCGTGCGGATCGCGATCGCCGTGTCGAGATTCCCGGAGAAGTCGACGTAGCCGACCACCCCGGCGTACGGGCCCCGCTTGACCGGCTCGAGCCGGTCGATGATCTCCATCGCCCGCACCTTCGGCGCACCCGAGACGGTCCCGGCCGGCAGGGTCGCCCGCAGCACGTCGATCGGACCCTTGCCGGGCACCAGGTCGCCCGACACCTGCGAGGTCAGGTGCATGACGTGGGAGTAGCGCTCGAGGGTCATCAACTCGTCGACGTGCACCGTGCCGAAGCTCGCCACCCGTCCGACGTCGTTGCGGGCGAGGTCGACCAGCATCACGTGCTCGGCCCGTTCCTTCGGGTGCTCGAGCAGTTCGGCGGCCATGCGGCGGTCGTCGGCGTCGGTGCGCCCGCGTCGGCGGGTGCCGGCGATCGGGCGGGAGATCACCTTGCCGTTGAGCAGCTGCACCATCGGCTCGGGCGACGACCCCACGATCGTGATCTCCGGATGGCGGAGGAAGTACATGTACGGGCTCGGGTTCACCTGGCGCAGCACCCGGTACACGTCGTAGGGGTCGGCGTCGAGCGTCAGGTCGAACCGCTGCGAGAGCACGACCTGGAAGATGTCGCCCGCGAGGATGTGCTCCTTCGCGACTGCGACCGCCTCCTGGTAGCGGCCGGCCATGGGTGAGGTGATCTCGGGCAGCGGATCGGACGGATCCGGGGGCTCCACCGGGGCGTACGGCAGGGGGCGCCCCAGATCGGTCGACAACTCGATCACCCGACGGGCGGCTGCGTCGTACGCGGCGTCGAGACCGTCCGGGTCGAGGCCGAGTACAGCAACGCTGTCGATCGCGTAGGCCCGTTGGCGCCAGTGGTCGAACGCGACGAGCGACCCGATCACGCTCATGACGGCATCGGGCAGGCCGCGATCGTCGTGCGGAACGTCGACGAGGCGCTCGACTTCCCGCACGACGTCGTAGCCGAGGTAACCGACCACGCCGCCCTGCAGCGGGGGGAGGTCGGGGAGCACCGGCGCCCGGTAGACCGCGAGCAGTCCGTCGAGCGCGGCCAGGATCCCCCGGTCGAGCGGCACCGAGACGGGGATCGTGCCCTCGACGTCGACCCGCCCTCCGCGCAGTACGAGTGTGGCGCTCGGTGCCCGTCCCACGAAGCTGAACCGGCTCCAGCGCTCGCCGTGCTCGACCGACTCGAACAGGAACCCGGCGCCGTCCCCGACGAGCTTCGCGTAGGCCGAGA
>JBILVB010000003.1:0-59105 GCA_044370695.1 Acidimicrobiales bacterium | reverse complement strand
GCCTCGGCGGCCGTGCGGTCGACGAGCAACTCGGCCAGGCGCAGGGCCATGTCGATCCCCGACGACACCCCGGCCGCCGTGATGATGCGGCGGTCGAGGTGTTCCACGACCCGCTGGTCGGTCGGTGCGGCGCCGTAGCGGCGCAGGCGTTCGAGCACGCTCCAGTGCGTGGTGGCGGTCAAGCCGTCGAGCAACCCGGCGGCGCCCAGCACGAGCGAGCCGGTGCACACGCTCGTGGTGAACCGGCTCGTTGCGTGCGCAGTGCGCAGCCAGTCGAGCACGGTGCCGTCCTCCTCGAGGACCCGGGTGCCGATGCCGCCCGGGACGATGACGACGTCGGGGTCGGTGCACTCGTCGAACGTGGCGTCGACGGTGAGCCCGAGGAACCCGTTCTCGGTGCGGACCTCCCCTCGACGGTGACCGACGACGGTCACGGTGGCCTCGGGGAGCCGCTGGAGGACTTCGTAGGGGCCGACGCCGTCGAGGGCGGTCAGGCGGGGGAACACGACGAGTGCGATGCGCATGGGGCTCCTTCGGTCGTGACCTGCCGTCGATTGCCCGGTCCGGTACCGGGATGGAGGCGTAGCATCCCAGCCCGTGTCCGAACGCATCACGATCGAGGAGGTGGCGCACGTCGCCCGGCTGGCGCGCCTCGACCTACCCCCCGATCAGCTCGCCCATTACGCCGAGCAACTCGCCGGGGTGCTCGAGCACTTCGCGGACATCGACGCGCTCGACCTGTCCGGTGTCGAGCCGATGACGCAGCCGTTCCCGCTCGTCAACGTCTTGCGCGACGACGTCGAGGGCCCGACGCTCGACCGCGATGAGGTGCTGGCCGCGGCGCCCGCCGCCCTCGACGGCCGGTTCCGGGTGCCGCCGGTGCTCGGTGGTGAGCCGTGACCGGGTTCGCGAGCGCAGCGGCCATCGCCGCCGACGTCCGGGCGGGCCGGCGCTCCGCACGCGAGGTGCTCGACGAGCACCTCGCCCGTATCGCCCGCCGCGATCCCGAACTGCACGCGTTCAACCTCGTCACCGTCGACGAGGCTCGGCGTCGGGCGGCGGCCGTCGACGCCGTCGTCGCCGCCGGTGGCGATCCGGGCCCGCTGGCCGGGGTACCGGTCGCGCTGAAGGACAACCTGTGCACCCGCGGCATCCCGACGACGTGCTCGTCGGCGATCCTGCGGGGTTGGCGCCCGCCCTACGACGCGACCGTCGTCGAGCGGCTGCGGGCCGCCGGCGCCGTCACCGTGGGCAAGACCAACCTGGACGAGTTCGCCATGGGTTCGTCCACGGAGAACTCGGCGTTCGGGCCGACCCGGCACCCGATGGACCCGACCCGGGTGCCGGGCGGCTCCTCGGGCGGCTCGGCCGTCGCCGTGGCCGCCGGGTTCGCGCCGCTGGCGCTCGGGTCCGACACGGGTGGATCGATCCGCCAGCCCGCCGCGCTGTGCGGGGTGGTCGGCGTGAAGCCCACCTACGGCGTGGTGTCGCGCTACGGCCTGGTGGCGTTCGGCTCCAGCCTCGACCAGATCGGCCCGTTCGGCGGTACCGTCGCCGACGCGGCGCTGGCGCTCGAGGTGATGGGCGGTCACGACCCCAAGGACTCCACGTCGCTCCCGCAGCCCGCCCCGTCGCTGTCGGCGGTGCTCGGCCAGGGGGTCGCCGGGCTGCGGGTCGGGATCATCGACGAGATGCGGACCGGGATCGATCCCGACGTGTGGGCCCGGGTGGAAGCTGCGGCAGCGGCGCTCACCCACGCCGGGGCCACCGTCGGCACGGTGTCGGTCCCCGCGGTCACCTACGGCTTGACCGCTTACTACATCGTCGCCCCGGCGGAGGCGTCGTCGAACCTGGCCCGCTACGACGGGGTGCGCTACGGCCTGCGGGTCGATGCGTCCGACACGGCCACGATGAACGCCCGCACCCGCGCCGCCGGGTTCGGGCCGGAGGTCACCCGGCGCATCATGCTCGGCACCTACGCCCTCTCGGCCGGGTACTACGACGCCTACTACGGCAAGGCCCTCAAACTCCGGCGCCTGATGGCGCAGGAGTTCGCCGCGGCCTACGAGCACTTCGATCTGTTGCTGTCACCGACGTCGCCCACGGTGGCGTTCCCGTTCGGGGCCAAGACCGAGAACCCGCTCGCGATGTACCTGTCGGACGTGTGCACCATCCCGTCGAACCTGGTCGGCCACCCGGCCATGAGCGTGCCGTTCGGCACCGGCGACCACGGTCTGCCGGTCGGGGTGCAGCTCCTCGGCCCGGGGCTGTCCGAACCCGTGCTGTTCCGTGCCGCCCGCGTGCTCGAGGAGGCGATGGCATGACCACCGACGTCTGGGACACCTGGGAGCTCGTCGTCGGTCTCGAGGTCCACGCCGAGTTGGCGACGCGCACGAAGATCTTCTGCTCGTGCCCGAACCGGTTCGGTGACGAGCCGAACACCAACGTCTGCCCCACCTGTCTGGGTCTGCCGGGGAGCCTGCCGGTGCTCAACCGCCAGGCCGTCGAGTTGGCCATCCGGCTCGGCACGGCGCTGCACTGCACCGTGTCCGGCTCGATCTTCCACCGGAAGAACTACTTCTACCCGGACATGCCCAAGGGCTACCAGGTCTCGCAGTACGACCAGCCGATCGACTCGGGCGGGTGGCTGGAGCTGCCGTCGGGGTTCCGGGTCGGGATCACCCGAGCGCATCTCGAGGAGGACACCGGCAAGAGCCTCCACGTGGGGGAGAGCGGTCGGATCCACGGCGCGGAGGAGTCGCTCGTCGACTACAACCGAGCCGGCGTGCCACTGCTCGAGATCGTCTCCGAGCCCGACATCCGTACGCCCGAGCAGGCTCGTGCCTACGTGACCGAACTGCGGGCGATCCTCGTCGCCACCGGGGTGTCCGACGCCAAGATGGAAGAGGGCTCGATGCGGGTGGATGCCAACGTGAGCGTCCGCCGCCGGGGCACCGAGCGCTTCGGCACGCGGTGCGAGATCAAGAACCTGAACTCCGTGCGCTCGCTCGGGCGGGCCATCGACTACGAGGCCCGTCGCCAGATCGCGATGATCGAGGCGGGCGAGTCGATCCGTCAGGAGACACGCCACTGGGACGAGTCCGACGGGCGCACGCACACGTTGCGGGTGAAGGAGGACGCGGACGACTACCGCTACTTCCCCGAGCCCGACCTCGTGCCCGTCGTGCCCGACGAGGCCTGGCTCGAGCGCGTCGCCGCGGCGATGCCGTTGCTGCCGTCGGAGCGGCGGGCCCGCCTGGCGGACGCGTTCGGGGTGGCGCCGAGTGCCGAGGCGGTCGCACTGCTCGTCGAGCGGGCCCAGGACGACCACGCCCTCGCCGCAGTGGCCGCCGGGGGCGACGCGGCCCGGGTGCTCGTCCACGAGGAGCACAACCTCGTGGTCGAGGGTGCCGTGCAGCACGTGGCGCCCGGCCGCCTGGCCGAGCTCACCGTGCTCGAGGTGGGCGGCACGCTCACGGCCACGCAGGCCAAAGCGGTCCTGGCCGAGCTCGTCGCCGCCGGCGGCGACGCCGATCCGGCGGCCATCGCTGCGGCCAAGGGCTTCGAGGCCATGGACACCTCGGCCGTCGTGGCCGCCGTCGATGCCGCCATCGCCGAGGACCCCGACGCATGGGCCAAGTTCCTCACCGGCAACGACAAGGCCGCCGGCGCGCTCGTCGGGCGGATCATGAAAGCGACCAAGGGCAAGGCCGACGGCAAGGCCATCAACGCCGAACTGGCGGCGCGCCGGGCGGCGTCGGCCTGATCGGGACCGACGTCCCTGGCCGCGCCGGCGCAGCCGGGGAAGGCTGACCCTCGGAAGGATCCTCCGATGGTCGCAGTCACGCTTTTCGTGGTCGTGCTGGTCGCGCTCCTGGGCCTGCTGGCCGCTCGGCATACCTGGTCCTCGGGCCGGGTGCGGGCCTGGGCGCTCGTGCTGTTGACCCTGCCGGCGGCCGTCGCCGGGTTGGTGCTGGCCCAGCAGATCACCGAGTGGCTCGGTTACGACCCGTCCGGCCCCGAGGATCTGCCTCGCTCGGTGGAGGTGCTCGGCGCCGCCGTGTTCCTCGTGGTGGCCGTCAGCGCTCCGCTGGCGGCCGCCGTCGTCGGCCGGCGGGCGTCGCGCACCGATCCGGACGCACGGGCGCCCACGTTCGCCGGGCTGGCGATCGGCGCGCTGATCGTGGTGGTCACCGTTTGGCTCAACCGGTGACCGCGGAGCGCCCCGCCGGGCTGTCGTCCACCCCCACTACAGTCGCGGATACGACGTACGGGAGGCACGGCGATGGCGAGATTCGGTGGTGTGGTCACGGCGATGGTGACGCCGTTCGACGCCGAAGGCCGCCTCGACCTCGACGGCGCCCGCACGCTGGCCCGGTGGCTGGTGGAGCAGGGGAACGAAGGCCTCGTGATCGCCGGTACCACCGGTGAGGCGCCAGTCCTCACCGACGACGAGCGCCTGTCGTTGTTCGCAGCGGTGATCGAAGCGGTCACGGTGCCGGTCGTCGCCGGGACGGGCACGAACGACACGGCCCACAGCGTCCACCTCACGCACGAAGCCGTGGCCCTCGGCGCCGCCGGGGTCCTCGCCGTGTGCCCGTACTACAACCGCCCGTCGCAGGCCGGGATCGACGCCCACCTGCGAGCGATCGCCGACGCTGCCGGGGAGGTGGCGGTGATGGTCTACGACATCCCGGTGCGCGCCGGGCGCAAGATCGCCTCGTCCACGGTGCTGGGCCTGGCCCGTGACCTGCCCAACGTCGTGGCCCTGAAAGACGCGGCCGGCAATCCGGCCGAGACCGCCCGGGTCATCGCCGAGGCCCCGGCCGGATTCGAGGTGTACTCCGGCGACGACGGCCTCACGCTGCCGCTGCTGGCCGTCGGCGCGGTCGGCGTGGTGGGGGTGGCCACGCACTGGGCTGCGCCCGACCACCGTGAACTGCTCGACGCCTGGTCCAAGGGCGACGTCGACACCGCCCGCCGGGTCAATGCGCGGCTGCTCGAGTCGTTCGCGTTCGAGACCGGCGACGATGCGCCGAACCCGCTGCCGTCGAAGGCGATGCTGCGCACCCTGGGCCTGCCCGTCGGCCAGGCGCGCCTGCCGATGGGCGTTGCGCCCGACTGGCTCGAGCCGCGCGCCCGCGAGGTCTGGCAGCGCCTCGTCGTCGCTCGCGGCTGACGGCCGGTTAGCGTCGCTTCCCGTGCCCACTCCCGTTCGCGTGTCCTTCCTCGGTGGTCTCGGCGAGATCGGCCGCAACTGCATGGTGGTGGAGCAGGACGGTTCCCTGCTCCTCATCGATTGCGGCCTGATGTTCCCCGATGCCGACATGCACGGCATCGACCTGGTGCTGCCGGATTTCACCTACCTGCGCGACAACGCGGAGCGCATCGTGGGCTGCGTGGTCACCCACGGGCACGAGGACCATGTCGGTGGTCTGTCGTACCTGTTGCGGGAGTTGAGCTTTCCGCTCTACGGCTCGGCCCTGTCGCTCGGCCTGGCCCGGGGTCGCATCGAGGAGGCCGGCCTGCTCGGGCGCACCGAGCTGATCCCGATGGCCGACGGCGAGCGCCGACGTATCGGGCCGTTCGACGTCGAACTGATCCCGGTGACGCATTCGGTGCCGCACGCGGTCGCCGTCGCCCTGCACACGCCGCAGGGCGTGATCCTGCACTCGGGGGACTTCAAGCTCGATCTCACCCCCGTCGACGGGCGCCTCACCGATCTCGCCCGCATCGGCTCGTTGGCCACCGGCCCGGGGATCCGGCTGCTGCTCGCCGATTCGACCAACGCCGAGGAGAAGGGTCACGCGCCTTCCGAGCGTGACGTCGGGGCCGTGCTGCGGCCGCTGTTCGCCGAGCAGCGGGGCCGTCGGATCATCACGGCGAGCTTCGCGAGCCACATCCACCGCATCCAGCAGATCATCGATGCCGCCGTCGCCTGCGGCCGAGTGGTGGCCACGCTCGGGTTGTCGATGAAGAAGAACGTCCGCCTGGCCCGCGATCTCGGGATCCTGCGGGTCGCCGACTCGCACCTCGTCGACATCGAGCAGGTCGACTCGCTGCCGCCGGAGCGGGTGTGCGTCATCTCGACCGGCTCCCAGGGAGAGCCCATGTCGGCGCTGTCGTTGCTCGCCGCGGGCGAGAACCGATGGTTGAAGGTCGGCGACCACGACACCGTGGTGTTGTCGAGCCATGCCATCCCGGGCAACGAATTCAACGTGAACCGGGTCATCGACGGTCTGCTGCGCCTCGGTGCCGAGGTCGTCCACTCCGGTGTGGCCGACGTGCACGCGACCGGTCACGCCCAGGCCGACGAGCTGAAGACGCTGCTGGCCGTGGCCCGACCGCAGTGGTTCGTGCCGATCCACGGTGAGTACCGGCACCTCGTGGCCCACGCCAAGCTGGCCCGGATCATGGGCGTGCCCGACCGACGGGTCGTGCTGTGCGAGGACGGCGATCAGATCACCGTCACCGACGACGGTGTCGAGATCACGGGGCGTGTGCCGGCGGGCTACCTCTACGTCGACGGGATCGTGGGCGACGTCGGGTCCGGCGTGCTGCGCGACCGGCGGGTCCTCGCGGAGGAGGGCGTCGTGGTCGTGGTCGTCACCGTCGACGTCGGCACCGGCAAGGTGCTGACCGGTCCGGAGATCATCACCCGGGGTTGGGTGTACGCCCCGGAAGCCGAGGCACTGCTGGACGAAGGCTGCGACCGCGTGGCTGCGACGGTCGAAGCGGCCCTGGCAGCCGGCACGCGCGATGTCGATGCGCTCGAGCGCGAGGTCCGCCGGGCGGCCGGACGGTTCGTCAACGAGCGCACGAAGCGACGGCCGATGATCGTCCCGGTGGTCATGGAGGCATGACCCGACGTCGGGTTCGGGCCGTCGTGATCGCCGCCGCCGTCGCTGCCGTGCCGGCGGGGGGTTGCTCCTCGGATCGCGCCGACCCGACGGGTACGACCGCTGGCGCGACGGCGACCTCGACGTCCGGTTCGGCCGCACCGCACCCGTTGTCGGCCTCGGCCGGCGCGATCGCCGAGGCCGTCGCCGCCGTGGAGCGGGCCCGCGGGGGACCCCAGCGCTACACGGACCTCAACGTCACCCCCGATGGGGTCAACGTGTTCGTGGCCCTCGGGGACGGGAGCGAACTCGCCTACTTCTGGAGCGCCGGCCGGCTCGAGCCACCGACGGCACCCAGCCCGGCGACGCTGGCGTCGTTCGAGTTGACCGGGGTCGACCTCGCCGTCGCGCCGAAGCTGATCGAGGCCGTGCGGGCCCGGTTCCCGACGGGCCGGGTCGAAGCGCTGGCCCTCCTGCGTCGGTCCGACGCCGGTGTGGTGTGGACCGTGGGGTACCGCTCGGCCCAGGGGGGACTCCTCACGGTGCTGTTCGGCCCCCGCGGTGGGGAGCCGCTCGGGGCCATCCCCGCAGGCTGAGCGGCAGAGCGATAGCCTGCCCACACGGAGCGGGCGGTGCCGACCGATTGGAGGACCGCGTCGTCATGAGCACGGCCACCTCACGGGCGAGCCGGCCCCCGGCGCCCCGGAACCCGTCCCGACCCCCCTCGGGACGTGGCGCGCGGCGCGTCCTGGCCGGTCACGAGCGAGACCTCGGCGGCCTCGCCCTCCTCCTCGCCGGGGTCCTCACCGCCCTCGGGACCTATCTGGGGAGTGCAGGACTGGTCGGTGCCGGGTTGGACTGGTTGGCCGGACTGGTCCTCGGGGTCGGGCGGTTCGTCCTACCGGTGGCGCTCGCGGCGGTCGGGGTTGCGCTCGTCCGGGGCCGACCGGCCGGCGGCGCCGGCCGGCTCGCGGTCGGTGCCGGTGCACTCGTGCTCGCCGTGTTGGGGATCGTCCACATCGCCCGGGGCCCCGCCGAGGGTGGGTCGGTGGACGAACTCGCCGTCGCCGGTGGTCTCGCTGGCATCGTCGCGGCGCGCCCGCTGCAGGCGGTCCTGGCCGACACGGGAGCGCTCGTGGTGCTCGCCGTCCTCGGCTTCGGTGCCGCCCTCGTGGTCACCCGCTCGTCGCTGCGGCTCGTGGCCCGCCACGCCGCTCGCGGTGTCGCCGCCGTCGGGCGGCCCGGGGTGCAGGCAGCGCGTCGTGCGGTGCAGAACATGGCCACCCTGTCGAGCGAGCGGGCCGAGCGTGCGACTGCCCGGGAGGCCGCGCCATGCGGCTCGGCGCTCGCCGACCGACCGGTCGCCTGGCCGCCACCGAGCGGGCCGCTCTACGACGTCGAGGCCGAGGACGGTGGGCGGACCGAGGACGCGGTCGCCGTCGAGCGCGACGAGGAATCACCGGCGACCGTGCCGGCGCGCCCGGCGCGCGGGCGTCGGGCGACCCGGCCGGCGCCCGTCGCGGCGGCGGATCCGGCGCAGCTCGACCTGCCCCTCGGCCCCGGTGCCGATCCGACGCGTTGGACGCTGCCGTCGCTGTCGTCGCTCACCCGATCCGAGGCGCAGCGGGTGGACACCGAGGAGATCACCCGCCGGGCCGGGCAACTGATCAAGGTGCTCCGGTCGCACGGGGTGGAGACCGAGTGGTTGCCCGAACTCACCTCGGCCGGGCCGACCGTGACGCGCTACGCCGTCCGGCTCGTCGAGGACGAGGACGGTCGGGCCGTGAAGATGGCGACGGTGGCGGCGCTGCATCGCGACATCGCGTATGCGCTCGAAGCCGAGGACGTGCGGATCCTGGCCCCGATCCCCGGCAAACGGGCCATCGGTGTCGAGGTGCCGAACCAGTCCCGCCACCTCGTCACCCTCGGGGACCTGCTCACCTCGCACGAGGCCCGCCTCGCCACCCACCCGCTCGAGGTGGGCATCGGCAAGGACATCGCTGGTCGCACGGTGATGATGAACCTGGCCACCACTCCTCACCTGCTCATCGCCGGGGCCACGGGGGCCGGGAAGTCGTCGGGACTCAACTGCATCATCACCTCGCTGCTGATGCGCACCACCCCCGAGCAGGTGCGCCTGATCCTGATCGACCCCAAGCAGGTCGAGATGGGCCAGTACGGGCGACTGCCGCACCTGCTCACCCAGCCGGTGACCAACCCCAAGAAGGCGGCCAATGCGCTGGCCTGGGCGGTGCGCGAGATGGAGCGCCGCTACGACCTGCTCGCAGAGGTGGGCTTCCGCGACCTCACCGGCTACAACGCGGCCTACGACCGTGGCGAGCTCGTCGCCGAACCGGGTGCCGAGCGCATCTACGAACGGTTGCCCTTCATCGTGGTCGTGGTCGACGAGCTCAACGACCTGATGATGGTGGCGGCGCGCGACGTCGAGGACTCGATCACCCGGATCGCCCAGAAGGCCCGGGCGGTCGGCATCCACCTGATCGTGGCGACGCAGCGCCCGTCCGTGAACGTCATCACCGGGGTGATCAAGGCGAACATCCCGGCCCGCATGGCCTATGCGGTGTCGTCGCTGACCGACAGCCGGGTGATCCTCGACCAGCCCGGGGCCGAGCGGCTCGTCGGCAAGGGCGACCTGCTGCTCCTCGGCTCGACGTCGAACGTGGCGCAGCGGATCCAGGGCGCCTGGGTGTCCGAGGACGAGGTGCGAGCGGTGGTCGCGCAGTGGCGTCGCCAGTGCCCCGAGCCGACCTACGTCACCGGCGTCGAAGGGGACGAGACCGCAGCCGGATCGGCCGGATCGATGCCCGTCGCCGGCGCGGACGACGAAGACGACGAGGGGCTCGTACGTCAGGCGCTCGAGCTCGTCGTGCGCAGTCAGCTCGGTTCGACGTCGATGTTGCAGCGCAAGCTCAAGGTGGGTTTCGCCCGGGCCGGCCGGCTCATGGACCTGCTCGAGCAGCGCGGTGTGGTCGGGCCGTCGGAGGGCTCGAAGGCCCGGCAGGTGCTGATGACGGTCGAGGAGCTCGAGGCGGCTGCGGGCCGGACGAGCTGAACCGTCGCGGCGCCGTCCTGCGGCCCGATGTCACGTCCTGGTCCCGACCGAGCGCGGGGTGCCTCCCTACACTCTCCAGCCGTGACGATGACCGAGAACTCGCTCGCCGATCGGCGGGACTTCCGTGTGGCCGACCTGTCCCTGGCCCCGTTCGGCCGGCGGGAGATCCTCCTCGCCGAACACGAGATGCCCGGACTGCGGGCGCTGCGGGCCGAGCTGGGGCCCTCCAAGCCGCTGGCCGGTGCGCGCATCTCGGGTTCGTTGCACATGACCATCCAGACCGCCGTGCTGATCGAGACCCTGGTCGAGCTCGGCGCCGAGGTCCGGTGGGCGTCCTGCAACATCTTCTCCACCCAGGACCACGCAGCGGCGGCCGTGGTCGTCGGCCCGCACGGCACCCCCGACGACCCGACGGGCGTACCGGTCTTCGCCTGGAAGGGTGAGACGCTCGAGGAGTACTGGTGGTGCACCGAGCAGATGATGATGTGGCCGGACGGGGACGGCCCCAACATGATCCTCGACGACGGTGGCGACGCGACACTGCTGGTCCACAAGGGGGCCGAGTTCGAAGCCAAGGGCGAGGTGCCGGATCCGACCGAGGCCGGCAGCGCCGAGTTCGCGATCGTGCTCGGTCTGCTGGCGCGATCGCTGCGCGACGACCCCACCAGGTGGACGCGCATGGCAGCCGGGATAAAGGGGGTGACGGAGGAGACGACCACCGGGGTGCACCGGCTCTACCAGATGGCCAAGCGCAACGAGCTGTTGTTCCCTGCCATCAACGTCAACGACTCGGTGACGAAGTCCAAGTTCGACAACCTGTACGGGTGTCGTCACTCCCTGGTCGACGGCCTGAATCGCGCCACCGACGTGATGATCGGTGGCAAGACCGCACTCGTGTGCGGGTACGGCGACGTCGGCAAGGGGTGCGCCCAGTCGTTGCGGGGTCAGGGCGCCAGGGTGATGGTCACCGAGATCGATCCGATCAACGCGCTGCAGGCCGTGATGGAGGGTTACCAGGTCGTCCTCCTCGAAGAGGTGCTCGGCCAGGCCGACATCTTCGTGACGGCGACCGGCAACACCAACGTGATCACGTCCGAGCACATGGCCCGGATGAAGCACCAGGCGATCGTGTGCAACATCGGGCACTTCGACAACGAGATCGACATGGCCGGTCTGGCGCGATCCGGCGCCCGTCGCATGGAGATCAAGCCCCAGACCGACCTGTGGACCTTCCCCGACGGTCACGCCGTGATCGTGCTGGCGGAGGGTCGGTTGATGAACCTGGGTTGTGCGACGGGGCACCCGAGCTTCGTGATGTCCTGCTCGTTCTCCAACCAGGTCGCCGCGCAGGTGGAACTGTTCACCAACACCGCCAAGTACCCGGTCGGCGTGTACACGCTGCCCAAGCAGCTCGACGAGAAGGTGGCACGCATCCACGCCGAGGCGCTGGGGGCCCGCATCACGTCGCTCTCCGACGTCCAGGCCGAGTACCTCGACGTCGAACTCGAGGGGCCGTTCAAGCCCGAGCACTACCGCTACTGATCGGTGCGGTGCCGGCCTCCCGGGGCCGGCACCCCGGGCAGTCGGAGCCGGTCGTACCACAGCGCCACCGACGGTCCGAGGCCGAAGGTGATCGCGATCGTGCCGACCCCGACCGATCCGCCGAGCAGCCACCCCACGCCCAAGGCCAGGACCTCGACCGTCGTGCGGGCCCGGGCGACGGGCCAGCCCCGGGCCGCAAGCCCGGTCATCAGCCCGTCTCGCGGTCCGGCACCGAGACCTGCACCGAGGTAGCACCCGCTCGCCACGCCGAACAGAGCGATGCCGGCGACCAACTCGGCGCCGCGTACCGGCAAGGGGAGATCGTCGGGCAGGACCAGGAGCCAGAGATCGAGGAACAGCCCGACGAGCACCGCGTTCAACAGCGTTCCCAGTCCCGGGCGTTGGCGCAGCGGGACCCAGAGCAGCAACACGGCGAGACCGACCACGATGGCCGCCGTACCGATCGGCAGGCCGATGCGCTCGGCGAGGCCTTGGTGCAGGACGTCCCACGCGCCGAGCCCGAGGTCGGCGGCCACGGTGAGGGCGATCGCCAGGCCGAACAGCACGAGGCCGAGCACGCAGTACGCGACGCGTGCGGGCACGGAGACGGTGCGGTCGGCCGGTGGCACGGCGAGCGACGCTACCGGGCGTCCCGGCCTGCATCGGGGTACTGCGTGACAGCCCGGTCGTAGCGTCGACGGTGTGCCGTCCCTGTTCGCGTCGTTGCTCCCGGTGCGCTGTGTGCTGTGCACCGATCCTGGTTCGGCGTTGTGCGCCGGATGCGCATCCGGGCTGGCTCCCGCCCGGCCGGGTCCGGTGGCGGCCGTGCTCGCCTACGAGGGCGAGGCGCAGCGCGTCGTCGCAGCGTTGAAGCACCGCCAGGCGCGGCGCCTCCTGCCGTTGCTCGGTCGGGCGATGGCGTTGCGCCTGCCGCCCCGGATCGAGGCGGTGACGTGGGCCCCCACGTCACCCGAGCGTCGGCGGCGACGCGGTGGGGACCAGGCCGAGGCGCTCGCCCGAGCCGTCGCCGTGGCCTACGGCGTGCCGTGCCGCCGGCTCCTGGTCCGAGCGGCCGGCGACGCAGCCCAGATGGGCCGCAGCCGTGCCGATCGACTCGGGTCGCCGCCGCGGTTCCACGCCGTCGGACGAGCGGTGCGCAGCGTCGCCCTCGTCGACGACGTCGTCACCACCGGGGCCACCCTCGCGTCGGCCACCCGGTGCCTGCTCGGCGCCGGGTGCCGCGAGGTGTACCCGATCGTCGTCGCGGCCAGGGTCCCGTCCCGAGGGGACGTTGGACCGCAGCCGGTGGCCCGAGGACGGTCATAGCCTCCGGGCGTGGGCGGTGCCCCAACCCTGGCGGCCCGACTCCCACCGGGAGGTAGCGATGGACGTCGACATGGCCGTCAAGGTCTCGAGCCGGCACGCCGAGCTGAGCCCCGAGGTGCGGGCTGCCGCCGTGGACAAGGTGGGCCGCCTGGCCCGCTTCCTCGAGGGGATGGACGCCGCCGAGGTGCACTTTGCCGGTGAGCACAACCCGAGCATCGAACGGGCCTCCACCTGCGAGGTGTCGATGCGGGGCCACGGCCATCACGTCCGGGCCAAGGCCCAGGCCCCGGACCCGCTCTCGGCGCTCGACGCCGTGGTCGCGAAGCTCGAGCACCAACTGCACCGCTTGAAGGAGCGCCTCGTCGATCACGGCCACGGCCGGGTCCGCAACGGGCGCGCCGCCGGGCGGGGCGCCGGCGCGGCGGTGGCCGTGGCCCCCGCCGGAATGGCGGCGTCGACCGAGATCCCGGTGCGCTCCAAGCGCTTCGAGGTCGTGCCGATGTCGGTGCAGGAGGCGGCGTTCCAGATGGAACTGCTGTCGCACCCGTTCTTCGTGTTCGTGCGGGAGGACACCGGAGCGACCGCAGTGGTGTACCGCCGGGAGCAGGGTGGCGTCGGTCTGATCGAGGTCGAGTCCCGATCGGCCTGACGCAGCTTCGTCCCCTGCCCGGGTGACCCGACGGTTCAGCCGATACCGGCCAGACGGCGGGTCCGTGCGATCGCCTCGGCGCCGGCGTCGACCACGTGGACGCCGTGCATGCCGACGGCATCGGCGGCGGCCACGTTCGGGGCGAGGTCGTCGAGGAACGCCGTACGGGCCGCCTCGGCGCCGAGCCGGTCGAGCGCCAGGTGGTAGATCGCCGGATTGGGCTTGCGGATCCCGACCTCGCAGGAGTCGAGGACGTCGTCGAACAGCTCCTCGAAGGGCAGCAGCGGCCACCAGCGGGGCCGGAACTCCTTCACGTTGTTCGTGAGGACCCCCAGCCGGAGCCCGGCGGCGCGCAGGTCGTGGACGAGGGCCACCATCGCATCGTTCAACACGAACGTCATCGGGCCCGAGGAGCTCGGCACGTCGAGGCCGAGCCGGGCGAACACGGTCGCGAAGTGGGTCCGGGCCTCCGCCATGGGCAGTTCGCCGCGCTCGACGCGGTGCCAGGGGTGGTCGGTGTCGGTGCCCGGCTCGCCCATCATGGCGGCGACGATCTCTTCGGGGTCGCGATCGGGGAACCGCCGGGCGAAGTCGTAGGGGCTGCCGTTGACGCACAGCACGCCGCCGAAGTCGAAGATCACCGTGTCGACGGACCGAAGCACGCGCGGAGTCTGGTCGGCCTGCCCGTCGGCGGGCGAACCGGCGACCTAGGCTTCGCGCCCGCATGGGTATCCTCGATCGCATCCTGCGCGCCGGCGAAGGCAAGAAGCTCAAGGCGCTGCGCGACCTCGTCCCCGACATCACGTCGCTCCAGCCGGCGATGGCCGCGCTCGACGATGCGGCGCTGCAGGCCAAGACGGCCGAGTTGCGCGAGCGGCTCGCCAACGGGGCCTCGCTCGACGACGTGTTGTTCGAGGCGTTCGCCGTCGTGCGCGAGGCGGCCACCAGGGTGATCGGCCAGACCCATTTCGAGGTGCAGCTGATGGGCGGTGCCGCGCTGCACTTCGGGTGGGTGGCCGAGATGAAGACCGGCGAGGGCAAGACCCTCGTGTCGACGTTGCCGGCGTACCTGAACGGACTCGGCGGCAAGGGCGTCCACGTCGTCACCGTGAACGACTACCTGGCGCGGTTCCACGCCGAGTGGATGGGTCGCATCTACCGGTGGCTCGGCCTCGAGGTCGGCCTGGTGATCCCCGGGCACCGTGAGACGCCGGCCGACAAGCGCCTGTCGTACGCCGCGGACATCACGTACGGCACGAACAACGAGTTCGGCTTCGACTACCTGCGCGACAACATGGCCACCACGTCTGCGGACAAAGTGCAGCGGGGACACAACTTCGCCATCGTCGACGAGGTCGACTCGATCCTGATCGACGAGGCCCGCACGCCGCTGATCATCTCGGGTCGGGTCGCCGACGCTGCGAAGCTGTACTACAAGTTCGCCGCCATCGCCCGGAAGCTCCGCCGGGACGTGCACTACGAAGTCGACGAGGAAAAGCGTCAGGTGGCGCCGCTCGAGGAGGGCATCGAGGTCGTCGAGCGGGAGCTGGGCATCGACAACCTCTACGACGCCCTGCAGCAGAACTACGTGCACCAGCTGAGCGCGGCGCTGAAGGCCAAGGAGCTGTACAAGCGGGACAAGGACTACATCGTCCAGTCCGGCGAGGTGAAGATCGTCGACGAGTTCACCGGGCGAATCCTCGAAGGCCGCCGCTGGTCCGAAGGCCTCCACCAGGCGGTCGAGGCCAAGGAGGGCGTGAAGATCAAGGAGGAGAACCAGACCCTCGCGACGATCACCCTCCAGAACTACTTCCGCATGTACGACAAGCTCGCCGGCATGACCGGCACGGCCCAGACCGAGGCCGCCGAGCTGATGGGCACCTACAACCTCAACGTCGTACCGATCCCGACGAATCGTGCGGTCGCCCGGGTGGACCAGGCCGACCTGATCTACAAGGGCGAGCTCGCGAAGTTCGAGGCCGTGGCGGACGACATCGAGGAACGCAACCGGCTCGGCCAGCCCGTGCTGGTCGGCACCGTCAGTGTCGAGAAGAGCGAGTACCTCTCGAAGCTGTTGCAGCGCAGGGGTATCCGCCACGAAGTCCTGAACGCGAAGCAGCACAGCCGTGAGGCGGAGATCGTCGCCCAGGCGGGCCGGATCGGTTCGGTCACCGTGGCGACGAACATGGCCGGTCGCGGGGTCGACATCCTGCTCGGTGGCAACCCCGAGGGTCTGGCTCGGCGAGCGGTGCTCGCCGAGGGTCACCATCCGACGACGATGGCCGACGAGTTCGAGCTCCCCGTGCCGCTCGCGCTGATGCCCCCCGAATACCAGGAGGCCCGCGCCGCAGCGCAGGCGCGCTATCGCGAACTGCTCGCCGTGCATCGGGCCGATTGTGCGACCGAGGGTGCGACGGTGCGAGAGCTCGGTGGCCTGTACGTGCTCGGCACCGAGCGCCACGAGTCCCGCCGCATCGACAACCAGCTGCGCGGCCGTTCGGGTCGCCAGGGCGACCCGGGGGAGAGCCGTTTCTACCTGTCGCTCGACGACGAGCTGATGCGGCTGTTCGCCACCGGTGCGATGCAGTGGGTGATGGGTCGGGCGCTGCCCGACGACGTGCCCATCGAGCACAAGATGGTGACCAAGGCGATCGAGCGGGCGCAGACCACCGTCGAGCAGCGCAACGCCGAGATCCGCAAGAACGTGCTCAAGTACGACGAGGTGATGAACGAGCAGCGCAAGGTCATCTACAAGCGCCGCGACCAGATCCTCGCCGGGGCCGACCTCAAGGCCGAGGCGCAGCAGTACCTGGCGGAAGCGGTCAACTCGACGATCGAGACGTACTGCGTCAGTGAGTTCCAGGAGGAATGGAACGTCGACGGGCTGCTCGCCGAGTTGACCGGGTACTACCCGACCGAACTCGGCGTCGAACGCGTGCGGGCCTGCGGCTCGACCGATGAGCTCTACGACACCGTCATGGCGGAGGCGACGACGTACTACGACCGACGCGAGGCCGACCTCGGGCCCGAGCTCATGCGCGAGATCGAACGCCAGGTCATGCTGCGGATCGTCGACCTGCGCTGGCGTGAGCACCTCGAGGAGATGGACTACCTGCAGGAAGGCATCAACCTGCGGGCCATGGGGCAGAAGGACCCGCTCGTCGAGTGGCAGCGCGAGGGCTTCTCGATGTTCGGCCAGTTGATGGCCGGGATCGCGCAGGACTTCGTGCGGTACATCATGCACGTGGAAGTCGTGGCCCAGGAGGCCGAGCCGGCACCGGTGGCCAACGTCCAGTACTCGGCGCCCGACACCTCGGCGAGTGGCACCGCCGGGTTCCAGGCCGCAGCATCGGCCGCAGTCGCCGCTGGGGAACTCGAACCCGAGGTCCTGGAGGCGGCACCCGTCGAGTCGACCAACCGCCCGATGGTCAAAGACGCCGCCGACTGGTCGACCACACCCCGCAACGCACCCTGCCCCTGCGGGAGCGGCAAGAAGTACAAGCTCTGCCACGGCCGCTGAACGGCGGTGCGGCGGGCGTCAGCGCTGCCGGTCGCGGCGGCTGGCGGTCTGCTCGAGCCAGAGCAGCACCTCGTCGTCCGACCGGCGCTTCGGCGCACCGGTCGCCCGTTCGGTGGCGCCGGGCCACAGCGTGTGAGCGATGAGCAGGCCCCCGGCGAGGTACACGACCCAGGCGCTGCCGTGGACGATCCCGGCGATCGTCGAGTCCGCTTCGAGCAGGTCCCATCGTCCGAGCAACTGCCACCAGTCATGGGTGTCGGGATCGTCGGTGAGCAGCGGCAGCGATCGGGCCGAGGCGTCGGCGATGTAGACGCTGACGTTGGCCATGCTCTCGGCCGTCCACAGCAGCACCATGCCGGCGCCGAAGCGTTCCTTGCGCCGCCAGGCGGACTCGGCGGCGATCGCCGCCGGCAGCGCCACCTGCAGCAGCGAACCGCCGAGCAGCATCAGCACCTCGCCGAAGGGCTGGAAGACGAGGTGGCCGGCCTCGTGGATCGCGAGGTTCGCCCAGTCGAGCAGCGTGTAGTTGGTCGGATCGAGCAGGCTACGCAGCACGAACAGGCCGAAGCCGACGGCGACGACGACCTTGAGGGTGCGCACGGCGGGACCGTATGGCGTCACCGCCCGCCGACGTGCCGGGGGTCAGCCGACGGGGTGCCCGTACATCTCGCCGAGCGGGTCGCTGATCAGCTCGAGCCGGGTGCCGTCGGGGTCGCGCAGGTAGAGCGACGACCCGTCGACGTGGGCGTAGTCGACCCCGGAGCGGTCCAACCGTTCCTTGAGCATCTGCCAACGGGTGCGCTCGACGGAGATCGCCAGGTGGTGGAGACCGCCGAGCACCTCGGCGTAGGGGCCGAGGTCGAGCCCGGGGAGGTCGAAGAACGCGAGGTGGTTCCCCTGCCCGATGTCGAAGAAGAAGTGGGTGGAGCCGGCGTAGTCCCGGTTCTCGAACAACTCCACGAGCGGGAAGCCGAGCAGCCCTTGGTAGAACCCGATCGTTCGCTCGACGTCGGCGCACAGGACCGCGACGTGGTGCACCCCTCGTGCGGTGGACGCCGGTCGTTCCTCGCGCGGTCGCAGGTGGCGATCGCGCCACGCCGTGCGCTCGGTCTCGGTGCTCATCGGGCCTCCCGGGCGACCGCTCGCCCCGGTCCGGCGCTCGGCAACCGGTAGGATCGCACGTCAGCCCGGCGAGGGCCCCCCACCATGCGTGACTACTCCGACCAGCTCAAAGACGCCCGCCGCCGACTCGACGAGGCGCACGCCTACCTGAAGATCGACCACACCACGGCCCGGCTCGCCGAGCTCACCGACGAGGTGCAGCGGCCCGACCTGTGGGACGACCAGGAGCGGGCGCGAAAGGTGAACGCGGCCTACGCGTCCGCCCGCGACGACGTCGAGACGTTCCGACGTCTCAGCGGACAGCTCTCCGACGTCGAGGTCCTGCACGAACTGGCTCGTGACGAGGACGACGCAAGCCAGGAGCCCGACATCGAAGCGGCGCTGGCCGATCTCGGCCGCGAGCTCGGTGAGCTCGAACTGCGGAGCCTGTTCACCGGCGAACACGACGAGGCCGACGCGATCGTGCGCATCAACGCGAAGGACGGAGGGGTCGACGCCCAGGACTTCTCCGAGCTGCTCTTGCGCATGTACAGCCGGTGGGCCGAGCGGCGAGGGTTCGACGTCGAGGTCGATGACGTGTCCGAAGGCACCGAGGCCGGGATCCTCTCGGCCGAGCTGACGATCAAGGGCCGGTACGCGTTCGGGCTGATGACCGCCGAGCGCGGTACCCATCGACTGGTGCGGATCAGCCCGTTCGATGCGAACGCCCGACGCCAGACCAGCTTCGCGGCGGTCGAGGTGTACCCGGTGCTCGAGGACGTCGGCGACGTCGAGATCCCCGAGTCGGAATTGCGCATGGAGGTCTTCCGCGCGTCGGGCGCCGGCGGTCAGCACGTCAACAAGACCTCGTCGGCGGTCCGCCTGATCCACCTGCCGACCGGCCTCGTCGCCTCGTCGCAGGAGGAGCGCAGCCAGCTCCAGAACCGGGAGCGCGCGATGGGTCGTCTGCGGGCGATGATCGCCGCTCGTCGCGAGGAGGAGCGCGCTGCGGAGCTGGCTCGCATCGCCGGCGGGAAGCAGGCGCAGGTCGGCTGGGGGAGCCAGATCCGCAGCTACGTCCTCCAGCCCTACCAGTTGGTGAAGGACCTGCGCTCGAACCACGAGTCCGGCAACCCCCTCGGCGTCCTCGACGGTGATCTCGACGGCTTCATGGAGGCCTACCTGCGCTGGCGCCGGGCGTCGGCCGACGGTGGCGCCGCCACATGAACGAGCCGGAGGCGGCCGCGCCCGCCGACCAGGAGGAACGTCGCTCCGGATGGTTACGCCGCAGCGACGGCGGGTTCCATCCCCGGGTGGCCTGGGGGATCCACGCACTGACGGCCAGCGGTGTGCTGTGCGGGATGATGGGGATGATCGCCGTCCTCGACGGCTCGGCGCGCGCGGCGCTCCTGTGGCTGATGGTGGCGATGGTGATCGACGGCATCGATGGTCCGATGGCGCGTGCGGCGGCGGTGCGGCGCCTCGTCCCCCGCATCGACGGCAACGTGCTCGACCTCGTCATCGACTACGTGACCTGCGTCGTCGCCCCGGCCCTGTTCATCCGCGAGTTCGGGCTGCTGCCGTCGTGGTTCGTGCTGTGCGGCATCGGGATGATCCTCGTCACGTCGTTGTACGCCTTCGCCCGCACCGATCTGCTGACGGACGACGCCTACTTCCGCGGGTTCCCGGCGATGTGGAACCTCGTCGTCAACGTGGCCTTCGTGCTGCAACTCGACCCGCGGGTGATGGTCGTGGTCGTCGTGGTGTTCTCCATCCTCACGGTGACTTCGCTGAAGATCCCCCATCCGATGCGCGTCGTGGAGCACCGGAGGGTCACCGTCGCCGTGCTCGTGATCTGGCTCGGCACGATCGTCGGCCTGACGATCACCGCCCCGTCAGCGCCCTGGCCCGCCCGGGCGGTGGTGCTCGCCGGCGCCGGTTACCTCTGCTGGTTGTCGGTTCGTCGCTCGGCGAGCGACATCGTCAGCAATCCGTGACGCCGGTCGGACCGGCGTGCTGCGGCGGCTGCTCGGCGGCGGCGGCCCGCGCCCGCCGGCCGTCGCGCACCTTCTGCACGATGCCCCACAGTGACAGCGCCCCGAAGCCGAACACGAAGAACGCGAGGCTCGCCCAGATCTTGCGAGGCAGGTACGTGGCGTCGAGCGCGATGTACAACTCGGGTGCGACATGGGTGACGGCCAGCACGATGCCCCAGCGCCAGGCCCGCACGCGATCGCGGTCGATCAGCGCAGTGATCACCCGAGCCGTCGCAAGGCCGTGCGGCCAGGCGGTCAACAACTCGATCGCCGCGAACCCCGGGATCCACACGTCGTACCGGTGGACGGTCACCTGCGCCAGCCAGATGCGGAACACGGCGTACGCGATGCCCAGGACGCCCCAGACGCGCTCCCACAGCCGGCGTCGTGCGGCACGGCGGGGATCGAGGGAAGACGTCGCCGTGTCCGTCATGGTGCCGCAACAATCTAGGGGCCGACTGGTACCTTCGGCGCTCTAGTGATCCGCCTCGACAACGTCACCAAGGTCTACAACGGCGATGTGGTCGCCCTTCGGGATGCGAGCTTCGACATCCCCAAGGGCGAGTTCGTGTTCCTCGTGGGCGCCTCGGGCTCGGGGAAGTCGACCCTGCTCCGCCTGCTCAACCGCCAGGAGAGCCCCGAGAAGGGCGACGTCTGGGTGGCGGGGAAGAACATCAACGACCTCGCCGGCTACAAGGTGCCCTACCTCCGCCGCAACATCGGGAACATCTTCCAGGACTACAAGCTCCTCACGAACAAGACCGTCTTCGAGAACGTCGCATTCGCGCTCGAGGTGATCGGCAAGCCCAAGCACGTCATCCGCCAGCAGGTCCCGGCGATCCTCGAACTCGTCGGACTCGCCGGCAAGCAGGATCGGTTCCCGCACCAGCTGTCCGGAGGTGAGCAGCAGCGCGTCTCGATCGCTCGGGCCTTCGTCAACCGGCCCCTGATCCTCCTGGCCGACGAGCCGACAGGGAATCTCGACCCCGCCACGGGGGAGGGGATCATGCGGCTGCTCGACCGGATCAACAAGACCGGGACCACGGTCGTCATGGCGACGCACGACCGCACCATCGTGAACATGATGCGGCGCCGGGTGATCGAGCTCGACCGCGGGATCATCGTGCGCGATCAGGCCCGCGGGGTCTACGGATGACGGTCGGGGTGGCCGCGTGCTGAGCCGTATCGGCTACGTCCTGCGCGAGACCGGGGCGAGCCTGCGCCGCAACCTCACGCTCACGTTGGCCACGCTGCTCACCGTGCTGGTCGCGCTGTCGCTCGTCGGACTGTCGATCCTGATCCAGCGAGGGATGTCCAACCAGCTCGCCCGGTGGGAGGGCGGGGTGGAGATCTCGATCTTCATGAACCCGACGGCGTCGGCCGATCAGATCGACAAGGTCCGACGCGACCTCGAGGAGAACCAGTTCGTCCGGCGCTCGACGTACGTCGACAAGGCTGCGGCGGCCGAGGAGGTGCGCCAGTTGTTCCCGCGAACCCCGGAGATCCTCGAAGCGGTCACGGAGGCCGATCTCCCGACGAGCTTCCGGGTGGTGCCGACCTCGACCGACCAGACCCTCGTGAGCACGCTCGTCGCGCGCTTCCAGCGTGCCCCCGGCGTCATGGCGGTCTACTCGGCGAACGAGGTGATCGACTTCCTGCGCAACGTGTCGAGCTACCTCAACTGGGCGCTCGCGCTCGCTGTCGTCCTCGGCCTCGGCGCCGTGTTGCTGATCTGGAACACGATCCGCACGGCGATGTTCGCCCGGCGTCGTGAGATCGAGGTGATGAAGCTCGTGGGCGCCACCAACTGGTTCATCCGGTGGCCGTTCATGCTCGAGGGCATGATCCTCGGCTTCCTCGGCGCGAGCCTCGCCTCGGCGGCGATGTGGGGCTTCAATCAGCTCTGGAAGAGCCGGGTGATCGACGAGGCGGCGAGGACGAATCTGTTCCTCGACCAGTTGCAGGCGACGCCGGCACAGGTGAACGCGACCGTGCTCATCCTGCTCGTCGTCGGCACGGTCGCCGGTGCCGTCGCTTCGGCGATCGCCGCCACCCGGTTCCTCGACGTCTGACCGTCGCACGCCGGATCCTCGTCGCGGCGCTACGGTCGGCGGCGTGGAGTACACCCAGATCGCTTACGAGGTGGCCGACCGGATCGCCACCATCACCCTCGACCGGCCCGAGCAGCTGAACGCGTTCACCGGGGTGATGATGAACGAGCTGATCGACGCGTTCGACCGCATCGACGCCGACGACGACGTGCGCGCCGTGGTCATCACCGGTCGTGGCCGCGGGTTCTGTGCCGGCGCCGACCTGTCGCGCGGCGGCGACACGTTCGCTGGCGGTGGCGGTGGCGAGAAGGCCGGTCCCGAGGGCGTGCCGCGTGATGGCGGCGGGCTCGTCTCCTTGCGGATCTTCGCGCTCACCAAGCCGATCATCGCGGCGGTCAACGGCCCGGCGGTCGGCGTCGGCGTCACGATGACCTTGCCGATGGACATCCGCCTCGCGTCGACGCAGGCCCGGTTCGGGTTCGTGTTCGCCCGTCGGGGCATCGTCCCCGAGGCGTGTTCGTCCTGGTTCCTGCCGCGCGTCGTGGGTATCTCCCGGGCGGCGGAATGGGTGTACACGGGCCGGGTGTTCCCCGCGAGCGAGGCGCTCGAGGCAGGCCTGGTCCGCAGCGTGCACGAACCCGACGAACTGCTGCCGGCGGCGTACGCGATCGCTCGTGAGATCGCCGACAACACCGCTCCGGTCTCGGTCTCGCTGTCTCGCCAGATGCTGTGGCGGATGATGACCGCCGACCACCCGATGGAGGCGCACCGGGTCGACAGCCGAGGGATCATGCATCGCGGTCGCTCGGCGGACTCCCGTGAGGGCGTGACGAGCTTCCTCGAGAAGCGGCTCCCGAACTACCCCGACAAGGTGTCCGAGGGCCTGCCGCCGATCTTCCCCGGATGGACCGAACGCGAGTTCAGCTGATCGCCGTGGGACCGCTGCACGACCTGCGTGTCATCGATCTGACCGGCGACAGCGGCCGGTTCGCGACGAAGCTGCTCGCCGAGGCCGGCGCAGCGGTGGTGCGGGTGCACGCCGAAGCCGGGGTCACCCACGGCTCCGCGATGCGGTCCGGCGATCACGGCCTGCTCGACTGGTGGTACGACTCGGGCAAGCGCCTCGTCCCGCTCGATCTCGCCACCGCCGACGGCTGCGCTGCGTACCGCCGCCTCGCAGCTCGGGCCGATCTGATCGTCGAGACGCTCGCCCCCGGTCGGCTCGCGGCGGCTGGGGTCGACCACGCCGACCTGGTAGGGGACAACCCTCGGCTCGTGCAGGTGAGCCTCACGCCCTTCGGGCGCACGGGACCGCACGCCTCGTGGGCGGCGACCGACCTCGTGGCCGCGGCCACGGGCGGCATGCTGTCGATCTGCGGCACGCCCGATCAGGCGGTGGTGCCCTGGGGCCGGCAGGCCTACGCCGCCGGCTCGTTCGTCGCGACCCTGTGCGGCCTCGCCGGGGTGCGGGGTGCCCGGCGCAGCGGCCGGGGTCAACTGGTCGACGTATCGCTGCAGGAGGCGATCACCTCGAGCCTCGAGCAGTTGTGGTTCCAATACAACTACGACGACGTGCTGCCGCAGGCGAAGATCGCCCCTCGGCAGGGGAGCTGGCACTGGGCCCGCGCCTACGTGGTCACCCCGGCCCGCACCGGATGGTTGATGGTCACGCCGACGCCGGCCCCGCCGGCGTTGCTGGAGTGGTTGATCGCCGAAGGAGTGCCCGGTGCGGCCGAACTCGTCCCGGCCGGGCAGGTCTTCGCAGCCGAGCACTTGACCCCGCTCACCGAACTGGCGATGGACTTCGCGCGCCGCTACGACGCGCCGGCGTTGTTCCACGAGGCCCAGTCCCGGCATCTGGCCTGGGCCGAGGTGCAAGGGGTCGCCGACCTCGTCGAGAACCCGCAGCTCGCGTTCCGAGGGGCGCTCGTCGAACCACCGGGGCTGCCGGGCGCGCGCCGCCCGCGGTTCCCCGTCGTGTTCACCGACACGCCGGCCGAGGTCCCCGGCCCGCCGGCGTGGGCGGCGTTGGAGGAGGTGCTCGCGAGCTGGCCGGCTCGGGAGACGGTGACCCCGGCGGAGGTCCCGGTCGGCGCCAAACCCCTGACGGGTGTCCGCATCCTCGATCTCACCTGGGTACTGGCCGGACCGTTCGGCTGCCGGATGCTCGGCGACCTCGGCGCCGACGTCCTCAAGATCCAGACCGCTCCTCGCGCCACCGGGGTCAACGATCCCAACCACGGCTTCTACCCGACGTTCAATCGCTCGAAGCGGTCCGTCGCGATGGACATGAAGGCGCCCGGCGCCCTCGAACTCGTGCGCCGGCTGGTCGAGAGCGCGGACGTGCTCGTCGAGAACTACGCGGCCGGGGTGCTGGCCCGGTGGGGACTCGACTGGGCGACGCTGCGATCCTGGAACCCGCGCCTGATCTACGTGACGATGTCGGGCTACGGGCACGAGGGGCCGTGGAGCTCGATGCTGTCCTACGGGCCGACCATCCACGCGCTCAGCGGGCTCACCTCGCTGTCGAACCCGCCCGGTCGGGGCGACGTCGGTGTCGGTTACGCCATGAACGACATGGCTGCCGGTGCGATGGCCGCGGTCTCGATCCTCGCTGCCCTCGAGGCTCGGGACCACACCGGGGTCGGGCAGTTCGTCGACATGGCCCAGCTGGAGGTCGGGGCGTACCTCGTGGGCGCTGCGCTGCTCGACCGAACGGCCAACGGGCGCGAAGCCGTGGCGACCGGGAACGTCGACCCGTACGGCACCCACCTGCTCGACGCCGTCGTCCCGGCGGCCGACGGCGAGCTCGCGATCAGCGTGCGAGACGAGGCGGACCTGGCGTCACTCCGGGCGGTCACCGGCGACGGGATCGAGGGACTCGAGGCGTGGGTGGCGGCTCGCGGTGCGGCGGAGGCGACCGAGGCGCTGCAGCAGGCCGGGGTCCCGGCGTTCCGGGTGTGCAACGCCGCCGACCTGGTGGCCGACGGCCACCTCGCCGCACGAGGCTTCTTCGGGACGATCGAATCGCCCGTGTACGGCGAGCGGCGGTTCGAGCGGTTCCCGGCGCGGTGGAGCGAGTCGGTCCTCGAGCCGTACCGGCGTGCTCCGGCCTACGTCGGTGAGGACGTGTTCGAGGTGTTCGGCGAGTTGGGCCTCGACGACGGTGCGATCGCCGAGGCGATGGCCGACGGCCGGCTCGTCTAGCGCTTCTGTACGACGGTGAGCCCGTCGCTGATCGGCAGCAGAACGACCTCGACCCGTTCGTCGTGCGCCAGCGCATCGTTGAGGGCCTGCAGCGCTGCGGTGTCGGCGTCGTCTTCGGCCGCCGGTTCGAGCACCTTGCGGTACCACAGGGTGTTGTCGATGAGCAGCAAGCCGCCGGGGCGCAGCCGGGCGAGGAGCTCCTCGTAGTAGGCCGCGTAGTTGTGTTTGTCGGCGTCGATGAAGGCGAGATCGACCACTTGACCGGCGGGCAGCGCTCGCAACGTGTCGAGAGCCGGACCGAGCCGCAGTTCGATGCGGTCGGCGACGCCGGCCCGGGCCCAGTAGCGACGGGCGATGGCCGTCCATTCCTCGCTCACGTCACAACACACGAGCCGGCTGCCCGGACCCATGCCGCGGGCCAGGCAGATCGACGAGTATCCGGTGAAGGTGCCGACCTCGACCGCGAACCGGGCGCCCGACGACCGGGCCAGCAGCTGCATCAGCACGCCCTGCCCGGGTGAGATCTGCATCACGGAGCGGCGGCCGGTGGCCGCTGCGGTCTCGGTGATCAGTTCCCGCAGGAGCTCGTCGGGGGTGCTGGTGTGGGCGTCGCAATAGGCGGCGACGGCCGGGTCGAGCCACGGGTTGTCGGGGTTGGAGGCCACGGCGCCGACCGTAGGCGCGATGGCCTCCCCGGACGCGACAGCGCCCGCCGGTACCGCCGGCGGGCGCTGCAGGTGCTGGAGGGACGTTCAGCGAGAACGTTCCTGGCCGTCGGCGGTCGGTTCGGCCATCGGGGTGTGGCCACCGCCGGGGCCGGACATCTCGACGTGGATCGGTCGGAGAAGATCCCGACGGCGAGCACGCCGAAGCAGCCGTTGACAGCGTGTACGGCGACCGCGCCGAAGCCGGCGAAATCGGGGTAGCCCTTGCTGCGACCGGCCGAACCACCGAGCGCCACTCGCCATCGCATACGCCCGGTTCCACTCCCGGCGACCCTGGCAACGCTTCTCGCCGTCGGGATCGCGATCGGCTTCGCCGGCCAGGCTGCGCTGGCCCACGTCAACCTCGGCCGTGCCGGGCAGATCGACCGGGCGGCACTACGTTCCACGCGGTGAGCGGTCAGCGGGTCAACCTCCCCGGGGCATCCCTGTACGACGCCGTCGGCGGCATGGCGTTCTTCGAGCGGTTGGGTGCCGAGTTCTACCGGCGGGTCGCCGCGGATCCGGTCCTGCTGTCGTTGTACCCCGAGCCGGAGGATCTCGGCCCGGCCGAGGAACGCCTGACGTTGTTCCTGGCGCAGTACTGGGGCGGCCCGACCACCTACTCCGATCGGCGGGGGCACCCCCGGCTACGGATGCGCCATGCCCCGTTCGCCATCGGACCGGTCGAGCGCGACCACTGGCTGGCGGCGATGGGCGGGGCGATCGAAGCGCTCGATCCCGAGCCGGGGATCCGGGCGGCGCTGTGGGACTACGCGACGATGGCGGCCGAGGCCATGCGGAACCGGGACTGAGCGGTGCCGCGTCGGGTGGGGGGTCGGCCGACGGGCTCGACACTGCTCCACGCCCTCGGACAGCCGTTGTGGGCCTCGCCGGAGACGACCGGGCTCGGGCGGCTCGCGTCTCGAACCCCGCTCGTGCCCTTCGCTGACCTCGACAGCGCACGGCGCGGTGACCGGCTGGCCTCGCCGTGGTTCCTGGCGGCCACCGGGCCCTGGCGCTTCGCCTGGTACCCGTCGGTCGAGACGGTTCCGGACCGGGCGGTCGACTCGGTGGGTGCCGCAGGACTCGGCGAAGCCGACGGGCGCCTCGTGCCGGTGCCCTCGACCTGGGTGACCCAGGGCGACGAACGGCCGCACTACACGAACATCCTCGTCCCGCTGCCCGGTCACCCGCCGGCGGTGCCTTCGGCGAACCCGGTCGGCGTCTACCGCACCGTGGTCGACGTGCCGGCCTCGTGGACCGGCCGCCGGGTCGTGCTGTCCGTCGGCGGTGCGCACTCCGTCCATGCCGTCTGGATCAACGGCCGGCCGGCCGGGTACGGCACCGACCCGTACCTCGCGTCGGAGTACGACGTGAGCGCGCACGTGCGGACCGGGGAGGCCAACACGATCGCCGTCGTCGTGGTGCGATGGAGCGCCGGGAGTTGGGCCGAGGACCAGGACCAGTGGTGGATGGCCGGACTGCACCGCGAGGTCACGTTGCGCTGCACCGACCTCGTCCACCTCGAGGACGTCACCGTCGTCGCCGGGCTCGACCCCGACGGCCGGGCCGGCACGCTGTCGGCGGTGGCCCGCATCGGTACCCCGGGCGACCTCCCGGCCGGTTGGCGGGCGACGTTCCGTCTCGAGCGACCCGACGGCCGGCTCGCGCACCCGGAATGCACTGCGCCCGTGGCGACCTTCGATCGTTCGAACCCGCTCGCCGAGGTCGTGAGCGGGATCGTCTGGCCCGGGCACGTCGCGCCGGTGCAGGTGGAGGTCCGACCGGTGCGGGCGTGGTCGGCCGACGACCCCTACCGGTACCGGTTGCTGGTGTCCCTGCTCGACCCGGACGGCGGCGTCGTCGAGACGACCGGGACGTGGATCGGGTTCCGGCGCATCGAGATCGTCGGTCGCGAGCTGCGCGTCAACGGGCGGGCCGTCCCCGTCCGCGGCGTGAACCGGCACGACCACTCGGCCGATGGCGGTACGGCGGTGAGCCTCGACGACCTGCGCGCCGACGTCGTGACGATGAAGCGGCACAACGTCAATGCCGTTCGCACGTCGCACTACCCGAACGACCCGGCCTTCCTCGACCTGTGCGACGAGCACGGTCTGTACGTGGTGGCGGAAGCCGGGATCGAGAGCCACGGTCGTGAGCGGAGCCTGATCGACGATGCCCGTTACGGACCCCTGCTCTGGGAACGCTTCACCCGCATGGTCGCCCGCGACCGCAACCATCCGAGCGTGATCGGTTGGTCCCTGGGCAACGAGTCCGGCTATGGGGCGATCCACGACGCGCTCGCCGCGTGGGTGCACCGAGCCGACCCGACCCGATTCGTGCAGTACGAAGGCCCGCATCGCTACGGCTCGTTGGCCTCGACCCCCCGGCCGCCGGTCGGCACCGTGCCGGTCGACGGCCACCACGACGCCTGCACCGACGTGGTCTGCCCGATGTACCCCGAGCTCGCAGACATCGTCGCGTGGGCCCGGCGCGGCGCCGACCCGAGGCCGATGATCCTGTGCGAGTACAGCCATGCGATGGGGAACTCCAACGGTGGCCTGGCCGACCACTGGGCGGCGTTCGAGTCCGAACGGGGCCTGCAAGGCGGGTTCATCTGGGAGTGGATCGACCACGGGCTGTGGCGCACGCGGCCCGACGGGCGGCGCGTGTGGTCGTACGGCGGCCAGTTCGGCGACGAACCGAACGACGGCGCGTTCGTCGCCGACGGACTCGTGTGGCCCGACCGCAGCCCGCACCCTGCGATGGTCGAGGTGGCCCACGTGCACCGGCCGGTCCGGGTGCGTGCGTCGGGGACGCGCCGGGACCAGATCGAGGTCGTGAACGCGTACGGGCACGGTGGACTCGGGCACCTTCGGGCTCGGTGGCGGCTGCTGGTCGACGGGGTGGAGACGGCAGCCGGATCGTTGCCGGTGCCGGAGGTCGCAGCGGGCGAGGCGGTCCGGTTGCCGGCGCCGGTGGCCCCGCCCGATCTCGCCCCCGGGGAGGAGGCCGTACTCGAAGTGTGCTGGACCCTGGCCCGGGGGACGAGCTGGGCTCCGGCGGGGCACCGCGTGGCGCTCGACCAGCTGCGCTGGGGCGCCCGCCGCTCGTCGCCGGTCCGCTCGGCTCGACCCTGGTCCGATCCCGACGTGTTGCGCGCCGGAGCGTTGACGGTGTCGCTCGGGGACGGCGCGATCGCCACCGTGAGCTGGGACGGTCGCACCGTGCTGACCGGGCCGGTGCGCGCCACGCTCGCCCGGGCCCGGATCGACAACGACGGCCAGGAGCAGGTCGGCATCGTCGGTCCGGGTGCCCGCTGGCGCACGTGGGGCCTCGAGGCGGCCGAGTCCCGGTGCGTCGGCGTGCGCCTGGCCCGCACTGCCCTCGTGAGCACCCACGAGCTGCAGTGCGCAGCCGGGACGCTGGTGCACCGCCGGCGGCTCACGGCCCTCGAGGACGGCACACTCGTGGTGGCCGAGGAGTTCACGCTGCCGGCGACGCTCGCCGATCCGCCGCGACTCGGGGTGCTCGCCGAGGTTGCCGCCGGCTTCGAGTCGTTGCGCTGGTACGGACGCGGTCCACACGAGAGCTACCCGGACCGTTGCGCCGGTGCCCCGCTCGGCGTGTGGCGCTCGACGGTCACCGAGCAGTACGTGCCCTACCTCCATCCGCAGGAGCACGGGCACCACACCGACACCCGGTGGCTGGAGCTGTCCGACGGTGCGCTCCGGTTGCGCGTGCACGGCGTGGATCGGACCCCGACGTTCGGGTTCTCGGCCCGTCACCACTTCGACGCCGATCTCGACGCCGCCGCCGAGCCCGCCGACCTCGTGGCCCGCGCCAGCACCGAGCTGCACCTCGACCACCGGATGCGGGGTCTCGGGACGGCGTCGTGCGGGCCCGACACGCTGCCGGTGTACCGGATCATGCCCGGCACCCATCGCTGGACCTGGGCGTTGCAGGTGCGCCCTCTCCGGCGCAGTCGGCGATGAGCGCGGATCTCACGGCGCTCGCGAACGCGCTCGGTCCGGGTGGGTTGCTGCGGCCCGCCGACGGCCTCGAGCGCTACGAGATCGACGCGCGTTCCGGCCGCGGCCAGGCGCTCGCCGTGGCGCGCCCGGCGGACCTCGACGGGGTCCGGGCCGTGCTCGGGTGGGCTCGCCGCCACGCCGTGCGGGTGGTGCCCCAGGGAGCCAACAGCGGCCTGGTCGGGGCGTCGGTCCCCGACGCGGCGGGCGACACGCTGGTGCTGTCCACCGAGCGCCTGGGGCACCCGCTCGTCGTCGATCGCTCGGAGCGCACGGCGACGGCCGGCGCCGGCGTGCGGCTCTCGGCCGTGAACGACGCTGCGGCCCCCCTCGGCCTCTGCTTCCCCGTCGACCTCGGCGCCGATCCGAGCATCGGCGGGATGGTCGCGACCAACACCGGCGGTGCCCGCATGGTCCGCTACGGCGACGTGCGGGCCAACCTCCTCGGTCTCGTCGCCGTGCTCCCCGACGAAGCGCTCACGGTCGTGCGGTGCGGTCGAGGGTTGCGCAAGGACAACACCGGGATGGACGTTGCGCAGCTCTTCGTGGGAACGGGCGGGGAGCTCGGTGTCGTCGTCGAAGCCACCGTCGCCCTGCACCCGGTCCCGAGGGCGCGAGCCACCGCCTTCGTCGCACTCGACGACCTCGATGCCGCTGTCGCGCTCTGCGGCGCACTGCAGGACACCACCGATCTGCTGGCTGCGTTCGAGGTGATCTCGGCCGAGGCGATGCGGCGTACCTTGGCGCACACGGGGACGACCGACCCGTTCGGGCGGGCCGAGCCCGCCCCGGTCACCGCGCTCGTCGAACTCGTCTCGAGCGACGCAGCCGCCGATCTCGACGTCGTGCTCGCCGCTCTGCTCGCCCGTGTACCAGGTGGCCCCTCGGCCACCGGCGGCGAGACTGCGGTGCTGGTGCCGGCGAGCAGGGCCTGGGCGTTGCGCCACCGGGTGACCGAGAGCCTGCGGGCGTCGGGCTCCGTGACGGCGTTCGACGTGTCGGTGCCCCGATCCCGGCTCGGCGACCTGCGACGGCGGGCGATCGTCGTGCTCGGCGCGCTCGACCCCGCAGCAGTGCTCTGCGAGTTCGGCCACGTCGGCGACGGCGGTGTCCACCTGAACGTGGTCACGCCCTCCGGGCGACCGCTGGCGCCGGCGGCGAGAGATGCGCTGTACGACGCCGTCGCCGACCTCGGCGGCAGCTTCTCGGCCGAGCACGGGCTCGGGCCCCGCAACGTGCACCTCGCGTCCCGGTACGCGCCGCCCGGGCAATCGGCGCTGCTGGCCGGGCTCAAGGCGCTCTGCGATCCGTCGGGTGTTCTGGCCCACGGCGCCTGGCCCGCAGTCGGCGGTGCCGAGCAGTAGCGCCGGTTCAGTAGCGCCGGTTCAGTAGCGCCGGTTCAGTAGCTGCGGGGCAGCCCGAGCACGTTCTGGGCGATGTAGTTCAGCGTCATCTCCTGGCTCACCGGGGCCAGGCGCTGCAGGCGGGCCTCCCGCCAGTAGCGCTCGACGTGGTACTCGCTCGCGTATCCGAGTCCGCCGTGGGTCTGGATGGCCTGATCGGCTGCGGTGTAGGCCGCCTCGGCGGCGAGGTACTTGGCCGTGTTGGCTTCCTCGCCGCACTCGAGGCCGTTGTCGTACCGCCAGGCCGCCAGCATCGCCACCTGCCACGCAGCCCGCAGCTCCATGTGGGCCTTGGCCAGCGGGTGTGCGATCGACTGGTTGGCGCCGATGAGCCGTCCGAACACCTCGCGCTCGTTCGCGTACCGGGTGGCGCGGCGTAGCGACACCTCACCGATGCCGCACGCCATCGCCGCCAGCAGGATCCGCTCGGGGTTGAGGCCGTGGAGGATGTGCTGGAACCCCCGGCCCCGCTGACCCACCAGGCGCCAAGCCTCGACGGGCAAGCCGTCGTAGGCGACCTCACACGAGGCGACGGCGTTGCGCCCGACCTTGGGGATCGGGCGGATGTCGACGTACCGGCGGTCGAGGTCGGCGAGGAACAGCGACAGGCCTTCGAAGCGGTTGCGGCCCGGGCCGGGCTCGTCGGTGCGCACCAGCAGCAGCACGACCTCGCTCTCGAGCGCCTTGGTCGTCCAGATCTTGCGGCCGTGCACCACGAAACCGCCGTTGCCGTCGTCGACGGCGCGGGTGGTGATGCGGCTGGTGTCGGTGCCGGCATCGGGTTCGGTGACCCCGAACGCGACGTGCAGGTCGCCGGCCGCGGCCCGGGGCAGGAACGCCTCTTTCAGGCGGTCGTTGCCGAACTTCACCACCGGGTTGAGCCCGAACATCGTCAGGTGCAGCGCGGCCGACCCGTTGTGCGCGGCGCCCGAGGCCGCGACCCGGTTGAGCACCAGCGCGGCTTCGGTGATGCCGCGCCCACCGCCGCCGTAGGCCTCGGGGATGGCGATGCCGACCCAGCCGCCTTCGGCCATCTTCCCGTAGAACTCCCAGGGGAACCGGTGCTCGGCGTCGCAGGCGGCCCAGTAGGTGTCGTCGAACGCAGCACAGACGCGCTCGACGCCCTCGGCGATGGCCTGGTGATCGGGGTCCGGGGTGAAGTCCACGGCGCCGGATCGATCACTTCGGGGGCATGCGGATGCCGCCGTCGACCCGGATGGTCTCGGCGTTCATGTAGCTGTTGCAGACGCACTCGACGACCATCGAGGCGAGCTCCTCGGGGAAGCCGAGGCGCTTGGGGAACAGCACGTCCTTCTGCAGGTTGGCCTTGAATGCCTCGCTCGCCTCGCCCGTGCCGTAGATCGGGGTGTCGATGAGGCCCGGGGCGACGGTGTTCACCCGGATGCCCACCGCGGCGAGGTCGCGCGCCATCGGCAGGGTGAGGCCCACGACGCCGCCCTTGGACGCCGAGTAGGCGACCTGGCCGATCTGGCCGTCGAACGCAGCGACCGACGCCAGGTTGACGATCGCGCCCCGTTCGCCGGAGGCGAGCGGCTCGGTCTGGCTCATCGCCGTGGCGGCGATGCGGCTCATGTCGAACGTGCCGACGAGGTTGATGTCGATCACCCGGCGGAACGCGTCGATGTTGAATGCCGAGTCGTAGCTGCCGTCCCGGCCGATCGTTCGGCTGGCCCAACCGATGCCGGCCGAGTTCACCAGCGCCCGCAACGGCCCCATCTCCTTGGCCGTCTCCACGCAGGCGATGATCTCGTCGGTCTTGCGCACGTCGACGTGGCAGAACGCGCCGCCGAGTTCGGTGGCCAGGGCGTTGCCCTTGTCGTCCTGGAGGTCGGCGATGACCACTTTGGCGCCGCGGGCGGCGAGCAGGCGGGCCGCAGCCTCGCCGATGCCCGACGCGCCGCCTGTGACGATGGCGGAGCAACCGTTGATGTCCATAGTGACCACGACGCTAGGCCCCGGCCCGGCGGGGCCCCAACCCGGAGCCGGCCCGGTGGACGTATCGTGCGGGACATGAAGAACCGGATCTGCGAGCTGTTCGGGATCGAGTTCCCGATCCTGGCATTCACCCACTGCCGAGACGTCGTGGCCGCCGTGTCGAGAGCGGGCGGGATGGGCGTCCTCGGCGCCGAGGCCGCCACCCCGGAGACCCTCGACATCGACCTGCGCTGGATCGCCGAGCAGGTCGGCGGCAAGCCCTTCGGGGTCGACGTGATCGTGCCGGCGAAGTACGAGGGCAAGGCCGAGGGTGAGGTCGGGCGGTCCGAGTTGCGCCAGCGGATCCCGCAGGCGCACCGGGACTTCGTCGACGACATGATGCGCCGCTACGGCGTACCCGAACTCGACGCCGACGACCGCGGCCGCTTGGGGCGCGACGGTGCCGCCCCGATGTCGTACGCGTCGGCGGCCCGCATGATGGACGTCGCGTTCTCGCACCCGATCTCGTTGATCGTCAACGCGCTCGGCTCGCCGCCGCCCGACATGGTCGAGCGAGCCCGGGCCCAAGGCATCAAGGTGGGGGCGCTGGCCGGCAAGCCGTCGCACGCGGTACGCCACGTCGCCGCCGGGGTCGACCTGATCATCGCCCAGGGCTACGAGGCCGGCGGCCACACCGGTGACATCGGCACCATGGTGCTCGTGCCCGAGGTCGTCGACGCCGTCGCCCCGGTACCGGTGCTCGCAGCGGGCGGCATCGGCGGCGGGCGCCAGATGGCCGCGGCCATGGCCCTGGGTGCCGAGGGTGTCTGGTGCGGCTCGGTGTGGCTCACCACCGAGGAGGCCGAGACCCATCCCACGGTGAAGCAGAAGTTCCTCGCCGCCACCTCGTCGGACACGCTGCGGTCTCGCAGCCGCACGGGTAAGCCGGCTCGGCAGTTGCGCTGCGGCTGGACCGACGAATGGGAAGGGCCGCAGAGCCCCGGGCCGTTGCCGATGCCGCTGCAGCCGTTGCTCGTCGCCGAGGCGTCGACCCGGATCGACCGTGCCGCCCACGACCCGGATTCGGGGGCGGCCAAGCTCGCCGGGTACTTCGTCGGGCAGATCGTCGGTTCGATGAACGAGGTGAAGCCGGCCGGCCGGGTCGTGCTCGACATGGTCGACGAGTTCATCGACGCCATGCAGCGCGTCGGCTCGATGATGGAGTGATCCCGGTGCCCGCCGAGCCGGTGCGCTACGACGGGCGGACCGCGCTCGTCGTGGTCGACGTGCAGAACGACTTCGCCGACCCGGCCGGCTCGCTGGCCGTGCCGGGCGGCGAGGCCGTCGTCGCCACCGTCAATGCCGAGGTGGCGGCGGCCCGGGCGGCGGGGGCCCTCGTCGTCTACACGCAGGACTGGCACCCACCCGACACGCCGCACTTCGCCAAGGACGGCGGGATCTGGCCGGTCCACTGCGTGGCCGGCTCCTGGGGGGCGGCCTTCCACCCCGCTCTCGCCGTCGACGGCCCGGTGGTCCACAAGGGCACCGGCGGCGAGGACGGCTACTCGGCGTTCACGATGCGCGACCCGCGCTCGGGCGCCACCCGGTCCACTGGAATGACCGAGCTGTTGCGGGACAACGGCATCGAGCGCGTCGTGATCGTCGGCCTCGCCACCGACTACTGCGTGCTGGCCTCCGGGCTCGACAGCGTCGCCGCCGGGTACGCCACCGCGGTGCTGCGGTCGGCCGTCGCCGCCGTGGACCTCTCTCCGGGGGACGGGGAACGAGCTCTCGACCGGCTCGTGGCCGCAGGGGTCGCAGTCGTGCGATCCGGCTCCGTCTGATCCTTCGGCGCCGGGGTCCGCCTCCCTAAGGTGCGGGCATGAAGCTCGCGTACAGCACCGGATACTGGGGATCGGGACCGCCTGCAGGTGCCCTCGAGGCCATCAAGGAGGCCGAGAAGCTCGGCTTCGACTCGTTCTGGACCGCGGAGGCCTACGGCTCCGACGCCCTGTCGCCGCTGGCGTGGTGGGGCGCGCAGACCGAGCGCATCAAGCTCGGCACCGGGATCATCCAGATCTCCGCCCGCACCCCCGCCGCCACGGCCATGGCGGCGATGACGCTCGACCACCTCTCGGGGGGACGGGTCATCCTCGGCCTGGGCGCGTCGGGCCCGCAGGTGGTCGAAGGCTGGTACGGCCGGCCGTACCCGAAGCCGTTGGCCCGCACCCGCGAGTACATCGAGATCGTCCGGCGGATCATCCGGCGCGACGAGCCGGTGTCGTTCCAGGGTGAGCAGTACCAGATGCCGTTCCCGGGCGGCATGGGGTTGGGCAAGCCGCTCAAGTCGACGATCCACCCGTTCCGCACCGAGATCCCCATCTACCTCGGCGCCGAGGGCCCCAAGAACGTGGCGCTGGCCGGCGAGATCTGCGACGGCTGGTTGCCGTTGTTCTTCTCTCCCAAGGACGACGCTCACTACCGGCGCTGCCTGGCCGAGGGGTTCGCCGCCGCCGGCGATCCCGGTAAGGCCGACCGGTTCGAGGTGGCCTCGGGGTTGTTCATCATCCCCGGCGACGACGCCGAGAAGTGCGCCGACGCTATCCGGCCGTTCGTGGCGCTCTACGCGGGCGGCATGGGCGCCAAGGGTGCGAACTTCCACTTCGACGTGTTCGCGCGCATGGGGTGGGAGGCCGAGGCCACCAAGATCCAGGAGCTCTACCTCGCCGGGAAGAAGAACGAGGCGGCTGCGTCGGTGCCGCTCGCCATGGTCGAGGACGTGGCCCTGGTCGGCCCGCTCGACAAGATCCGCGACGAGCTGCAGAAGTGGAAAGAGACGTGCCTGACCACGGCGCTCATCTCCGGCCCGGCCCGCAATCTGGAGACGTACGCCGAGATCCTCGGCGACTGAGTCGTTCGCCGTCGTGGGGGGGCCCCCCCCCCCACCCCCCCCCACGACGGGAAACCGGACGGGTTCAGCCCTGGAGGAACGCGACGATCGCCGGCCACGCCGCCGCGTCGTCGACGAAGAACGCGTGACCGCCCTCGAACCAGGCGAGCTCGGCGCCCGGGATGCGCCCGGCGAGTGCCTCGGCGTTGGCGGGTGGGGCGATGCCGTCGTGGCGGCCGGCGGCCACCAGCGTCGGTGCGCGCAGGCCGCCGAGGCGGTCCCAGGTGTCGTGATGGCGCCGGGCCTCGAGCTGGCGGCGCAGGCCCTCGGTGACGGGGGTGTCCCACCCCGGGCGGTCCCGGTAGAAGCGTTCGAGGCCCCGGCGGCGCCGCTCGTCGCTGCGGGTGCGTACGTCGGTGATCGCGAGTTGTTCGGCCAGCCGCTCCTCGGGGTCCTTCGCGTAGGTCTCGTGCAGCGGCCAGGACGCGCCGCCGGCCCCGCCTGCCGAGGTGCAGGCCAGCACGAGCCGGGTGATCCGGTCGCCGGCCGCGAGGGCGAGTTCCTGGGCGACCATTCCCCCGAAGGAGATGCCGAGCACGGCGAAACGGTCCCACCCGAGCGCGTCGGCCAGGGCGAGCGGGTCGGTGCCGAAGTCCCGCATCGTGGGCTGGAGGTCCGGATCGTCGGGGACCGAGCGGCCCAGGCCCCGGTGGTCGTAGGTCAGCAGGTCGAACGCCGCGGCGACCGGCCAGTCGAACGCGTTCGGGTGCACCCGCAGGTCGGACCCGGTGCCGTTGACCACCAGCAGCCGGGGACCGGACCCGGCTCGTTCGAACCACAGTGACACCCCGGGAACGGCGCAGATCGGCACGATCGGCGAGCGTAGGGGTTGGGTGACGGCCGCCACGTCCCGCGATGATGGGGGCATGAACGTGGCGATGCTCCTGGAGATGGCGGCCGACGGCTTCGGCGATCGGGTGGCCTTCGGTTCCCGAACGGGCGGTCTGACCTACGCCGAACTGCTGGCGCGGGCCCGGCGTGCCGCCGGGTGGGTGGTCGAGCGGCCCGTCGACCACCTCGGCATGGTCGACCTGAACTCCGAGGCCGTGCCGATCGCCCTTTTCGCCGCCGCTGTCGCCGGCAAGCCGTTCGTGCCCATGAACTACCGGCTCGCCGATCCCCAGCTCCAGGCCATCGTGGCCCGCACGGCGCCGTCGGTCGTCGTGATCGACCCGCCGGTCGTCGACCGGCTCACGCCGATCGACGGGGTGGAACTGGTCGGGCGCGACGAGTTCCTGGCTGCGTCGGCCGACCCGGCCCGCGAGGCCTACGAGGGCTGGACCGATCCCGACGAGATCGCCGTGCTGTTGTTCACCAGCGGCACGACCGGCGACCCGAAGGCGGCGGTGCTTCGCCACAAGCACCTCGCCTCCTACATCGTCACCACGCTCGACTACATGGGCGCCGGCGAGGAGGAGTGCGCGCTGGTGAGCGTGCCGCCGTACCACATCGCCGGGGTATCGGCGGTGCTGTCGTCGGTCTACACCGGCCGCCGGGTCGTGCAGCTCTCGCAGTTCACCCCCGAGGCCTGGGTTGCTCTCGCCCGTGACGAGGCCGTCACCCACGCCATGGTCGTGCCCACGATGCTCGGCCGGATCCTCGACGTGCTCGAGGCCGAGGGCGAGTCGTTGCCGGCGTTGCGGCACCTGGCCTACGGCGGCGGCCGCATGCCGGTCCCGGTGGTGGAGCGGGCTCTCACGCTGCTGCCGCACGTGTCGTTCGTGAACGCCTACGGCCTCACCGAGACCTCCTCCACGATCGCCGTGCTCGGCCCCGACGACCACCGGGCGGCCATGGCGTCCGACGACCCGGCCGTGCGGGCCCGCCTCGGCTCGGTCGGTCGACCGCTGCCCACGCTCGAGCTCGAGATCCGCGATCCGCTCGGCCAGGCGCTACCGGCCGGTGAGCGGGGCGAGGTGTGCGTCCGGGGCGAGCAGGTGTCGGGCGAGTACCTGGGCCGCAAGCTCACCGACGATGAGGGCTGGTTCGCCACCAAGGACGCCGGATTCCTCGACGCCGAGGGGTACCTGTTCATCGACGGCCGCCTCGACGACGTGATCGTGCGGGGCGGCGAGAACATGTCGCCCGGCGAGATCGAAGAGGTGCTCCTGGCCCACCCTGCGGTCGACCAGGCCGCCGTCGTCGGTGTCCCCGACACCGAGTGGGGCGAGAAGGTCGCTGCGGCCATCGTGCTCAAGCCCGGTGCCTCGGCCAGCGCCGGCGAACTGCAGACCTGGGTGAAGGAACGCCTGCGGTCGTCGCGGATGCCCGAGTTGGTGGACTTCCGCGAGGAGCTCCCGTTCAACGAGACCGGCAAGCTGCTGCGTCGGGTGCTGCGCGCCGAGCTGTCGGAGTGAACCGGCGATGAGCGACGTCCGCATCACTCCCCTTGGCGACCACGTCAGCCTGGTCGAGCTGTGCCGCCCGCCCGACAATTACATGTCGGTGCCGTTCATCGGCCAGATCGCCGACGCCTTGGAGGCCTGCCAGGCCGACGGCGACACCCGCGCCGTCGTGCTGGCCGCGCAGGGCAAGCACTTCTGCGCGGGGGCCAAGCTCGATCCCGCCGAGCGGGCGGCCCCCGGGGCGGGTCCGTCGGTCCATCTCTACGACCATGCGGTGCGGATCTTTGCAACCGAGTTGCCCATCGTGGCCGCCGTGCAGGGTGCGGCCATCGGCGGTGGCCTCGGGGTGGCGCTGTCGGCCGACTTCCGGGTGGCCTGCCCCGAGGCGCGGTTCAGTGCGAACTTCGCCCGCCTCGGCTTCCACCACGGGTTCGGCACCACCGTGTCGCTGCCGGCCGTCGTCGGCCAGCAGCGCGCGCTCGAACTGCTCTACACCGGCCGGCGGATCGACGGCGAGGAAGCCCTGCGGATCGGGCTCGTCGACCGGCTCGTGCCCGCCGAGTCGTTGCGGGACGAGGCGATCGCGTTCGCCCGCGACATCGCTGCCTCCGGCCCGCTGGCGCTTCGGGCGATCCGGGCGACGATGCGCGGCCATCTCGCCGCAGCGGTGAAGGCGGCCACCGACCACGAAAAGGCCGAGCAGGACCGGCTCGGGCGCACCGCCGACTTCGCCGAGGGTGTGCGCGCGATGGGGGAGCGACGGCCCCCGAGCTTCACCGGTCGCTGAGCACGTTCAGCGACCGGTGTACTCCGGCGGGCGCTTCTCGGCGAAGGCTCGGATGCCCTCGCGGTGGTCCTCGGTCTGGGAGACCATCGTGAGGCCGACCTGGAGGTAGTTCAGCGCGTCGACGGCGTTCTGGTCGATGACCCGGTAGAAGGCGTCACGGCCCAGCTTCATGATCGACGGCGACTTCGCGGCGAGTTCGGCGGCCACCGTGGCGACCTCGGCGTCGAGCTGCTCGATCGGCACGACCCGGTTGACGAACCCGAGCCGCTGGGCTTCGGCGGCGGGCACCCGGCGCCCGGTCATCTGCAGCTCGAGCGCGACCTTCGGCGGCATCGAGCGGAGCATGGGCACCGTGATCATCATCGGCCACATCCCGACGTTGATCTCCGGGGTACCGAACACGGCGTCCTCGGCGGCGATCACGATGTCGCCGAGCAGCGCCAGGCCGAACCCGCCTGCCAGCGCAAAGCCGCGGACCCGGGTGATGAGCGGCTTGCCCATCGCGTACGCCGTGTGGAAGAGCTCGACCATCCGGCCCCGGTTGTCGAGTTGCTCGACGAAGCTCGCGTCGGTGATCTGACCCGACAGGTCGGCCCCGGCACAGAACGCCTTGTCGCCGGCGCCCGTGAGCACGACCCCCCGGGCGTCACGGTCGGCTCGGGCCCGGCGGAACGACTCGATCAGGCCCGTGGACACGGCGTCGGACAACGCGTTGCGGCGTTCGGGGTTGTTGATGGTGATCGTCGCCACCCGGTCGGCGACGGAGTACAGCACGGCGTCGGACATGGTGCGCAGCCTTCCATACGGACACCTCCGTCGGTCGGGGCGCCTAGCGTCCGGGCATGCACGGCGTTCGCAGGTTCGTGGCCCGGCTGGCGCTCGTCGCCGTCGTATCGGCCGTGGTCGTGACGGCCCAGGTGCGCCAGGCGGCTGCGTCGACGCCGGGTCCGGCCCGCTACGTCGCCCTGGCGAGCGCCGCCCGCCTGCTCGACTCGCGGGAAGGCACCGTGCCCGAGCCGGGGACGACCCGGACGGTGACCGTCGCTGGTCGGGCTGGTGTCCCGGTGCACGCCAGCGCCGTTGCGTTGACGGTGACGGCCACCGAGGTCACCTCGCCCGGCTTCGTGTCGGTCTACCCGGCCGGCCGGGCGAGACCGTCCACGTCGACGCTCAACGTGGTCCGGGGCGACACCCGGGCCAACCTGACGCTCGTCGCCCTCGGCGGCGGTGCGGTCGAGGTCTTCGTGCAGGCGGGAGCGCACGTGGTGGTCGACGTGTCGGGTTACTTCGAGGAGGTGTCCGGTCCGGTTGCGGCCGGTCGCATCGTGGCGGCCGGGCCGACACGGCTGCTCGACACCAGGGACGGCACCGGCGCGCCGGCCGGCCTGCGGCAGCCGGGTGACACCGTGCGCGTCGCGATCGACCCCGCCGGCGGCGCAGTGGGAGCGGCCGTACTGTCGCTGACCGCGACCGAGGCGCTCGCTGCCGGGTTCCTCGCCGCGTTCCCGGCCGGCACCGCCTATCCCGGCACCTCGAACCTCAACCTGCCGGCCGGCGGCACCCGGGCCAACCTGGTGATCGTGCCCGTCGGCGCCGGGGGCGTCGACGTGGTCACGACCGCGGGCGGTCACGTGGTGATCGACCTGCTCGGTGTCGTCACGGGGCCGGTGGCGCCGGCGGGCCGGGCCGGGTTGTTCGTGGGGCTCGACTCCCCGGCGCGTCTGCTCGACACCCGGGAGGAACCGATCGGTCGCCTCGGTCTCGGCGGCGAGGTGGCGGTGCGTGTCGGAGGTCGGGGTGGTGTCCCCGTGGGCGCGGCCGCGGCGGCGCTCAACGTGACGCTGGTCGAGGTGGCCGGGCCGGGCTACGCCACGGTCTGGCCCGACGGTCAGCCGTGGCCAGGGTCGTCGAACCTGAACGTCGAGCAACGCCGCCAGATCGTCGCCGGGGCGGCGATCAGTGGCCTGAGCGGGCCGGGAGGCCCGGGTGGGGCGGGTTGGGTGCAGGCCCGGTCGATGCCATCGGCCGATGTGGTCATCGACGTGACCGGCTGGTTCCTCCCCGACGGTGATCCCGGCTCGACGACTGCGGGCGGGCCGACGGTGCGGCCGGTGGTGTCCGGCGTGGTCGTGGACGTGGTGGACACCGCCGGCTTCGACCTGTCACCGGTCGCCGTCGCCGGGCGCTCGGCGCCTCCCCTACCCGCCGGGTCCGGGGCAGGACGTCGCGTCGTGTTCTCGGGAGCCCAACAGCGGGTGTGGGCAGTGGAGGCCGACGGCACGGTCGTGCGCTCCTGGCTCGTGTCCGGTTCGACCGTGCCGGCGTCCAACGAATGGCCCGGCACCTACACGGTCTACCTGCGCCAGGAGCTCACGTGGGCCTACAACGGATTGGGGATGTTGCAGTGGTTCATCGCCTATCGGCGTACCCCGAACGGGTTCGACATCGGGTTCCACCAGATCCCGAACGACGGTGCCGGGGTCCCCGTGCAGTCGGTTGCCCAATTGGGCCAGCGACGCTCGGCCGGGTGTCAACGGCAGGCGGTGGAGGACTCGTTGTTCCTGTGGGAGTGGGCGCCGCTCGGCACCACCGTGGTGGTGGTCTGAACCGTCAGACCGCCGGCTGCTCGTCGAAGGTGCGGTCGATGCGCTCGAACCGGCGTCGGATCGGGGTGCGCGACTCGGCGTGGGGCAGCACGTACAGCCGGTTGGCCTTCACGGCCTCGACGACCAGGCCGGCGACGCCGTCGACGTCGAGCACCCGGCCGGCGAGATCGGGGTTCGACTCGTCCTGGTCGAGCACCCGGGGTGACGCGTCGGGTCCGCCGAGGTCGACCGGCCGGTTCCGTTCCGAGGTGCCGATGTCCGTCGCGACCCGCATCGGGCACAGCACCGAGACGCCGATCTGGTGCGGGCGCAACTCCCGCTGCAGGACTTCGGCCAGGGCGACCACCCCGTACTTGGCGACGCAGTACGGGCCGAGGCCGACGTTGGGCACCAGGCCGGCGAACGAGGCAGTGAACAGCACGTGGCCCCCGGTGCCCTGCTCGACCATGCGGGGCACGAACGCCTCGACCCCGTGGATCGGTCCCCACAGGTCGACGTCGATGATCCATTTCCAGTCCTGGTGGGTCATCTCGGTGATCGGCCCGCCGACGGCGACCCCGGCGTTGTTGAACACGACGTCGACATGGCCGAACCGATCGAAGATCTCGTCGGCCAATGCGGTCATGGCGTCGAAGTCCGACACGTCGCAGACGTAGCCGGCGCCGCCGAGCCGTTCGGCCGCCGCCTCGACGCGGACCCGTTCGATGTCCACCAGCACCGGGGTCATGCCCTCGGCGGCGAGTGCCGCCGCCGTGGCGTAGCCGATGCCCGATGCGCCGCCGGTGACGACGGCGACCTTCCCCCTGAGGTCGTCCATACCGTCACCTTCGCCTCCGATCCGGCGCGAGCGCAAGCGCCGGTGCGCTAGGACCGCGGCGTGCCTTCGACGTTCACCGAGTTGCCGGTCATCGATCTCGCCGCGTGGCGCGATCCGGGAGCCGACCGGCGGGCCTTCGCCGCCGAGGTGTGCCGCGTGTGCCACGAGGTCGGGTTCTTCCTGTTGACCGGCCACGGGGTTCCGTCGGTCGTGATGGATGCGCATCTCGATGCGCTGCAACGGTTCTTCGCGCTCGACGATGCTGCGAAGCGAACCGTGGACAAGCGACGCTCGCCGCAGTTCCGCGGGTGGGAACCGGTCGGCGCCGAGCTCACCGACGGCCGCCCGGACCAGCGCGAGCAGCTCGACCTGGCCACCGAGCACCCGACGCGGCCGGCCTCGACGCGGCCGGCCTATCTCCGCCTCGATGGCCCGAACCAGTGGCCCGAGGAGTCGCTGGTTCCGGGGTTCCGGACGGCGGTGTCGGCCTTCCTCACGGCGGCGGCGTCACTGGCCGACGAGATCCTCGCCGTGCTGTCGCTCGGGCTCGGTCTCGACGAGGGTCACCTGGGCCGGGTGTTCGGCGAGCGCCCGTTCTCGTTGGCCAAACTGATCCGATACCCGGCGACCCCCTCGGGCATGGCCGGGGTGAACGCCCATCACGACGCCGGGTTCGTGACGATCCTCGCCCAGCACGGCGTCGGTGGGTTGCAGGTGCAGAACCCGTTGGGGGAGTGGATCGACGTTCCGGTGCGCGACGACGCCTTGGTCGTGAACCTGGGCGAACTCTTGCAGGAGATGACCGGGAACTACCTGGTGGCCACGACGCACCGGGTGATCGCCGAGGGCGAGCGGTACTCGTCGGCCTACTTCCACGGCCCCGACCTGCGGACCGAGTTGGTGCCGCTGCCGCTCACCCCACAGTTCGCCGCTGCGGTCGCAGCATCGCCCCGGCACGCAGGCGCCGGGTTCATGGCGACCCGGGAGGACCTGGCGGCGGGCCGGACCGGTACCACCGGTCGTGCCACCGGCGTCTACGGCCAGCAGTTGTGGAACTACTACTGCCGCAGCTACCCGGCCAACGTCGCCGCCCACCACCCCGATGCTTCGTCGCCCGTCGAGGTCAGCGACTGAACACGGTGCGCACACGTCGGCGCGCCCCGGCCAAGGGCGCACGTACCCGGTTCGGGAGGCGCCGGCGGACCCGCTGGGCGAGCCGGTCCGGGCTCCGGTCGTGGACGACCGTGACCTCCTCCGTGTCGTAGGCCCGCCCGATCCAGGCCTGCAGCGCCTCGGTCTGCTCGGTCGACACCGCACGTGCGACGAACGCCGCACGCGACGGGCACTCGAAGCCGCCGAAGCGCCAAGTGACCTCCACGGCCCGTCGACCGGGGGCTCGGCGTACCCCGCCGATCTGTGCGGGGAACAACGAACAGTCGAACGGTCGGGTCTCGAACGTGGTGCACCAGCCGTCGTCACCGAGATAGGGGCAACCGTCGGGCATGTCGAGGCGCAGCAGCCCCTGATCGCGGTCGACGACGAACGGCGCAAGCCGGGGAAGGCGCGCGAGCTCGTCGTCCGTGACGAGGAGCCCCTCGACCGGCCGGCAGCATCGGTTACATCCGGCGCAGAGGTCGTCACCGTCGACGAAGGACATGTGCCTGCCTTCGGCTCTTCGAGGCGACGTTCGAGATTCGGACGGCCTCCGTACGAAAGCTTGCCTGTCCGCCCGGGAACCGGCTCAGGGCAGCAAGGCCGCCGGGATGTCGACGACCCGAGATCGCAGGTACTCGCCGAGGCCTTTGGCCTGGCGGTCCTGACGGGTGGCCGCCGCGACCCCGTCCTCCAACAGCCCGTGGAAGACGATGTTCAGCGACCACAGGTTCGGGAACTCGTAGCGGTCGATCGGATGGGCGGCCGCCTCGGGATACAGCTCCCGGATCTTGTCCGCGGTGAGGAACGACGCCAGCCAGGCGTAGGCCTCCGCCGACCGGGCGAACAACCCGGCGTTGGCGTTGCCGCCCTTGTCGCCGCTGCGGGCGCCGATGATCCGCCCGAGTGGGGCTCGCACCGTGGGGCCGTCCGGCACCGGCGGCAGGTCGACCGCAGTGGGCTCGACCGGTGTGCCCGGCAGGCCGCCCGGGGTGGAGTCGACGACCGTGCGGTCCCCGGCGACGACCACCTCGTGGTGGACGAGATCGCCCGGCACGAGCGTCGGCCAGTAGACGCCGTAGGCCTCGGCCTCACGCGGTCCGCCGCCGCCGAAGTACCCGGGATACGACGCCAGGCCCAGCTCGACCGCCGGCGAGGCGAACGCTCGGCCGACCTTGCGGGCGTCGTCGTCCTTCACCGTGATCGTGAGGCTGGCCACGGCCTCCTCGTTGGTGCCGGGATCGGACTTGTCGAGCCGCCAGAACTGCCGGGTGACCTCGCGGAACGACGCCTTGCCCCCGGGCAGGTGGGCCCACAGCTGCTCCTCGACGAGGGCGGCCTTGGCCTCGATGTCGAGGCCGGTCAGCAGGAAGTTCATCGAGTTGCGGTAGCCGCCCTCGTAGTTGATGCACACCTTGAGCGTCTCGGGGGCGGGCTCGCCCCGCACGCCGGAGATCCGGACCCGGTCCGGGCCCTCCTGGGCGAGGGAGATCGTGTCGAACCGGGCGACCACGTCGGGGTTGAAGTACCGGGGGCCGCCGATCTCGTACAGGAGCTGCGCGGTGACGGTGCCGACGGTGACGGCGCCGTCGGTGTTCTCGTGCTTGGTGATCACCGACGAGCCGTCGGGGTAGATCTCCGCGATCGGGAACCCGAGGTGGAGCATCCGGGGGATCTCGGTGAAGAAGCTGTAGTTGCCGCCCGTGCACTGGCAGCCGCACTCGATCACGTGGCCGGCCACGCAGGCCCCGGCGAGGCGGTCCCAGTCGGTGCGGGTCCAGCCGAACTTCCACGCCGCCGGAGCCATCACCACGGCGGCGTCGGTGGTGCGGCCGGTGATGACGATGTCGGCGCCCCGGTTCAGCGCTTCGACGGCGCCGAAGCACCCAAGGTAGGCGTTGGCCGTCATCGCCTTGCGCGCCCCGTACGGCGCGCCGGTGTCGAGGTTGGCCAGGTCGTGGCCAGCCGCCTGGAGGTCGCCGAGGCGGTCGAGCAGGTCGTCGCCGGCGACGTAGGCGATCGTCGGGTTCAGACCGAGCTTCGAGGCCACCTGGTGGACCGCCTCGGCGCACCCGGCCGGGTTCAGCCCACCCGCGTTGGTGACGACCTTGATCCCCTTGTCGAGGCAGGTGCCCATCACCTGCTCCATCTGGGTGACGAACGTGCGGGCGTAGCCGGTGTTCACGTCCTTGGCCCGGTTCTTGGCCAGGATGAGCATCGTCAGCTCGGCGAGCCAGTCGCCGGTGAGGGCGTCGATCGGGCCGCCCTCGACCATCTCGCGGGCCGCCGCCACCCGGTCGCCGTAGAACCCGGAGCAGTTCGCGATCCGGATCGGGGTGTTCGTCGTCATCAGCCGGCCTCCTCCACGTGCAGCAGGGCGGCGCCCCGCTCGACCTGGTCGCCTGCGGCGACCGACACCGTCGTCACCGTCCCGTCGGTGGGGGCGGTGATGCGGTGCTCCATCTTCATCGCTTCCAGGATCAACAGCACCTGCCCGGCCGTCACCGTGTCGCCGGTGGCGACGCGCACGTCGAGCACCTTGCCCGGCATGGGCGCCGTGAGGCCGCCGGTGGGGGCGTCGCTGCCCGGCACGGTGAAGCGGGGCAGCACGACGACGTCGAGATCGCCGGCCCCGTCGTGGACGTAGAGGCGGTCGCCGGCCCCCGGCCCGGCGCTGCCGCCCCGGGTGATCCGCAGCCGCACCCGCCGGTCGCCGACGGTGGCGTCGATACCGTCGGGCGACCAGGCGTGGATCGTTGCGGTCGCACCGTCACCGAGACCGAACCGGCCGTCGCGCCGGATGCGGTAGCGGACCTCGATCCGCTCGCCCCCGAGATCGAGCGCGACCCGCTCGTCGGGCATGCGGGCGTTGCGCCACCCCGACGGCAGGTACTCGAGCACCCGGGCCGACGCCCGGTTCGTGCCCTGCACCCACAGCGCGACCGCAGCCGCGACCCGGGCCAGGCGCTCCGGCCCCGGCACCACGACGCGCGCCGGGGCGTGCTCGTCGATGAACGCCGTCGTCGTGTCGCCCGCCAGGTAGGCGTCGTGGCGCAGCGTGGCCACGAGGAAGTCCCGGTTGGTGATCACCCCACCGAGGTGGGTGCGCTCGAGGGCCAGGGCGAGGCGCAGCGCCGCTTCCGTGCGGGTGCCGGCATGCGCGATCACCTTGGCCAGCATCGGGTCGAACGAGGTGCCGACCACCGAACCCTGGTGCACCCCGGCGTCCCAGCGCACGGCCGGGTCGGCGGCCGGCACGTAGGCCGACAGCGTGCCGGTGGCGGGCAGGAACCCGTTGGCCGGGTCCTCGGCGTACAGGCGCACCTCGACGGCATGGCCCGTGAGGGTGACGTCGCCCTGGGCGTAGCCGAGCGGCTCTCCTGCTGCGATCCGCAGCTGCTCGCGCACGAGGTCGAGCCCCGTGACGGCCTCGGTGACCGGATGCTCCACCTGGAGCCGGGTGTTCACCTCGAGGAAGTAGAAGGGGCGCCGGCCGTCGGGGCCGGGGGCGTCGTCGACGAGGAACTCGACCGTGCCGGCCGAGACGTAGCCGAGGCGGCGGGCCAAGGAGAGGGCGGCCTCGCCCATGGCGGCGCGCATCTCGGCGTCGACCACCGGTGACGGCGCCTCCTCGACCACCTTCTGGTGGCGGCGCTGGATCGAGCACTCCCGCTCGCCGAGGTGCACGAGGTTGCCGTGCGTGTCGCCGAGGATCTGGATCTCGATGTGACGGGCCCGGGGCACGTAGCGCTCGAGGAACACCGTGGCGTCGCCGAAGCCGCCGAGGGCCTCGCGCTGGGCCGCCTCGACGGACTCGAGCAACTCGTCAGCCGTGTGGACGATCCGCATGCCCTTGCCGCCGCCGCCGGCCGCCGCCTTGACCAGCAGCGGGTAGCCGACCTCGGCGGCGCCGTCGACGCCCTCGGCCGACGGCAGCGTCGGCACGCCGGCCTCGACGGCGAGGCGCTTGGCGGCGAGCTTGTCGCCCATGGCCGAGATCGCGTCGGGACCCGGCCCGACCCACACCAGGCCGGCTTCGGTGACGGCGCGGGCGAAGCCGGCGTTCTCCGACAGGAAGCCGTAGCCGGGATGCACGGCATCGGCGCCCGTGGCCCGTGCGGCGGCGACGATGCCGGCGGGATCGAGGTAGGTGCCCGAGGCCAGGCGGACGGCGTCGTCGGCCTCGGACACGAACGGGGCGTCGGCGTCGGCGTCGACGTAGACGGCCACGACCCGCAACCCCATGGCCCGGGCGGTGCGGGTGATGCGTCGGGCGATCTCGCCCCGGTTGGCGACCAGCAGGGTGCGCAGCGTGCTCACAGCCGGATCACCCCGTAGCCCTCGGCGCCCTCGACGGCGCGGTTGCGTACGACCGACAGGCAGAACCCGAGCACCGTGCGGGTGTCGCGAGGGTCGATGATGCCGTCGTCGCTGATCGCGCCGGTCGCTTGCAGGGCAAGCGATTCGGCGTCGTGGGCCGCCTCGACTCTCTCCCGGATCACGCGGTCGGCCTCCTCGTCGAAGGGTTGACCGGCGCGGGCGGCCTGGCCCCGCCGGACGATGGACATGACCCCGGCGATCTGGGCGCCACCCATGACGGCGATCTTCGAGGTGGGCCAGATGAAGGTGAACCGGTTGCCGAACGCCCGGCCCGACATGCCGTACGTGCCGGCGCCGTAGCTCGATCCCAGGATCACCGTGAGGTGTGGGACGTTCGAGTTCGACACGGCGTTGATCAGCATGCTGCCCCGCTTGACCATGCCGGCCCGCTCGTAGTCCTTGCCGACCATGAACCCGGTGATGTTCTGGAGGAACACGAGCGGGATGTCCTGCTGGTTGCAGAGCTGGATGAAGTGGGCGCCCTTTTCCGAGGATTCGGGGAACAGGGCGCCGTTGTTGCCGAGGATCCCGACGGGATGGCCGTGGATCGAGGCCCACCCGCAGATCAGGGTCGGCCCGTAGAGCGCCTTGAACTCCTCGAAGCGCGACCCGTCGACCACCCGGGCGATCACGTCGCGCACGTCGATCGGCTGGCGCAGATCCCGCCCGAGCACGCCGAGCAGTTCCTCGGGGTCGTAGATCGGGGCGTCGCCGGTACCGCAGGGAGCGAAGGGAGGCTTGCGCCAGTTGAGGTGCGACATCACCTCTCGGGCCAGCCGTAGGGCGTCGCGCTCGTCGACGGCGAGGTACTCGGCCAGGCCGCTCACCTCGGCGTGCATGCGGGCCCCGCCGAGCGTCTCGTCGTCGGAGTCCTCGCCGGTGGCCATCTTGACCAGAGGCGGGCCGGCGAGGAACACCTTGGAGCCGCCGTCGATGAACACGTTGTAGTCGGACAGTCCGGGCTGGTAGGCACCGCCGGCCGTGGAGGACCCGAACGTGATGCACACCGTCGGGATGTCGAGCTTCGACAGTTCGATCAGGTCGTAGAAGAACCGGCCCGACTCGGCGAAGTGCTCCGTCTTCGCGCCCTTGGGGCCGTCGGTCTCGTCGCCACCACGGCGCAGGTCGGCACCGGCGGACTCGACGAACGACACATACGGGATGCGGTTCTCCCGGGCGATCTGCATGGCCCGCTGCCACTTCTTGCCGACGTAGGGGGTGAGGGCGCCGGCGAGCACGCTCGGGTCGTTGGCGAACACCACGCACTCGACGCCGGCGACCACCCCGATGCCGATGACGGCGCCGCCGCCGATCGTGTAGTCGCTGTCGTAGGCGGCGAGCGCGCTCAGTTCGATCCACGGCGAGTCGGGGTCGAGGAACAGCGCGATCCGCTCGCGCACCGGCAGCTTGCCCCGCTCGGCCAGACGGGCGTGCGACCTCGGGCCGCCGCCGGCCGCGGCCTCGTCGAGCAGCCGGTCGATCTCTTCGAGCGCGCCGAGCATCTCGGAACGGTTCTGGCGGAACTGCTCGGACCGGGGATCGAGCCGGGACCGGATCGGTGGGGCGAGGAGCCCAGGCGAATGGAGCACGTCCGGCACCCTAGACAGGCGGTGCCGGACGTCACGAACGACCGATCAGCCGGCGAGGGTGAGCGGGATCTCGGTGGTGATCGTCGGTGGGCAACTCGGGTCGTCGCCGCAGGGGTTCGGGTCGCTGATGACGACCCGGATCGGCCCGGGGGAGGCGTCGAGCGGGATCGTCGCCGTGAACGGTGCCCAGGTGCCCCACGCGCCGGTCCGGATCCCCCAGACGTTGGCGATCGTGGTGGTGCCGCGCAGCACGGTGATGCTGAACTCGCCCTCGTACACGTCGCCCTCGCCGGTGACGACCAGCGGGCTGCGGACGGTTGCGCCGGGACGCGGTGAGCTGACGAGGATCCCGCCGGAGACGGCGTGGGTGATCGAGGACCGCACGAGCGGGTTCGCCAGCACGAGCCCTTCGCCGCCGAGGACGGTGATGGGCGTGCCCTCGATACGGAGCGCGACCCGTTCCACGTTGCCGAACTGGGTGGCGGTGAAGACCACCTCGGCCAGGCGCAGGGACATCGACAGCGTGCCGCCTCCTGATTCGTACTCCTGCGACAGGTCGATCGTCGCCAGCCCGTCGGCCAGCGCCACGCTGCGCAGTCGGGTGCCGGCGGGGATGGCGGTGCTCAGGCCCTCGGCGCGTTCGGCCGCGGTGGGGCCCTCGAGCAACGCGACGAGGGCACCGCGCAGGACCGCCGGAACCGGGACCGACCGCCGGCTCACCCCGAGGCGCTGACCGCGTACGAGGTACACCGACACCACCGACGTGCGCACCGCCGTCGTCGGTGGTGCCTCGTTCGTGGGCTCCTCGGTCGTCGTCGGTGGAGCCTCGGTCGCCGGCACGGTCGTGGCCACGGTCGTCGTCGCCACGGTGCTCGACCCGGCGGCAATCGTGGTCGACGACTTCGCCCCGGAGCCGTCGTCACCGCACGCGGCGACGACGAGCAGGCCGGCGAGCAGGATCGGTCGGATGGAGCGGGTCATCGGTGCCTCCACGTCAGGAGCCCTGATCGTGCGGCACCGTGAACGTGCGTCCCAGGGGTGGAGGTCCCGACCCTGCCGGGACGGTCGGGACCCGAGGGCCCTACTTGAAGCGGAAGGTGATGCGGGCCTTCGACAGGTCGTAGGGGGAGAGCTCGACTTGGACGCGATCGCCGGGGAGCACGCGGATGCGGTTCTTGCGCATCTTCCCGCTCAGGTGCCCGAGGACCGAGTGCCCGTTGTCGAGCTTGATGCGGAAGTGCCCTCCCTTGAGGGCCTCCTCGGTGACTCCCTCGAGAATGATCGCGTCGTCCTTCGGCTTCGGCACACCTGCTCCTTGCTGTCCTGCCGCCACCCCTGGCGCAGGTCCGCCCAGGCTACCGGCCGGCGACCGGGGCGAATCGGATCTGCGTCCGGCCCCGGACTCTTCGGGCGCTCCCGGAGCGCGGGCCGTTCCCGGCCGGCTCACAAGGGCTGCCGAACGGCCGATCGAACAGGGACCGATGCCCCGTCCCCTTCCTGCCACCTGGCGGCGTCGTGCCGCACTGGTCGCCGTCGCGCTCGCCTCGGGCGCGGTCGCCACCGTGGCGCGCCCGGGCGACGGTCGGTTCGTGGGCGCGGCCTGGCCGGTACTGATGGCGGCGGCCGTGCTGTGGACCGGCTGGCGTGACCGTAGGGTCGACAGCAAGGGTGCCGCTGCGCAGGCGGTGCTCGGCGCCGCTTGGTTGGTCGCTTCGGGTCTGGCCCTGCTCGCGCAGGTCGGAGTGCTCGACGAGGCCTCGGGCACGAGCCCGATCGGGCTGGTCGCCGTGGCGACGGTCGCTGCGCTCGTTCGGACGTTGAGGCTGCAGGCCCTCGGTCGCCGGGGCCTCCTGCTCGACGGGGGTGCGCTCGCCGGCGTAGCGATCGCCGCCGTCGGGTTCTGGCAGGGCGACGCGGTCCTCGAAGCCGGAGCGCTGCCGCTCGTGGTCACCGGCGCTGCCGTCGCCCTGCTCGCCGTCGCGTTCGCCGGCGGGATCCCGGCGACCACGGCGCGCGTGCTCGATCTGGTCGGTGCAGTGTCGCTCGCCGCCGCAGCCCTGACCGTCGTCGCCGATGCTTCCGGCGGGGCGGTGGGGCGTCCCGGGACCGTGCTCGCGACCGGACTATCGGCCGTGATGCTGTCCTCTGCGTGGCCCCGTCCGGCGCGGGCCCGGTCGTTGGCCCCCGGCGTCGTCGTGGCGAGCGGCTCGGCGGCGGTCGCCGGTCTGGCCGGTCTGCAGGTCTCGGGGGATCGGTTGGTGCTCGCCGGGGTGGCCGTCGCCGCGATCGTGCTGGCCCTGCGTCGAGCGATGCGAGGGTCCGAGGCAGCCGACGGTCGCATCGCGGCACTCGAGGCGCGGCTGGGCATGAGCGAGGAGCGGTTCCGGGTCGGATTCGGTCAGGCGCCGGTGGGGATGCTCGTCGCTCGCCCCGACGGGACGCTGCTCGAGGCGAACGCGGCGCTGGCGCGAATGGTCGGTGCCCCGGAGGGGACGCTGGCGGGACGCTCCCTGCTCGAGATGATCGACCCCGAGGAACGCAGCGCCGCTGCGCAACTGCTCGTGTGGGCCCGCCGGGACGAGCTCGAGCCCGGTCATCTCGAGGTGACGCTGCGGCAAGGGGTCGGGGTAGGCCGACGGGTGTCGATGACGGTCGGCGTGGTGCACGACGGCGGCAACTCGTTCGTGCTCGCCTTGTTGGAGGACCGCACGGAGCAGCGCGAGCTGAGCGAGCGGCTCCGGTTCGCCGAGCACTTCGACGAGGTCACCGGCCTGCTCCGGCGGGCCGGGTTCGTCGAGCGGTTCGGTGCGGTGCTGACGCGTCGAGGGCCCGGCGCGCCCGCGCTGTGGGTGCTCGCCCTCGACCTCGACGGATTCACGGAGCTGAACGAGGGCCTCGGGCACGACACCGGTGACCTGGTGTTGCGCACGGTCGCGGCCCGGCTCCGGGACACCCTGCGCGGCAACGATCTCCTCGCCCGGTTCGGGGCCGACGAGTTCGTCGCGGTCGTAGCCGGCGTGAGCGACGCCGACCTGCGCGCGCTCGCCCACCGGCTCGCGCAGCAGGTTGCCCAGCCCCTCGCCGTGCCCGGTGGCGAGGTCTTCTGCAGCGCGACCATCGGCGCGACGAGCGTCGTGCCCGGCGGGTCGACGGAGGCGATCCTGCGCAGTGTGGACGCTGCGCTGCATCGCGCCAAGCACCGGGGCCGCGGCCAGATCGAGATCGCCGGCCCCGACGGTGACGGCGAAGGACATGCCGATGCCTCGAAGCGGGTTCGGATCGGTGGCGAACTGCACCGTGCCATCGAGCGCAACGAGTTCTGCGCCTACTTCCAGCCGATCGTCGACCTGCGCAGTGGTCGCCTGAAGGGATTCGAAGCGTTGGCGCGTTGGCTGCACCCCGAGCGCGGGCTCGTGCCGCCGGGCGACTTCATCGAGCTCGCCGAGGAGACCGGGTTGATCGTGCCGATCGGGCGGGCGGTCCTGCACGACGCCCTCGGACGGCTCGCGGCCTGGCGTGCGGCCGGGCCGTCGGACGAACGCGGGCGGCTCACGATGGCGGTGAACCTGTCGGCCCGCCAGCTGACTGCGCCCGGACTCGTGGCGACGGTGTTCGAGGAGATCGACCGCAGCGGGGTGGATCCGACGGCGGTGATCCTCGAGCTGACCGAGAGCGCCATCATGGCTGACCCGGCTGCGGCGAAGGCGACGATGCTCGCCCTGCGCGAGCGGGGGCCCCGCCTTGCCGTCGACGACTTCGGCACCGGGTACTCCTCGCTCAGCTACCTGCAGCAATTCCCGGTGAACATCCTGAAGATCGACCGGGCGTTCGTGCGTGGCCTCGGCGTGGTCGACGGCGACACGGCGATCGTCGAGGCGGTCCTGCGTCTCGGGCATTCGCTCGGTATGGAGGTCGTCGCCGAAGGTGTCGAGACCGACCTCCAGCACGCCACGCTGCACGCACTCGGCTGCGAGTTCGGTCAGGGCTATCTGTTCGGACGGCCGCTCGCCGCCGCTCAGGTCGACGCGGCCTTCGCCCAGGGCACGGTGTTCGGGCCGATCTGGGCGCGCACGTCGCACTGACGATCCGCGCCACCGCTCGTCCGGACGATCAGCGGGTGCCGACGACCTCGCGGTCGGGTTGCGGTGCGGTCGGGGGGGCAACGGCGGCATGGCCCTCGACGTTGAGCTTGGGCAGCACCCGGTCGAGCCAGGCCGGCATCCACCAGTTCCGGGCGCCGAGCAGGCGCATCGTGGCGGGTACGAGCAGCATCCGGACCACGGTGGCATCGAGCAGTACGGCGACACCGAGACCGACGCCGAACAACTTGATCTGCCGGTTCGGCTCGAGCAGGAACGACCCGAACACGAACACCATGATCGCCGCCGCCGCCGTGATCACCCGGGCCGTGGACGCCAAGCCGTCGGCGACCGCAGCGGCGTTGTCGCGGTGGCGGTCGAACTCCTCGCGCATGCGGGAGAGCAGGAAGACCTCGTAGTCCATCGACAAGCCGAACACGATGGCGAACAGCATCATCGGGGCCCACGGGTCGATCGGGCCGGCGCGTCCGACGCCGACGAGCGGCCCGAGCCAGCCCCATTGGAACACCATCACCACGACGCCGTAGGCGGCGCCGATCGACAGCAGGTTCATGAGCACGGCCTTGAGCGGCACGAGGATCGACCGGAACACGGCCATCAGCAACAGGAACGACAGCGCGAGGACCACGCCGATGAACAGGGGGAGTCGGGCCGCGAGGAACTCGCTGAAGTCGACGCCGACGGCCGACGAGCCCGTCACGATCACGTCGAGCCCGGTGCTCGACTCGACGGATCGCAGGGTGTCGTCCCGCAGCCGGTTCACCAGCTCGGTCGTGGCCTCGTCCTGGGGGGCGGTGCGAGGAACGACGAACCATTGGGCGGCGGTGCCGTCGGCGTTCGGGCGGGCCGGCGAGGCGAAGGCGACGCCGGGGTCGGCGGCCACGGCCTCGGTCACGGTACGCAGGACCTCGGGCGACGTGCCGGCCGGGGTGCGAGCGATCAGCAGCAGCGGGCCGTTGCTGCCGGGCCCGAAGCCGTCCGACAGCAGGTCGTAGGCGCGCCTGGTCGTGGAGTCGGTCGGGTAGTTGCCCGTGTCGGAGTTGCCGAGGCGCAGCGACAGCACGGGGAAGGCCAGCGCCCCGAGGACGACCACGCCGACGGCGAGCACGGGCCACGGCCGGTGCTCGACGAACCGGCTCCAGCGGTACCAGATGGTGTCGCGCATCGCCTTGGGCTGCTTGTACGGCCGCATCGTGCGCAGGCCCGGCACCCAGCGCCCGACGGCGAGCGTGACGACGGCGAGGGCTGCGAACACGGCGGCGGCGGCCGGAACCTTGAGGCCGACCGCCAGTAGGGCGAGGGCGATGAAGGCAACGGCCACGAGCCCGCGGTAGCGGGTGAGCTCCACCTTGCGGCCGGCGAAGCCGAGCAGCGCCGGCAGCAAGGTGACCGAGGCGAGCATGGTCATGAGCACGGCGGTGGAGGCGCCGATGGCGAGACCCCGCACGAAGCTGAGCTGCATGAGCATCATGCCGAGCAGCGAGATGACCACGGTGATTCCGGCGAAGATCACGGCGCGCCCGGCGGTGTCGATGGCGACGACTGCGGCGTCCTCGGGCTCGAGCCCGTCGTGGAGCCCTTCGCGGAAGCGGGTGACGATGAACAGCGCGTAGTCGATCCCCACGCCGAGGCCGATCATCGCAGCGAGCGTGAGGGTGAAGTCGGGCATCGACATGACGTGGCTGAGCAGGGTGATGATCCCGGCCCCGGTCCCGATCCCGAACAGCGCCACGCCGATCGGGAGGCCCATCGCGAGCACGGACCCGAACGCCACGAGCAGGATCACCATGGCGAACACGATCCCGAAGATCTCCGACGACGGCGGTGCGAACTCGGCGAAGGCCTCGCCCCCGAGCTCGACTTGACCCTGGGTTCCGAGCGCGGTGCGGGCCGCCTCGAGCGCCGGTTTGATGGCCGATGTGATCGTCGTGAACTGGCCGCGGTCGATCACCGCAGGGAACTCCACCCGGGCGTAGGCGATCCTGCCGGCCTGCGGGCCCTGGGCGGCGACCTGGGCCTGTCCCTCGGGCTGGAACGGCGACACCACCCGGATGCCGGGGTAGGCGGCGGCGACCGCGTCGAAGAGGGGGCGCAGCGCCGACGCCACCGCCGGGTCGGTGACCGAGCCGGCGGTGCGCACGACGATCTGCCCTTCGAAGCCACCGCCGCCGGCGCCGGGGAACGCCTCCGACAGCAGGTCCAGGCCTCGCTTGGACTCGGTGTCGGGGAGGCTGAAGTCCGTCCGGTACGCAGCGCCGAGTGCACCCTGGGCGGCGCCGAGGCCGAGGAACAGGACCGCCCAGACGGCGAGGACGAGGCGACGGCGCCGGAAGGACAGACGCGCGAGTCGAGCGAGCACGGGGGTTCTCCGGGGGGAAGGAGGGCGACGAGGAGACTACCGGCGAGGCTGCTCACGACCGGAGCGCTACGCCACGGGATGATGACGGGCGAGCACAACGACGGGCGCTACGGTGACGCACGACCGGCCGACCGCCCGGTTCGAGAGGGGAGATCCGATGTCCAGCATGCCGCCGCCCCCGCCCCCGCCGCCTTCGTCGGCGGGTGGAAGCGGGAACCTCCCGGGGCCGTTGGCCGAATGGCCGCAACGGGCGCTCGGCGGGTTGATCGACTTCATCGGCCCCGGCATCGTCGTCGGCATCCTGAACACCGCCGGCAGCGCAGCGCTCGGCGCCCTGCTGTCGATCGCCAGCCTCGGCTGGGCGATCTACAACGCGTACCTGAACGGCACCACCGGCCAGAGCATCGGCAAGAAGGTCGCCGGGCTCAAGGTCGTCGGAGAGCAGACCGGCCAGCCCATCGGCGCGGGCATGGGCATCGTCCGATGGATCGCCCACTTCGTGGACGCCATCATCTGTTACATCGGCTTCCTGTTCCCGCTGTGGGACTCGAAGAAGCAGACGATCGCCGACAAGATCGTGAAGTCCGTGGTGGTCGTCGTCCCCAAGTGAGTCGAGGCAGACCCTGACGGCGCCCCGGGCCGAGCGCCCGGGGCGCCGTCGCGTCCGGTGTCGTGCGCCGTGACCCTGGCGAGCCCGTCGGCACCGATCTCCGAGGTCGGCTCAGCCGCCGGCGCCGCCCGGAGCCACGACCGCAGCGAGGCGCTCGAGGGTGGCACGGATCGACTCCCGGTTGCGCTGCGGGGCGCGCAGCAGGCGCAGCAGGAGCGGCGACTTCGCCGTCGTCATGTCGAAGCTCTCGGTGACCTTCGTGCCGCCCTCGACCGGTTCGAGCTCATAGCGCCAGACGTGCCCGCCGACGTGGCGCCACCCGATCCGACGGTTCTCCTCGAACTCCACGACGGTGTTCGTCATCCGATAGGGCACGCCCATCTTCATGTCCATGCCGAACTGCGCACCGAGGGTCAATCGGCTCGGTGCATCGGGACGGGACGCGCGCACGGTGCCCGATCCGTCGAACACTGCGTGCCGGGACGGATCCGCCAGCAGGTCGAAGATCACCTCCGGGGCGGCGGAGATCACCCGGGATTCGGAAACGACTTGATCGCTCATGCCAACCACCTCGTGACAGCGTCGCCGCAGCGACGTCCGGAGAACAGGGCCCCTTGGATCGACGCGGTGTCGCGGTGATCGCCGCAGACGAACAGCCCCTCGCCGAGCGCGACCCGCTCGCGCGGGTGGAACGGCGGTGACTGGTCGGGTTGGGCGTGCGGGATGGCATAGGTGCGCAGGAGGCGCCAGGCGTCGACCGGTGCTCCCCACCAGGCCCGCAGCTGCGCCCGCACGGCGGCTTCGAGGTCGTCGCCGGCGGCACCGGGGACGGCGGCGACGATCAGCGCCTGCCCGGGGGGCGCGTAGCCCGGGGCGACCTCGGACATCACGGCCACGTTGAGCGCCGGGCCGACACCGGTGCCGTCGAGGTGGATGGCCTTGCCCCGCTCCGGCGGCCGGGGTGCAGCGAACCACAGTCCGGTGACGGCCCGGGACGCCACCGGCGCCAATCCCAGGAGCTTGGCCGCCTGCGGGCCCTCCGTGGCGACCACGACGGCCCGGGTCCGGATCCGCCAGGCGTCGATCGTGGTCACGGAGCCGGGCTCCACGGCGCCGACACGCACGCCGAGGTGGACGCGGTCCGCAGGCAGTCCGGTCGCGAGCTGGGCGGGGATCGCGCCCATGCCGTCGGCCGGGACGGCGGAGTCCCCGTCGGCCAGGGTGCGGAAGATCACGTCGAACATCCGCCGGGAGGTGGCCAGGGCCGGGTCGAGCTGGATCCCGGCGAACAGGGGCCGGAAGAAGCGCTCGATCATCCGGTGCGAGAAACCGGCCGAGCGAAGCGCGCTCAGCGTCGTCACGTCGGGACCGCGCAGCAGGTCGCGGGGGTCGCTCGACGCAAGGCGGCGGCGCAGGCGCAGGATCCGGAGCTTGTCGAGCGGGGAGCCGACCGGGGCGAGGGCCGTCGCCGGCAACGAGGTCGGCCGCCGGAGCGGATCGCCGAGGGTGCAGGCCCGGGTGCCGCCGAGGTGGATGCGTGCCCCGGGCGCGAACTTCTGCAGCCGCAGGGCTTCGACGTCGAGCTGACGGGCGAGCTCGGGGTAGCCGGTGAGCAGCACCTGGAACCCTCGATCGAGCCGGAATCCGTCGACGACGTCGGTGCGGACGCGTCCGCCGACCCCGTCGGAGGCCTCGAGCACCACGACGTCTCGCCCGGCGGCCTGCAGCGTGCGGGCACAGGCCAGCCCGGCGAGTCCGGCACCGACGACGACGACGTCGGCGCGGTCGGGCAGCGGCATCTAGGCAGCCGCCTTGCCGAGCAGTGCCCGCAAGGCGCCGTCGAGCGTCGGGTGGGTGAACGTGAAACCGGACCGGGTGAGCTCGGTCGGCAGCGCCTTCTGGCCGGTGAACAGCAGGGCGTCGGCGAGCTCTGCGCCGAGCAGGATTTTCGGTCCGAACTTCGGCACCGGGAGGAACGTGGGCCGGCCGAGCA
>JBILVB010000007.1:0-48619 GCA_044370695.1 Acidimicrobiales bacterium | reverse complement strand
CACGCACTCCCGGACGATGCCGAACTCGCCCGCCGCGCGCGGTCCGGTGCCGGACTGACGAGCCCGGAGTTCGCCGTGCTCTTGGCCGACGTGAAGTCGAGCGCAACCGTCGAGGTCCTCGCCAGCACGCTTCCCGACGACCCCGCTGCCCTTCCGGCGCTCCATGCATACTTCCCGGCCCGGGCCGTCGACATCGCCCGAGCGCAGTTGCCGAGCCACCGGCTCCGACGTGAGATCGTCGCTACCCGCCTGGTGAACGACCTGGTCAACCGAATGGGTGTGTCCTTCCTGTTCCGGCTCGGTGAGGAGACCGGGTGCACGACGGCAGAGATCGTCCGAGCCCACCTTGCCGCTGCCACCGTCTTCGACCTCCCGGCCCGATGGAACGCCACCGCCGATTCCGACGGACCCGAGGCGCTTCGGCTCGAGGCACTGCTCCGGTTGCGCCGGCTGGTGGAGCGTTCCACCCGATGGCTGCTGCGGGAGGAAGGCCCGGAGCTCGACGTCGACGCCGTGTCGACCCGCTACCGACCCGCTGCCCTCGAGCTCGAAGCCGCGCTCCCCGCCATCCTCGCCCGCAACGAGGCGTCGATGCACCCGTCGGACTTGCTCCACCTCGCGCTTCCGGCCGCTCGGCTCTCGGCCTCGACCCGACGGCCGGTCCGCGACCTGTGGGGTACCGCCGCCGTCGTCGTCGAGCGCCTCGATCTCGCCTGGCTCGTCGACGCGGTCTGGAAGCTCCCGAGAGCCACACGGTGGGAGGCGCTCGCCCGGATCCAGCTCCGGGACGAGCTCACCGACGCCGTCCTCGGGCTGGCCGTCGCGACGGGGTCGCTGTCACCCGACCCGGCCGACCCGGCCTGGCTCGGCTGGCTCGAGCGGAACCGACGGGGCGTCAGCCGGCTGGACCAGGTGCGCGGGCTCCTCGACCGCGGGGACCGTGCCGGACTCGCTGCGCTCAGCGTTGCGGTGCGTTCCCTCAGCCGGCTTGCCGGGGCCCGCTGATCCTCAGCGGCCCGGTCGATCCTCGACACGGAATTCGAAGACTTCGATCTCGGCCCCGTCGGGCCCGGGATCGGGCTCACGCCGGAACCTCGGGAGTCGCGACAGCAACCGGGCGCCGACACCCGCCAGGCCGTCCGGGAATCGAGCAGCGACGATCACCAGCCCCAACCCGCTGACGAGATACTGCGCATCACGCACCGCTTGGCCGTCGCCGATGAGACCGAAGACGAACCCCGACGGTGCCAGCGCGCCGGCGACGAGGGCGCCGGCCAGGCTGCCGACGCCGCCGAGGTAGGCGAGCGAAAGGACCTGCAAACCCTGGGTGGCTTCGAACCCGGCCGAGTTGAACGAGGTGTACACGTACGCATAGATGACGCCCGCAACGGCGGCGACGAGCGCGGCGAGCGCGTTGGCCTGCAGCTTGGCGCGCACGACGTCGATACCGCTCGCGGCAGCCGCACGCTCGTTCGCCCGCACGGCCAAGAGACGGCGGCCGAGCGTGCCGCGTCGCAGGTTCGCCACGAGGAGGAACAGACCGCCGACCACGGCCAGCACCAACAGACCGAACGGTCGCTGCGGATACTCAAGGCCGAGGATCCCGAAATCGATGCCGAACACGATCGGGGCGGGCACGTTCGCCATCCCGTCGTTGCCGAGCAGGATCCCGTTCCGGAACAACAACTGCTCGGCCGCCACGGCGAACGCAAGCGTCACGACGGCGAGTTGCACGCCCCGGATCCGAACGGCGGGTAGCCCGACGATCACCCCGACCGAGGTGGTGACAGCGATCGCGAGCAACGGGCTGAGGGGGAAGGGGATCCCACGCTCGTCGGCGAAATGCGCACACAGGTACGCACCGAGACCGGCGAACGCCATCTGTCCCAGGGAGACCTGACCGACGAAGCCGGTCAGCACGACGACCGACAGGACCAGGGCGGCCATGACGAGACTCTGGATGAGTGCCAGCCGGATTCCTGAATCGCCGAAGATCAGGATGCCGGCTGCCCCCGCGAAGGCGAGCGCGACGGGAACGATCCGGACCGCCGGGGCGGGTGAGCGCGGCTGGCGGGTCTCGGTGAGCTGACCGCGACGAGGCAGGCTCGTGCCGGTCACCGCGAGGGCGATGATGATCACGACGAGGGGCACGACGGTGTCGAAGCCGCCCCGGAGGAATTGGGGAACCTGCTCTTCGGAGGTGATCCGAACCGCCATGGCCTGGAACGACCCCAGCATGAGGCCGACGGCACAGGTGATCCCGATGAACCGCAGCCGACCTGCGAGTGCTGCGGCGAGTGCCGGGATCACGAAGTAGCTGTACGAGAAGGGGTTCACCCCGGCGATCGGGGTGACCAGGATCCCGGCGAGCGATGTGACGGCACTGGCCAACACCCAGTTCGCCGTCGCCAGGCGGGACGGCGACAGCCCGATGAGCAGCGCACCCTTCTCGGATTCGGCTGCAGCACGGGTCGCCAGACCGAATCGGGTGTACCGGCCCATCGCCCACAGACCGACGCCGGCCAGAAGCACGGCGAACGCAAGCCACAGCCGGTCCCGGGGAAGAGTCCGGCCGAACAGCGTCACGAGTTCGTCGGGCAGGAGGGGCTTGGTCCGGCGGAAGCCCAACCCGAAGCGCAGGATGGCGATCCCTTGCAGGACGATCGTCAGGCCGATCGAGGCAACCAGCTTCGTCACCGGCGGGGCGTCGCGCATCGGATTGAACACGAGGAGCTGTGCCACGAGTCCAACCAGCACACCGACGGCGAGCGCAGCGATGATGGCGACCGGGGTGGGCACCTTGCCGACATCGATCTCCGCCGGAACGATCACCAGCGGCAGGACCAACACACCGGTGTCCCGGAGCGTGACGAACACCAGAGCGGCGATCATGGCGATCGACCCCTGCGCGATGTTGACGACCCCGCTCGCCCGATTGACGAGCACGATGGACATGCCGATCGCCGCATACACGGCGCCGGTTCCGAAACCGAACAGCAGGAACGACAGGGTCGCCGACACGTCGAGCTCCCTGCCGTCAGCTAGGGCTAGTGCCCGCCACCGAGGTAGCTCGCCTCCAGCAAGTCACGCCGGGACCGAAGCTCGTCGGCGGTGCCTTCGAGGACGAGGTTGCCGTGGTTCATCACATAGCCACGGTCGGCGATCGACAGCGCCATGTGGACGTGCTGCTCGACGATCAGCACGGCGGTGCTCGTCTCGTCGGCGATCCGACGAACGATCGGCATCATGCGCTCGACGATGATGGGCGCCAGCCCCATCGACATCTCGTCGACGAGCAGCACCTTCGGCTCGGAGACCAAGGCCCGCGCCATAGCGAGCATCTGCTGCTCACCGCCGGACAGCAGACCGGCGCGCCGGGTCCGCAACGGGGCGAGCGCCGGGAACAGATCCATCGCCCGATCGAGCGCCGCCTTGCGGCCCGCCTTGTTCCCGGTGAGCCCCAGTCGAATGTTCTCCGTGACCGTGAGGTCGAAGAACAACGAACGGTCCTCGGCCACGTGGGCGAGCCCACGCCGGGCGGTGCGGTAGGCCTTGCCACCAAGCACCGCTTCACCCAAGACGTTCACGGCGCCGGCGATGGGACGCAGGATGCCCGAGATCGTGAGCAGCGTGGTGGTCTTCCCGGCGCCGTTGGGACCGAGGAGCGCGACCACCTCGCCCGGGAACACCTGCAGGTCGAGACCCCGCACGACGGGGACGCCGCCGTATCCCGTCGAGAGGTCCTTGATGTCGATGAGAGCGTCAGCCATGGCAGGACCTTTCAGTGATTGAGCTGCCCGGCGATGGCCGAGCCCTCCTGGGCCTGCATCTCCCCGGCGGTCTCGCCGAGGTAGGCCTGGATGACGGCAGGGTTGGCACGGACCTCGGCGGGAGTGCCCTCGGCGATGATCCGCCCGAAGTCGAGCACGTAGATGTAGTCGCACACGTTGAGCACGAGACCCATGTCGTGGTCGATGAGGAACACCGTGATCCCCCGGGAGAGGAAGTCCCGCAGGTGTGTGCCGAGCACCTGCGACTCGGCCGTGTCGAGACCGGCCGCCGGCTCGTCGAGCAGGACGAGTTTGGGACGGGCCGCGAGCGCCCGGGCCACGCTGACGAGCTTGCGCTGACCGTGGGAGAGATCGCTCGGCAACCGATCGCGCAGATCACCCAGCGCCATGACGTCGAGCGCCCATTCGGCCTGCTCGGCCACGCCGAGGCGACGTCGGGGCTGGACGAGGTCGTGCAGGAACGAGAACCACTTCGGACGTTCGGCCGCTGCGAGCAGGTTGTCCCAGACGGTGAGGTCCTCGAACAGCTCGAGCGACTGGAACGTCCGTGTGAGACCGGCATCGGCCCGCTTGGCCGGCGGCAGTGCGTTGATCTCGACCCCGTCGAACCGCACCACGCCGGCGGACGGCCGAGTGAATCCGGTGATCGCGTCGATGAAGGTGGTCTTGCCGGCGCCGTTCGGACCGATGAGGCCGACGAGCTTGCCCGCTTCGACCGTGATGTCGACGTTGTCGTTCGCGTTCAACCCGCCGTAGGTGACGGTGAGACCCTTGGTCTCGAGCAGGCCGGTCATCGGACGACCTCCGTGGTCGATGCGGTCGAGGACTCCTCGGTGGTACTCCCTGCAGGGGCAGCGTCATGTGCACCGTCACCCACGCCGAACCCGTGGGAGCCACCCTTGCCCCGGATCGCGTTCCAGATGCGGAGACCGATCGAGCGAGACATGAGGCCGTAGAAGGCCATCATCAGCGGGTGCCAGGGCCAGTTGAACGTCTCTGCGTTCAGGTAGATCAGCACGAACGTGAGCAATGCGCCGGGGATGGCACCGGGGGTGAACTTCCGCACCGCACCGATCCACTGCTTGGCTCGCGCATTCTTCAACCAGGAGCCCAGGTACCGGATCGCCGGCTGGAAGAACGGCGCCTGGCCCTCGGGATGAAGCACGGCGGTCAGTACGAGACCGACACCACCGAGGATGGCGAGGTAGTCGGTGAGACCCTTGTAGTGGTAGTCGCCGAACGCGGTCACGATGCCGCCGGCACCGAGCAGGCCGCCGACGATGGCCCCGTTGATCGAGGTGATGCCCGCGAGGTACACGAACGACAGGAAGCCAAGGCTGAGGAAGAAGCCCCAGCTCGCCGAGCTGACCTCCTTCTGCTGGAAGGCGAACATCACGCCGTAGACGGCGGCGACCGCCGACGAGATTCCGAAGGCCAACAGCTTCGTGCGGGACACGTCGATGCCTGCGGCAGCGGCGGCCCGCTCGTTCGCGCGCACGGCGAGGAGACGCCGGCCCGTTCCCGAACGCCGAAGGTTCGACACCGCGACGGCGAGCAAGGCGAGCACGACGGCACAGAACACGATGAACGTCGGGCGATCCCGTAGCCCCCCGTCCCCTTGGGAGTCGAGCGAGATGCCGAACACGCTCGGGGGCTTCACCGACGCGTTCACCCCGGCGCGCAGGCCGGTGAGGATCGGGTTCTCCAGGTAGAGCGTCTGGATCGCCAAGGCAGCCGCGATCGTGACGACGGCAAGTTGGACACCCCGGATCCGAAGGGCCGGCAGGCCGAGCAGGATCCCGACGACCGTTGCGAGCGCGATGGCGATGACGGCCGCCAGCCACCATGGAAGCCCTGGGCCGTCGACGGGGAACGGGTTGTTCGCCGTCACCGAGCCGTCGGCCATCAGCCGAGCCAGGATGAAGGCCGACACGCCGGCGATCGAGAGCTGCATCAGCGAGATCTGCCCGACGTAGCCGGTGAGCACCACGTAGCTCAGCATCAGCATCGAGGTGAGCAGGGACGTCGACAGCGCCAGGGAGAAATTGGAGGTGAAGATGAACGCTGCGACGCAGGCGACACCGCCGGCGATGGCGACCCACCAGCCGACCCGCACCGGGTACGGCGACAGCGGCAAGCGCTTCTCCTCGACCGTTCCTCGGATCGGCAGGCTCTTGCCTCGGAAGAACAGCACCAGGACGATCACGACGAGCGGCACCGCATCCTTCAGGCCGCTGAACCAGTCGTCGGCGATCCACTGCTGCTGGCGCAGCCACGACGTGGTGAAGGTCTCGAGCATGCCGAGGGCGATTCCGCCCACCACGGCGATCGGGATCGACGACAGCCCGCCGATCAACGCGGCGCCGAGAGCCGGGACGATGAGCAGGGTGAACTTCGTCTGAGCGAGGGCCCCGGTGATCGTGCCCACGCAGATACCCGCCAGACCGGCGACGGCAGCGGCCACGATCCAGTTCGCCAAGGCGAGACGCTCGGGCGAGTACCCCAGAAGGACGGCACCCTTTTCGTTGCCGGCCGCCGCACGCGTGGCGAGCCCGAAGCGGGAGTAGCGGTAGACGAGCCAGAGGACCAACCCGACGATTCCGGCGAGGAAGACCAGCCCGACGCGTTCGAGGTCGAAGGGGCGGCCGAGTCCGAGGAAGTTCTGGGCCAGCGTCTTGGGGAACAGCACTGCCTCGGGCTGGGGGTTGTCGGTGCCGAAGTTGAGCAGCGCAACGCCCTGGAGGTACAGCATGATCCCGAGCGAGCCGATCACCTTCCCGAGCGGCGCGGCATTGCGCAGCGGCCGGAACACGAGGAAGTGCATCATCGCCCCGAGGCCGACGGCACTCACCATGGCCAGGCCGAAGGCGGGGATGAACGCCATCTTGTCGCCGAAGCTGATCTTCACCGGGATGTCCGGGAGCGGACCGATGTCGGGGATGATGTCGAACCACGGCAACGTGAAGTCGCCACGCTTGCGCAAGTAATAGAACTGGAACGCCGTGTACATCGCCACGGCACCGTGGGCGAAGTTGATGACGCCCGACCCCTTGAAGGCCACGACGATCCCTGCGCCCAGGAGGGCGTAGAACGCACCGACGCCGATACCAAGAAGTGTGAAGTAGATCACGTCCTGCAAGGGGTCCCCCCGACTCCGTTCTGGACTGGCGGCACAGTACATGAGCCGCCCTTCGAGAGCCACCGGCGTAGCGGCGGCTCCAGGTACCGCTGTCCGAGGCGGCGTCGCCGCCTCGGACAGCGTTCACGACCTGCCGGTTCAGCCCTGCCCGGTGTCGATCTTCGAGTTCTTCACCAGGTAGACGCCGGAGAAGCCCTCACGGATCACGTTGTACTTCGAGCCGTCCCACTGGGTCGCCGTGACGGTCGAGTTGCACACGGCCTTGTAGGTGCTGTCCGTGTCGGCACAGCTGATCGGCGTGCCGGCGAAGGCATGCCGGTTCTTGGTGGCCTTCATCGCAGTGAGGAACGCCTCGCCGGTGAGCTTCGCCGGGTCGCCGTTGGCCAGGTCGTTCGCCACGGCGTGCATCAGCATCATGCCGAGGAAGCCCTGCGTCGCGAAGCCCTTGGTGAACTCCTCGGCCGCGCCGTACTTCTTCATCTTGTCGACGTAGACCGTGGCCTGGTCCTTGAGGAGCCCGGCGGGCAGGTCCTGCGGCGTCGTGATCGGCGTGGCGCCGACGAAGTAGATGCCCTTCGCCGAGTCACCGGCTTCCTTGATCTTGTTCAGGTCGATGCACGCTCCCGACAGGACCAGCGGGGTCTTCGCCGGGGTCCAGCCGAGCTTGGTGGCCGTGTTCACGAAGGTCCAGCAGTCTGCGCCCTGGGCCGAGTACACGATCACGTCCGGCTTGAAGTCCAGGACCTGCTGCACCTGCGGGGTGACGTCCGGCGTCGCCGGCTTGATCGGCACGCCGATGTCCTCGAGACCCGGGATCTTGCCCTTCACCGCGGCGTCGCCGTCGACCTTGCCGGCAAGGATGCGGAGCGGCTTCTTCTCGAGGTCGTGGTAGCAGAACACCCCGGGAGGCGTGTCCGACCACGGCACCGCCACGCGCTTGGCCTTCAGGTTGTTGGTGGCGAGTTCGATCAGCCCGGTGTGGACGCCGAGGCAGCCGCCGCCGCCGCCGATCGCGAAGACGCCCTCGCCGGTGAAGTCGGCGACGGTGATCGGGGTGCCGACGAGGACCGGGATCTTGGCCTGCTGGTAGATCGGGAAGTGGTTGCCGAAGAAGTTCAGCGTCGAGTACACGGCGAAGGGCTTCTTCGCGGCGAGCTCGTTGGCGCACTTGGTCGAGTCCGCCGGGTTGATCGCCATCTTGCACACTTCGAGCTTCACCGGGCGACCGGGCTTGCCCGCCTTGTAATCGGCGCCGAAGCCACCGAGTTCCTTGTTGATGAACTCGACCGCGGCCTGGGCGGCCTTCGTGTACTCGGGGAACGTGCCCGCCGGGTCGCCCTCGGGGTTCTGCAGGCCGATCGTGACGGCGTCGCCGGTGGCGACGAGCGGCTTCTTGGCCGCGCACTCCACGACCCACTTCTGCCAGCCCGCCCCGGTTCCGTTCTTCGCGTCCAGCGACGTGTCGATCGGGTCGGCGCACCAGCTCGACCCGCTTCCGCCGCCTGCCGTCGTGGCCGTCCCGCCGGCCGTGGTCGTGGCGCCGGCCGTGGTCGTGGCGCCGGCCGTGGTCGTGGCGCCGGCCGTGGTCGCAGCGCCGCCGCTGCTGTCGTCGCCGCACGCAGCGACGGCGAGTCCGGCGACCGCCACCACTGCTGCGAGCCTCAACGCTCCTGATTTCGTACGCACGTGGATGGTTCTCCCCCTTGTGGATGCGTGACCCCGCTCGGCGGCCCTGACCGCCGACGAGGCCTGTCGAGCTAACCACAGGTCGTTGACGAAACGTCAGACTGTGCTCGGCATTTCCGGCGGTCCGGTGGCCGACCGGTGCGTCCGGTAGACAAGAGGCATCGTTCAGGCCCGAGGGGGACCGATGGACAGCCAGCGAGTCGGATCGTTGTTGTCGCTCGACGGCGAGGTGGCCGTGGTGACCGGAGCCGCAACCGGGATCGGCGAGGGGATCGCGTCGTTGCTCGCCGCCGCCGGCGCCTTCGTCGTCGTGGCGGACGTCGACGCCGCCGGCGCCGAGCGCGCGGCGGCCGCCCTCGGCGAGGCCGGGGGACGGGCCGAGGCACTCGTCGTCGACGTGACGGACCACGAGGCGGTCGCCGCAGCGATCGGACGGGTCGTCGAACGCCACGGCTCGCTCGACGTGCTGGTCAACAACGCCGGCTCGTACCTCACCGCCGGGCCGATCTACGACCTCGAGCCGGCGATGTGGCACAAGCTCGTACGGGTCAACCTCGACAGCCTGTACCACTGCAGTCGAGCCGTGGTGCGCCGATGGATCGACGCCGGTCACTCCGGGCGCATCGTGAACATCGCTTCGGTCGACGGGATCATCCCGTGCATCGGGGTCAACTACGACGCTGCGAAAGCCGGCGCGATCCAGTTCACCCGCTCGCTTGCCGTCGACGTCGCCCCGCACGGCATCCGGGTCAACGCCGTCGCACCGGGCTACGTACAGGTGGAGACGCTGGCTCGGATCGCTCGGGGTGAACTGCCGGCGGTACAAGGAACGCCGAGCGTCGCCACCGGGTTGAGCGGACCGGCGATCCGGGCCCGGCTCGGCGCACTCGCCCGACCTGGCGCGCCCGAGGACATCGCCCGCGCCGTGTTGTTCCTGGTGTCCGAAGCGTCGAGCTACGTCACCGGCCAGGTCCTCGCCGTCGACGGCGGGTGGAGCGTGATGTGAACGAGCGAAGTCTGCGGCGACTTCGTCCCGGACCGGACCGAGGTCCCGTGCGAGCGGTTCGACCTCCCGCACGGGACCTCGACGCTCGGCCTCAGCCGCCGGTGTCGATCTGCGTGCCCTTCACCAGCCGGACCGGGTTCGGCAACTGCTGGATCTCCTTGGCCGCAGCCCCGTCCCACTGCAGGACGTTGGCGCTCGCGTTGCAGACCGCGACGTAGGGCGCCGGCGCCTTGCTGCACGACAGCGGCGACCCTCCGTACGTGTAGTGCGCGTCCGTCGTCTTCACCAGTTCGGTGAACTTGGCACCGTCGAGCTTGTCCGCCCCGCCTTGCGCCGACGCATGGTCGTTGAGCAGGTGGTACATGAGCATGAGCCCCTTGAACCCGGCCGTGCCGAATCCCTTGGTCGAATCCTCCTTGGCGCCGTACTGCGCGGTCTTGTCGACGTAGAACTGCGACACGGTCTTCTGCAAGCCGGTCAAGCCCGCGATCTGGCTGGGATCGGCACCGAAGGCACGCGTGCCGATGAAGTAGACGCCCTTGGCCAGCGAGCCCGCTTCCTTCTGCTTCTGGAGGTCGAAACAGGCACCGCTGAGCACCAACGGGATCTTCTCAGGCGTCCACCCGAGCTTGCCGAGCGCGTTCACGAACGTCCAGCAGTCAGCGCCCTGCGCCGAGTAGATGATCACCTCGGGCTTGAAGTCGAGCACTTGCTGCGCCTGCGGCGTCACGTCGGGCACACCGGGCTTGATCGCCACCCCGACCTGCTCGAGGCCGGGCACCGAGTTGAACTCGGCCGCATCGGCCTTGGTCTTCCCCGCCAACACGTTGAGGGGCTTCTTCTCCAGGTCGTGGTAGCAGACCACGCCCGGGGGCGTGTCGGCCCAGGGCACGGCGACGCGCTTCTTCTTCAGGCCCAACGCCGCCCACTCGACCATCGCCGTGTGGATGCCGACACATCCGCCGCCGTCGCCGATCGCGAACACGCCCTGGCCGGTGAAGTCGGCGACCGTGATCGGGGTGCCGACGAACACGGGGATCTTCGCGGCCTGGTAGATCGGGAAGTGGTTCCCGAAGAAGTTCAGGCTGGAGAACACCGCGAACGGCTTCTTCGACGCGATCTCGTTGGCGCACTTGGTCGAGTCGGCCGGGTTGATCGCCATCACGCAGACCTCGAGCTTGATCGGCCGGCCGGGCTTACCGGTGGTCCAGTCCGCGCCGACACCGCCGAGCTCGTTGTTGATCCACTCGACCGCGGCCTTGGCGGTCTTCTGGTACTCCGGGAACGTCCCCGCCGGGTCGCCTTCGGGATTCTGGAACCCGATGACCACGGGATCCCCCGTGGCCTTGAGCGGTTTGGCCTTGGCGCATTCGATGACCCACGCCAGCCATCCCGCACCCTTGCCCTCGGTTGCGTCGATCGAGTCGTCGCGCTTGTTGGGGCAGAAGCCGCCTCCTGCTCCGGCCGTCGTGGTGGCCCCCGCCGCCGTGGTCGCTCCCGCCGTCGTGGCCTTCGTCGTGGCGGCTGCGGTCGTCGACGCCGTCGAGCCCGACGAATCGTCGCCGCAGGCCGCAGCAGCCATGCCGAGCGCGGCCAAGGCTGCGACGGCACGGATGAACCGTTTGCTGTCCATGTGGTCCCCCAATGGTTTGACCCGTGCTGCCCCCGCAGCACCAGGCGTGACCATCATCCCACGGGTGCGCAAGGGGCCACGCCCGAAGGCGTGGCCCCTCGAGGTCATCGTGGACCGACCGGTGGGTTCGGGTTCAGCTGCCCGAACCGGTGTCGATCTTCGTGCCCTTCACCAGGTAGACGCCGTTCACGTTGGCGCGCTTGGTGATGTACTTCGCGCCGTCCCACTGCGTGAGGTTGGTGAACGGCGAGCACGCGGCGCTGTAGGGAGCCGGGGCCCCGGCACAGTTCAGCGGCGTGCCTCCGAAGGCGTGCTCGAAGGTCGTGGCCAGCGAGTAATCGACGAAGCCCTTCTGCGTGAGCTTGTCGAGGCCGCCCGCCTTCTCGGCCGAACGGCTCAGCAGCAGCGCCGTGGTCAGCGTGGAGTTGAACCCGTTGATGCCGAAGCCCTTGGTGGCGTCCTCCTTCTTGCCGTACTTGCCGATCTTGTCGGCGAGCACCTTGCCCTGGTACTGGAGGAACGGGTCCGTCTGGTCGGCGCGGGCCGGGCTCGAGCCGAGGAAGTAGATGCCCTTGGCGAGGTCACCGGCATCGAGCGCCTTCTGGTCGTCGATGCAGGCACCGGACATCACCATCGGGATCTTCGCCGGCGTCCACCCGAGCTTGCCGAGGGTGTTGACGAAGTTCCAGCAGTCGGCGCTCTGGGCCGAGAAGATGATGCCGTCCGGCTTGAAGTCGAGGACCTGCTGCACCTGGGCGGTGATGTCCGGGGTGGCGGGCTTGATCGGCACGCCGATGTCCTCGAGGCCGGCGATCTTGCCCTTCACCGCCGGGTCGCCGTCAGCCTTGCCGGCGAGGATGCGCAGCGGCTTCTTCTCGAGGTCGTGATAGCAGACGACGCCAGGGGGCGTGTCGGCCCACGGCACGGCGATCCGCTTCTTGCCGAGGTCCTTGGTGATCGCGTCGACGAGGGCGGTGTGCTGGCCCACGCAGCCGGCGCCGGTGGCGATGCCGATCGTGCCCGGCGTGGTGAAGTCCGGAACGGTCACGAGGCTCGCCGACACCACGGGGATGTTGGCGGCCTGGAAGATCGGGATGTCGTTGCCGAAGAAGTTGATGTTGCGGAGCACCGCGAACGGCTTCTTGGCAGCAAGCTCGTTCGCGCACTTCGTCACGTCGGCCGGGTTGATCGCCGTGGCGCAGAACTCGATCTTGAGCGGGCGCCCGGGCTTGCCGGTCTTGTAGTCGGCACCGATACCGCCGAGCTCCTGGTTCAGGAACTCGACGGCGGCCTTCGACGCGCTCTGCCACTCGGGGAAGGTGCCGGCCGGATCGCCTTCGGGCGTGATGGCCGCCAGCACGATCGGGTCGCCGGCCGCCTTCAACGGCTTCTTCTCCGCGCACTGCAAGACCCACTTCACGGCACCGGCGTTGGTGCCGTTGACCTTGTCGATCGAGGTGTCGATCGGGTCGGCACACCAGGTGCTCCCCGATCCGCCACCGGCCGCGGTCGTCGTCGACCCACCGGCGGCCGTGGTGGTGGACGCGGCCGCAGTCGTCGATGCAGCCGCAGTCGTGGACGCCGCTGCGGTCGTGGACGCTCCGCCGCTCGACGAGTCGTCACCGCAGGCTGCAGCGACGAGGCCGAGGGCGGCGACCAGCGCAACGGCGCCGTGGAGCCGTACGGATCTCCTCATGGTTCCCCCTTGTCGACGCGGGCCCCCCGGGCACCGCGCCTCGACGTTCTAACAGGCTCTCGAAGCCCTCACCACTCCACGTCGGGCCCGAAGACGGCCGACTGGTTCCCCATCGCGTGCCCGCCGTCGGCGATCAGGAGCTGCCCGGTGATGCTGCGCGCCGAGGGCGAACAGAGGAACAGGATGTGTGCCGCGACCTCGTCGGGATGCTGGAGGCGGCCGATCGGGGTGTCCCGCACGACCTGCGCGGTGTAGGCCGCCGTGTCCTCGGCGATGTTCGCCACCTCGTCCTCCCGGAACCCCTCGGTGTCGACCGGCCCCGGCGCGAGGGCGTTGACCGTGATCCCGTCGCGGGCCAGGTGCAATGCCATCGTCCGGGTCAGCGACACGACTCCGCTGCGAGCGGCGCCGGAGTGGGCGAACAAGACCGCACCCCGATCCATCACCTGGTTGTGCACGATGTTCACGACGGAACGCCCACCGGTCCTGCGCATCACCGGCACGATCCGGCTGCACATGTTCCAGGTGCCGTTCAGGTTCAGGTCCACCACCGAGCGCCATCCCTTGTCGGTGATCTCCGAGGGTCGGGCCGGGAACTGACCACCGGCGTTGTTGACGAGGTGGTCGACGCGCCCGAAGGCGCCGACGACGCGGTCGCGCAACGCGTCGACCTGATCGAGGTCGCGTATCGACATCGGCACCGCCAGGCAGGAGGCCCCGATCGCCTCGATCTCGGCGCGGGTCCGGTCCAGACGAGCGGCGTCGCGGGCGGCGATCACGACATCGGCACCGAGCCGGGCGAACGCCAGCGCCGTGCGACGTCCGATTCCCCGCCCGCCACCGGTGACGAGCACCACCTGGCCGGCGAACAGTCCGGGGGCGAAGGTCGACAGCGGGTCGGAATCCATCGGCGGATCGTGCCATCCGAGCGGTCGGCGTCCGCAGTCCGCACGGGGCTGCGACCGTACAGTTGCGACCATGTCGACCGGCCCGAACCCGTTCGAGGCAGGTGACGGCGTCCGGCCGGCGGTCTTGACCGGCAGGGACGCGGAGCTGACCGAGGTGATCCGGCACCTCCTGGCGCTCGCCGACGGCGTGGTGATGCCTCCGCTGCTGGTGACGGCCCGCCACGGCATGGGCAAGACCGTGTTCCTCCACGAGGTCGCCCGTCAGGTCCGCAGCCACGGATGGAGCCCGGTGGTCGTGCCGCTGGGCGTCGGGTGCGAGCTGATGGTCGAGGTGGCGCGCGGCCTGGCCGCGGCGGCCCTGCATCGCGCCCGGCGCGCCGGGCGATCGCCCGCACCCCAGTTGGCCGAGGCCCGTGCGGTGGCCATCGCAGCGGGCGCCGACCTTCCGCTCGACACCCCGCCGGCCGATCTCGGCGCCGGCGGACCCTCCGAGGTCCTCGCTGCGGCGCTGCGGGCCGCCGGTCGATCGGCCCGGGAGGACGACCTGCGCGGCGGTCAGGTCGTCCTGATCGACGATGCCCACCACGCGCCGGCCGACGACCGCCGCGCCGTGCTCGACGCCGTGGCGAGCGCCGGCCGGGAACCGGCGCGGGCGACGATCGTGCTCAGCGGTCTACCGGGCACCATCCCCCGTGGCACGGTCTGCTCCGAGGTCGGCCTGCCGCGCCTGGATGCTGCCGCGGCGGTCGATGCCGTGCGCCGACCCTGCGAGGCCGCCGGCGTCGTGATCGACGAAGCCGCGCTGCGGGCGATCGTGCGGCGATGCGCCGGCGTTCCCTGGTTCGTGCAGGCCATGGCGGGCGCAGCGTGGCCGGCTCCGACCGCCCCGGCACGGATCACCGTCGAGGACGTGCTCGGGTCCGTCGTGGCCGCAGAGCACGCGCTCTCGACGCGGTTCTTCGGCCCCGTGCTCGACACGCTCGACGCCGACGAGACCAGGATCGTGCGCGGGGTCGCCGACCTCGGCGAGCAGGCCACGTTCCCGGCCGTCGCGCACCTCCTCGGCGATCCCGACTGGTTCACGCCCGAGCGGTCGGTGCTGGCCCCCGTGTGCGGCGCGCTGGTGCGGCGGGGGGTGCTCTACCCGGACGGTGAACGCCTCTGCCTGGCCCTGCCGCTGCTCGACCGCTACCTCCGGAGCCGCTGAGCGAACGCCCCAGCCGGCCCGCCGTGGGAGGATCCACCGGCATGAGCACCGACGCCGAACTGTTGCAGCGCCTCCTCGACGAGCGCGAGATCCAGGCCCTGGCCGTGCGATACGCCTGGAGCCTCGACACCCGAGACTGGGACGGGTTGCGAACGGTCTTCACCGAGGACGCGACCGCCGTGCTCGGGGGCGTCGAGTGCGATGGTCCCGATGCGATCGTGGCGCGGTGCAGCCGTGCGCTGTCTCCCCTCGACGCGAGCCACCACCTCAACGGGTGCCACGAGGTCACGCTCCTCGGCGACGGTGAGGCTCGCCACCGGTGCTACTTCACGGCCCAACACGTGATCGAGAACGCCGAGGGTGGGCCCCATTGGATCGTCGCCGGGACGTACCACGACGACGTCGTGCGGACCCCGGCCGGCTGGCGGATCCGGCGTCGCGTGCTCACCGTGTCCTGGACCGAGGGGAACCCGGCCCTCACTCGCCGCCGCTGACGGAAACCTCTGCTGCTCGGCGCGCGCAGACCACGACCCTTCGTAAGCTTCGGGGCCTATGGTGGATCTCCCCGATCGCTGGATCACCGACACGGCGACGAGTTCGCGCTTCCCCCACTACACCCGGGCCAACGCCGACGAGGTCGGTCCGGCTCCGTTCACCCCGTTGGGTTGGAGCCTCGGATGGGTTCGGGGGGTGATCCCGGGCGTGGCCGAGGGGTTCGTCGACTACGGGGTCGTCGACCACAGCGAGTTCGTCCTCGATCCCCCGGAGGTCTTCGGGAACTGGGGCGGCTACTTCTACAACCAGCTTTCTCTGCCCCGCGTCATGGGCGTTCGCATGCCGGGGGCGTCCCCCGACCTCATCGACAACGCGTACTTCGGCAGCCGGCCGGGGGTGCCTCCCTACGAGCCCGATCCGGCCGACGATTCCCCGGTGCACGCCGGGCGTCTCGGCGAATCGATGGCGTTCGTGATGTCGGCCAAGCCGTACCGACGGCACAACGACGCCGTCCTCGCCGCCCAGCAGGCGCGACGCGCCCGTCCGGACCTCGCCGGTGTCGCCGATCACGGGCTGCTGTGGCGGATTCGCGAGATGATCTCGATCGTCTCGGAGGTCTGGGTCCCGTACTGCGAGGTCTGCCTCGGCTCGTCCCTCGGGGCCGGCGCCGTCCAGGCCGTGTGCGGGGCGCTCGGTCGGGCCGACGACGCCGTGCGCGTGCTGTCCGCGGTGGGCGGCGTGGCCTCGGCCGACCTGTCGCTCGCGATGTGGGACCTCTCCCGCACGGTCCGTGGTTCGACCGAACTCCAGGCCGCGTTCGATGCGGGGGTCCCCGGACTGCTCGACCGTCTGGGGAGCAGCGCCGAGGCGACGGCATTCCGGCGTGGCGTCGAGGATCTGCTCGCCCGGTTCGGCCACCGGGGTCCCAACGAATGGGACCTCGGGGCGGCGAGCTGGGGCACCGATCCGACCATTCCGCTCGGAATGCTCGATCACCTCCGCCGTCAGGACGACGCCCGCTCGCCTCGCGCGGCCGCCACGACCGCTGCGGCCGAACGTGTCCGCCTGCTCGGCGAGCTCTCCGCAGCACTCGCCGGCGATCCCGAGACCCAGGGCACGCTCCAGGCCGGCGCCGCCTCTGCGGCGGCCTGGCTCGCCATGCGGGAGCAGGGCAAGGACGCCGTGATCACCGTGCTCCACGAGGCCCGGCTGTGCCTGCGTGAACTCGGCCGGCGCCGCGCCGCCATTGGCCAGCTCGACCATGCGGACCAGGTCTTCCAGCTGCTCGGCGACGAACTCGACGACTTCGTCGCCGATGGGAGCGGGGTCCTCGACACCCTGCGCGCCCGAGAGGCCGTGTTCGTGCAGCTCGCCGGTCTCGAGCCGCCCTACATCATCTCGCACGGCACGCCGGTGCCGCCCCTGTCGGCCTGGCCGCAACGCGGGGGATCCCCTGCCGGTGCGCCCACCGTGGCCCCCGGGGAGGTCCTGCAGGGGAGCGCTGCGTCGCCGGGAACGGTCACCGGTCGGGCACGGGTAGTGCTCGACCCCGGCTCGATCGACGACCTCGAGCCCGGTGACGTGATGATCGCCCCGACCACCGATCCGTCCTGGACACCGCTGTTCCTCGCCGTCGCCGGTGTGGTCAGCGAGGTCGGAGCGGTGGCGAGCCACGCGGCGATCGCCAGCCGGGAGCTCGGGATTCCCTGCGCCGTGTCGGTGCTCGACGCCACCCGCCGCATCCCCGACGGAGCGATCGTCACACTCGACGGCGCAGCGGGCACGGTCACCGTCGTGTCCGTACCCTGATCGTTCGACTCACGAACGCCGGATCCGCCCGTCGACCCCTGGGCCACAGCGCCGAATGCCGCTTGCCATCGTGCCGCAGCCACCGATTCGGCGGTGATCGCGCCCGACGGCGACGCATCGCGACCCCTGGCGCGTTCGCGTCGACGCCGTCGGCGGTCGCTGCGACCCTAGGTTGCCGTCGCTCATGCCTTCCTCGACCGCTCTTCCGGTGTCCTGGTACTTCGATCCGGCCGTGTGGGCCCGAGAGCAGGTTGCGCTTTTCGAAGCGGGGCCGGGCTACGTCGGACACGCACAGGCGGCTCCCCGGTCGGGCGATCGCTCGGTGTCGCCCATCGTCGGCCCGGGCTGGCTGATCGTCAACGACGGCGGCCACCACCGACTCGTGTCGAACGTCTGCCGGCACCGGCAAGCCACCATCGTCGACCGCTGCGGCACCGGGCGATCGTTGGTGTGCCCGCTGCATCGCTGGTCGTACGACCTCGACGGTTCGCTGCGCTCGGCACCCCGCTTCGGCGAGCTCCCGCCCCTCGGGTTGCCCACCCGACCGGTCCAGGAGCATCGCGGCCTGTTGTTCACCGGACCGCGCGACGTCGCCTGCGACCTCGCACCCCTCGGCATCGACCACCTGTTCACGGCTGAGGACTGGGTCCGCCAGCACGTCGAGATCGAACGGTACGAGGCGAACTGGAAGACGTTCGTCGAGGTGTACCTCGAGGACCTCCACGTGGGCCCGTTCCATCCCGGGCTCCGGGGATTCACCGATTGCGAGCAGCTGCGATGGACGACGGCGCCGTGGGGCAGCGTGCAGTGGGTGGGTGTGACCGCCGGACTGCAGCGCCCGGGGTCGCCCACCTACCGCCGCTGGCACGAGCACGTGGCACGGCACAGCGAGCCGGGCGAACTGACCTATTCCGCCGTGTGGGCGACCTACTACCCGAACGTCACCGTCGAGTGGTATCCCCACACGATGGTGGTCTCCACCGTCGTCCCCGAGGGACCGGATCGGTTCACCAACGTCGTCGAGTTCTTCTACCCGCGCGACCTCCTCGCATCCGACCCGGGTTTCGCCCCCGCTCAGCAGGCTGCGTACCGGGAGACCGCCGACGAGGATCGTGTGATCATCGAGCGGATGCAGGCCGGCCGCGGAGCGCTCCAGCGGGAGGGTCGCGACGAGCGCGGCCCCTACCAGTCACCGCTCGAAGACGGTTTGCGGCACTTCCACGCCTTCGTCCGGGACCGTCTCACCGACGGTGCCGAGGCCGGTCAGGCGACGGCGACGTTGCGCCGCCTCCTGCGTTGCTCTTCGTAGGAAGCAGCACGCGGGTACCAGGACCGGAGCAACAGCGGCGCCTGGAACGGCCGCCAGTCGCCCTCGGGTTGCGCGAGCCGATCGGCGATCGCGTACAGCACCGCCGGGTTCCAGCCCATCCCGTTGTGCGTTCCGGTCACCTCGATGTTCTCCCGGAACGGGCCCACCGTCTCCAGGCAGGTGTGCCAGGCGACGACACCGTCCCGCCGGCTGTAGATCGAGGTCGCCGGCACGTGCAGCGGCGTCTTGCGGGACTCGGGGATCAGCATCGAACCCAGGTCGTCGGCGAAGGCCGGCCGCATGGCCTCCCACATCCGTTGCGCGTTGGAGCGGTCCTGGTCCGGTCGCATCCGGAAGGGGCTGCCGAGCGTGATCACCTGACGCACTGCGTCGGGATGCCGGCGGGCGAGCTCCCGGGCGTAGATGCCCCCGAGGCTCCAGCCGACGATCGACACCGGCCGACGATGCCGGTCGAAGACGTAGCGGATACGAGCGTCGAGTCCGTCGAGGATCCGCTGCGTCGGTCCGACGTTGCGGCCGAGGCTCCACCCGTGGACCCAGTAACCCTGGCCCCGCAGGAACCAGCGCAGGGCGACGGTCGAGCGATCGGTGGCCGTGAACCCGGGCAGCACGAGCACCGGATGGCGATCGCCGCGACCGATCAGACGGAGCGCAGGTGAGGCCGCCACGAACGCCCCCGCCTCGTACAGCGCCCGGCTCTCGCTCAGCGTTCGCCAGCAGCCCGGCGCAGTGACCGGACGGAGGTCCTCGTCGGCGAGCGACTCGTCGGCCGCTTCCTTGCCCTGCTCGGGGTCGCCGTTCGTCATCACCGTGACCCTATGCGCGAAGGCGCCGTCGTCCACCTCGGAGGCTTCGCTAGGGTACCCCGGGCCATGGATCGTCCGGTTCGCGTCCGCTTCGCCCCGTCCCCGACCGGGTACTTCCACGTCGGCGGCGCCCGTACCGCGCTGTTCAACCGGATCGTCGCCACGCAGGCCGGCGGCACGTTGGTGCTGCGCATCGAGGACACCGATACCGAGCGCAACCGGGACGAATGGACCCAGGGAATCCTCGACGCGCTCCGATGGATCGGCGCCGACTGGGACGAAGGGCCGTACTTCCAGAGCCAGCGCGGTGCCCTCTACGCCGAGGCGGCCGAACGCCTGCACACGGCCGGCGCCGCCTACTACTGCGACTGCACGGCCGAGGTCGTCGCCGCCCGCACGAGCACCAACCGCACACCCGGCTACGACGGTCACTGCCGCGACCGCCGTCTCGAGCGCGGACCCGGTCGTGCCCTGCGGTTCCGCACGCCGGACACGGGCACGACCACCGTCGCCGACGTGGTGCGGGGGAACCCGACGTTCGACAACGCCCTCATCGAGGATTTCGTGCTCGTGCGCGGGAACGGCGCAGCGATGTTCATCCTCGCCAACGTGGTCGACGACCTCGACATGGGCATCACCCACGTGATCCGCGGCGAGGAGCACTTGCCCAACACCCCGAAAGCGCTGCTGCTGTGGGGCGCCTTGGGCGGTGGGACACCACCGGTGTTCGCGCACGTCTCGGTGATGGTCAACGAGTCCCGTCAGAAGCTCTCGAAGCGGCGGGACAAGGTGGCCCTCGAGGACTACCGCCACGAGGGGTACCTGCGCGACGCCATGCGCAACTACCTGATGCTGCTCGGCTGGGCTCCCCCCGACGGCCGGGAGATCGTGCCCTGGGAGGACGTGCTCCGGGACTTCCGTCTCGAGGACGTCAACGCCTCCCCTGCGTTCTTCGACGTGAAGAAGCTCGCGGCCTTCAACGGCGAGTACCTGCGGGCGCTCGACGCAGACGCCTTCGTCGAGGCCTGCGCACCCTGGTTGACCGGACCCGCCGCACCGTGGCCGCCGGCATCCTTCGACGCCGGCGCGTTCCGAGCGATGGCACCGCTCGTCCAGACCCGGGTGCAGGTCCTCGGAGAGGTCCCGGGGATGGTCGATTTCCTCTTCCTCGACGAGCCGGTCATCGACCAGGCGTCATGGGAGAAAGCGATGAAGGACCCGGGCCGCGCCGTGCTCGGCGAGGCCGCACGCGCCTACGAGGACTGCGCCTGGCAGGCCGACGTCCTCAAGCAGACGCTCGAGACCGTGGGGGCCGCACACGGGCAGAAACTCGGCAAGGCCCAGGCACCGGTCCGGGTCGCCGTGACCGGGCGGTCCGTGGGGCCGCCGTTGTTCGAATCGCTCGAGGTGCTCGGCCGGTCGCGCACGCTCGCCCGCCTGCGGGCGGCATCCTCGCGGGCGTGACCACCGCACCCGACCCCGCGGACGCTCCTGCGCTCCTGCGACCGGTGCGGACCCGTCCCGGATGGATCCGGCGCATGGCGACCGCCACCATGCTCACCACTGCGATCGGTGGCGTGTACTACGGCGCGACCGTGGTGCGGGTGATCGCCGCCGCAGCCGCCGACGGCGCCGAGGCGGCCGACGCGATCGTCGTCCTCGGCGCTGCCCAGTACGACGGTCGCCCCTCGCCCGAACTCGCCGCACGACTCGACACGGTCGCCGAACTGTGGTCGGCCGGCCGGGCCCGACTCGTGGTGGTGACCGGCGGGAAGATGCCGGGTGACCGCTTCACCGAGGCTGCGACCTCGGCGGCCTACCTTCAGCGCCGTGGGGTCCCGCCCGAGGCGATCCTGCTCGAGGACCGAGGCCGGACCACGTGGGAATCGCTCAGCGGCGCCGCCCCGCTCCTTCGATCGATCGGAGCGCGCCAGCTCATCGTCGTGTCGTCCTCCTACCACTTGTTGCGGAGCCGTTCGATGCTGGTCCAACTCGGATTCGAAGCGAGCGGCACCGCCCCGGGCCGGACGTTCGACGGGGCGTGGTGGCGACGTGTAGCCAAAGAAGCCGCAGGCGTCGCCGTGGGCGAGCTGATCGGCTTCGAACATCTGGAGCCCGTGAACCCATGAGGTACTGGTGCAGATAGGCTGACCTGCACCGGCGTCGTCACGGGGACCCGCTGGTCGAGGAAGGCAGTACGTTGGCAACTGGCACCGTGAAGTTCTTCAACAACGAGAAGGGCTACGGATTCATCGCACGGGAACAGGGGGCGGATGTGTTCGTGCACTACACCGCCATCCAGGGCAAGGGGTTCCGCACCCTGCAAGAAGGGCAGCGGGTCGAGTTCGAGGTCGTGCCGGGAAAGAAGGGCGAGCAGGCGCAGAACGTCCGTCCCCTCTGACGGGGCAGCCAGCGGGCTCGCCGTGCGAGCCGCCGGCGCCGCCCGCTATCCTCTCCACGCTCCGTGGGGAGTGGTGTAACTGGCAACACAGCAGATTCTGGTTCTGTTATTCAGGGTTCGATTCCTTGCTCCCCAGCAAACCAGCGACCGGCCGGCCTTCGGGCCGGCCCGTGCCGTTTTGCTCCCCTGCCGATCCTCGCCTGGTTCGGCGGGTCGCACCTCGACCGGGTGGTGCGGTTGGGCGCTACGGGAACCGACTGATAGCGTCGACGTCCGCTGCTGCACGGCCCGTTCGTCTAGTGGCCTAGGACACCACCCTCTCAAGGTGGCGGCACGGGTTCGAATCCCGTACGGGCTGCAACTCCGATTCTCGGCACCATCCGTCCCCACGGGGTCAGACTCGAGCCGGGGGCGTCATCCGGCATGATCTTGGGGTGACCGCCACGCGCCGCGAGATCGATCTGCTCACCGACGAGGCGATCGAGAACCCCCACCGCCTGTTCCACGAACTCCGGTCGCACGGTGCCGTGCACTGGAGCGACCGGCACCGGGCCTGGCTCGTGATCGGTCATGCCGAGCTCGATGCCGCCTTCCGCTCCCCGGCGCTGTCGACGGAGCGGATGGGAGCCTTCACCGCCCGGCTCAGCGGGAGTCGTGCCGAGGCGCTGCGGGACGCCGTTGCGCTGCTCGACGGCTGGATGCTGTTCCACGACGACCCCGAGCACGCCCGGCTGCGGGCACCGTTCAACCGCCGGTTCACCCCGAAGACCGTCGCTGCGCTCGAAGCGGACGTCAGCGCCGTGTGCGACCGGCTCCTCGACGACCTCGACGGTCTCGACGGCCCGGTCGACCTCGTCGAGCATTTCGCCCACCCACTTCCGGCCGCCGTGATCGGACGCCTCTTCGGCGTTCCCGACGAACTGCGCGGCTGGCTACGCGATTGGTCCGCCCGCTTCGGGGTCGTGGTGTTCGGAGCCACGAGGCGACCCGACTACGAGGAGGTGGCCCGCGCTGCGGGGGCCGAGTTCGTCGAGGTGCTCGGCGGCCTGTTGCGCGCCCGGCGCGACGACCCTCGTGACGACCTCGTCAGTGCGCTGGCGGTGGCGACGGAACTCACCGACACCGAGGTCCTCGGCGCCTGCTCGCTGTTGCTGTTCGCCGGGCACGACACCACCGCCTCGGTGCTGTCCTCGGCCTCGATCGGGCTGCTCACCCACCCCGACCAGCGCACGCGGCTGGTCGCCGAACCGTCCCTCGCCGACCGGGCCACCGAGGAGTTCCTGCGCTGGGAGGGCGCTGCCAAGGTCATGATGCGGATCGTGGCCGAGCCGACCGAGCTCGGCGGACATTCGCTGGCCACGGGCGACGCCGTGTTCCTCGGGATCCTCGCCGCCAACCGCGACCCTCGGGTGTTCGACGAGCCCGACGAGTTGCGGCTCGACCGCTCCCCCAACCCCCACCTGGCGTTCGGGCACGGCGGCCACTTCTGCCTCGGTGCACCGTTGGCCCGCCTCGAACTGCGTCTCGCGCTCCCCCGGCTCTTCGCTCGGTTCCCGAACATGCGGCTCGCCGGGCGCCCCACCTGGAAACCGACGATCGCCGACCGCTCGCCGGCGAGCGTGCCCGTGACGTTGCGATGAGCCGGTACGGTGCCGAACGCTCAGGTGACCGAGCCGCCGTCGATCGGGATCAGCGCCCCGGTCACGTAGTCCGACGCCGACGACGCCAGGAAGCCGACGACCCGGGCGCAGTCCTCCGGCGTGCCCAACCGCCGCAGGGCCACTGACCGGCTCAACCGCTCGACGCCGATCCGCTCGAACATCTCCGACAGCCGGCCCGTCGAGATGTAGCCGGGGGCGATGCAGTTCACCGTGATCCCATCGGGCCCGAGGTCCTGGGCGAGGTAGCGGGTGTACATGACGATGGCCGCCTTGGCCGTGCCGTAGTGGGCGTAACCCCCGTCCGTGCTGGACCGGCGACCGGCCTGGCTCGACACCGTGACGATCTTCCCCGATCGTTGCGCCCGCATCACCGGCGCCACCGCCTCGCAGGTGTTGACCGTCCCGTGAAGGTTGCGGCGCAAGACCGCCTCGAATTCGTCGAGATCCATCGTCGACGCCCGGGACCCCGCCGGCGTGCCGAGTCCACCGCCCGCGTTGCACACCACGACGTCGAGACGACCCCAGGCGTCGACGACCCGGCCGATCGCAGCGCGCACGGCGCCGGCATCACCCACGTCGGCTTCGAGCTCCATCGACCGCCGCCCGAGCGCCTGCACCTCGGCCGCGGTCGATTCCGCGGTGAGCTGTGCCGCTTCCCGCTCGTAGGCCTCGAACGAGCGGAGATCGACGTCGAGTACGGCGACGTCGGCACCCATGCCTGCGAGGTGCAACGCATAGGCCCGTCCGAGCCCACGCCCACCGCCGGTCACGACGGCCACCTTGCCCTGGAGTTCCATGACCCCTTGCTACCGTCCGTGGGGATGCCCGTGCGAGATGGGCGCCCCACGGGGAGGGGTCATGACCGCAGCCGCACCCGACGCCGATCACCGCGTCGCCGATGCCATCGTCAAGGTGCTCGCCGAAGCCGACGTGGACGCCGTGCTCGGCATGCCCGGCGGCTACACGGGGTCGCTGTTCTCCGCGCTGCACGGCCATCCCACGATCCGCACCGTCCAGGTGCGGGAGGAGTCGATCGGTTCGGCGATGGCCGAGGCCTACGGCCGCCTCACCGGGCGACCGCTCGTCGTCATGGGGCAGGGCGAGTGGATCGCCGGCAACGCCGGCCAGGGCTTCCTCGAGGCGCTCATGGGCAGCTCGCCCGTGGTGATCCTCACCGACCTGAGCGACGGCGGTGCGCTGTCGCACCACGGCCCCTACCAGTCCGGCACCGGCGACTACGGCGCCTGGGATGCGCGCAGCGCATTGGCCGGGGTGACGAAGCGGGTGATGGTGAGCCACCACCCGGCCCAAGCCGTGCAACACGTGCAACTCGCGCTCAAGCACGCGCTCACCGGCGAGCCGGGACCGGTGGCGGTGGCGTTCCATTCGTCGGCCCTGCGGGGCTCGGTCGGTCCGGCCACCACACCCCGGATCTACCCGACGTCCCGGTACCTCCCCCGACGCTGGCACGGCATCGACCATGGCGCGCTCGCCGCCGCCGCCGGCGAGCTCGCCGCCGCCCAGCGACCCGTGGTGATCGCCGGCAACGGCGTCCGGGTCGGGCAGGCCACCGCCGCGCTCGCGGCCTTCGCCCGGGCGCTGGAGATCCCGGTCGTCACGACGGCGAGCGGCAAGGGCACCTTCCCCGAGACCGACCCGCTGGCCGGCGGGGTGATGGGGCCGTTCGGCTGGCCCTCGGCCAACGCGCTCGTCGGCGCCGCCGACGTCGTGCTCGCCGTGGGGACCAAGCTCGGCCCCCACGACACCGCCGACGAGACGGTCGACCTGCTCGATCCGTCCCGCCAGACGATGATCCAGATCGACGTCGAGCCGCTCAACGCGGGCTGGACCTACCCGGTCGACCACGTGCTGATCGGCGGTGCCGCCGTGCTGCTACCGGCGCTGCTCGACGCCGCCGTCGCCCACCCCGGCCGGGCCCGGGCCGGCGCCGAACGAGTGGCCGAGGCGCTGTCCCGCAACGACGAATGGGCCGCGGCGGAGTTCTCGAGCGATGCCGTCCCGTTCGCCCCGCAGCGGGTCATCTCGCTGCTGCAAGACGTCTACGGCCCCGACGGCTGCGTGAGCTGCGACGCCGGCGAGAACCGGCTGTTCATGATGCACTGGTACCGCTCGCAGTCCCGCGACGGCGGCTACCTGCAGCCGGCCGCCGGCGGCGGCATGGGATATGCCGTGCCCGCAGCCATGGCGGCAAAGCTGGCCCGGCCCGACCGCCCCTCGCTGGCCGTGTGCGGCGACGGCGGGTTCGCCATGTCGATGCACGCGCTCATGACCGCAGTGCAGGAGAACCTTCCCATCGGCGTGCTCGTCCTCAACAACGGTGCGCTCGGCTGGGTGCTGCACGGCATGGGCGCCAAGGCCGTCGCGGCGTCGTTCGCCCCGTTCGACCACGCCGCCATCGCCCGGGCCATCGGGTGCGACGGCATCTCGGTCACCAGCACCACAGCGCTGCGCGGCGCGCTCGAACTCCTCGAGAACTTGCAGCGCCCGCTGGTGATCGACGTGCCCACGTCGCTCGCGACGTCGTTCCGAGACGTCACCCAGGACCTCGCCCGCCAGCGGCGCGACACCGGCTACTGAGACGAGGCCTCCCGATGACCGAACCGACCGGAACGACCAGTCCGGCTGCGGTGGCCGCCCGTACCGCGGCCCTCGTCTCGGCGATGACGCTCGAGGAGAAGCTCGGCTGCCTCGACGGAGACATCGATGCCTGGCCCGGTCTGTTCGAGATGATGGCCGGCGGATACCACGCGCGAACCTTCCCGGCGGCAGCGGTCCCCCGGCTCGGTTTCGCCGGCTTCTCCTTCTCCGACGGACCCCGAGGGTGCGTCATCGGGTCCAAGACCTGCTTCCCGGTGTCGATGGCCCGAGGCGCGACCTGGGACGTCGACCTCGAACACCGGATCGGCAAGGCGATCGGCGCCGAGGCGCGCGCCGAGGGCGCCACGCTGTTCGGCGGGGTGTGCGTGAACCTGTTGCGCCACCCCGGCTGGGGCCGCGCCCAGGAGACCTACGGCGAGGAGCCGTACCACGTCGGCGAGATGGGACGCGCGCTCGCGCTCGGCGCGCAGGAACACCTCATGGCCTGCGTGAAGCACTTCGCCTGCAACTCCATGGAGAACGCCCGGTTCCGAGTCGACGTCGCCGCCGACGAGCGGGCGCTCCACGAGGTGTACCTGCCGCATTTCCGGCGCATCGTCACCAGCGGCGTCGCAGTCGTGATGAGCGCCTACAACTCGCTCAACGGTCACTTCTGCGGCGAGAACGCCGCACTGCTCGACGAGATCCTGCGGGGGGAGTGGGGCTTCGAGGGATTCACGATCAGCGACTTCATCTTCGGACTTCGCGATCCCGTCGCCTCGGTGCTCGCCGGGCTCGACGTGGAGATGCCGTTCCGACAGCAGCGTGCCGAGCATCTCGCCGCCGCCGTCGCCGACGGGCGCCTGCCCCTGGCCGCCGTGGACGACGCCGTCGGTCGGATCGTCGGCACCGTGCTGCGATTCGCGGAGGTCCTGAGTCGTCCCGTCGACACGACCGCCGTCGCCGGCCCGGCCCACCGGGCGCTGGCCCGGGAGGCCGCCACATCGGCGATCACCCTGCTGCACAACGATGGCGTGCTCCCGATCGACGAAGCCACCGTCGGGCGGGTCGCAGTCGTGGGCCGCCTGGCCGCCATCGCCAACCTGGGCGATCGCGGCTCGAGCGAGGTGCTCGTCGACGACGCCGTGACGATCCTCGACGGGCTCCGCTGCGCGCTCGGGGCGGATCGCGTCGTCCAGCACGACCACGACCCCGCCGTCGCCTCGGGTGCCGACGTCGCCGTCGTGGTCGTCGGCTCGACGTGGCGGGACGAGGGCGAGTTCATCGACGGCTCGGGCACCGCCGGGCTCATGGCGGACCACTTCCCATCGATGACCGACGCCGATCGGGCCGCGATCGCCGCCGGTCCCACGCACCCGCCCGCACGCACGAGCCGTCCCGACGCGGGCTTCGGCGCTGGCGGGGACCGCCGCTCGATCCGGCTCTCGGCCGACGATGCGGCGCTCGTGCATGCGGTGGCGGCCGTCAACCCGCGCACGGTCGTGCTGCTCATGGGGGGCAGCGCCGTGCTGCCGTCCGGATGGCTCGAAGCTGCGGCCGCAGTCGCCCTGGTGTGGTATCCGGGCATGGAAGGCGGGCACGCTGTCGCCGACGTCCTGCTCGGACGGGTCGACCCGTCGGGTCGGCTGCCGTTCTCGATCCCGACCGACGAGGACCACCTCCCGTCCTGGGAGCCCGACGCCGACGCGGTCGTCTACGACTCGTGGCACGGCCACTGGAAGCTCACCCGGGACGGGAACCGCCCGGCCTTCCCGTTCGGGTTCGGTCTGTCGTACAGCACGTTCACCCTGACGCACGCTTCCCACGAATCGGACCAGGTCGCGGTCACGGTCGCCAACATCGGGACCCGCGACGGCATCACGGTCGTACAGGTCTACGGGGGGCTGCCGGGATCGGCGTGGGAACGGCCGGCCGAGCGACTCGTCGGCTTCGCCCGAGTCGCAGTGCCGGCCGGCCAGGCGGTCGACGTCCGGATACCCGTCGCGTGGGACCAGCTCGCAGTCCGCCAGGCGGGACGGTGGGTCAACGAGCCCGGCCGCTACCGGCTCGCCGTCGCCCGACACGCCGGTGACCCGGCCGCCCGGATCCTCCACGTCGATCGCTGAGGCGATCTCGTGGCGCGAGACTCCTCCCATGGCACCACCGAGGTCGGCCGCCGAGGCCGTCGCCCGCATCACTCCCGAGGTTCGCGACGCCTACGCCCGGGACGGTGTGGTGCTGCTGCGCCAGGCGCTCCATCCCGAGTGGTTGCTCCTGATCGAACTCGGTCTGAACCGCGTGCTTCGCGATCCCGGGCAGGCCAAGCACCTGTTCTTCGACGGCACCGAGCAGGAGTTCGTCGAGACGGTCCGCAACACCGAGGTGAGCCCGGAGTTGCAACGGTTGATGTACGACTCCCCCCTCGCCGACATGATGGCGGCGCTGCTCGATTCGCCCGACGTCTGGCTCTATTCCGACGAGTTCTTCGTCAAGGGCCCCGGCGGCGGGCGCACGCCCTGGCACCAGGACCTCCCCTACTGGCCCATGGAGGGCAGCAAGATCGCCTCGGCCTGGATCAGCCTCGACCCGCTACCGGCGGCCGAATGCCTCGAGTACGTGGCCGGGTCGCACCACGGACGTCGGTACGACGGCTTCAACCCCCGCCGCGTCGCCGAGGACCCGACGTTGCCCTACTTCGGCACGGAGTACCCGCCGCTGCCCGACATCGAGGCCGACCGTGCGGCGTGGCCGATCGTGTCCTGGGACATCACGCCCGGCGACGTGATCCTCGCCCACCCTGGTGTGCTCCACGGCGGCGGGCCGACCGGTCCGGCGAGCCGTCGCCGGGCCATCACCATCCGCATGTACGGCGACGACATCGTCTACGCGCCGAGGCCACCCTCGAAGCCGACCGTCCCGCTGACCCCCGGGTTGTCGTTGCAGCTGCAACCGGGTGACCCGCTGCGGAGCCCCTGGTACCCCCGCCTGCGGCCGGTCCCACCCTGGCAACAGGCCCGCTGAACGAGGAGCCCTCGATGCAGATCGATCTCACCGACACCGCCGGGTTCCGCCTCGGGCACCCGTGGGAGCAGTACCGGTGGCTGCGGGCCAACGACCCGGTCCACCGAACCGCCGACCACGACGGCTGGCCGTTCTGGGCGGTCACCAGGTACGAGGACGTCCGCACGATCAGCAGGCAGCCGAAGCTGTTCAGCTCGTACGCCAAGGGCACGATGCTCGGCGACCCCGACGAGGGCAGCCTCGCCGCCGGGCGCCAGATGATGCTCAACATGGACCCACCTCAGCACGACCGGTTCAAGCTGCTGGTGTCCCGGGGCTTCACCCCTCGCAACGCGCAGCTCCTGGCCGCACGGATCGCCGAGTTGGCCGCCGAGATCGTCGACGACGTGATCGAGCAGGGCTCGTGCGACCTGGTGCACGACATCGCCGGGCGCCTCCCCTCGGGCCTCATCGCCGAGCTGATGGGGATCCCGCATGCCGACGGCGAGCGGCTCTACCAGCTCACCGAGATCATGCACACCACGGATCCCGCCATCGCCCCGCCCGAGGTGAAATTGGCCGCCATCGGCGAGATGCTCGCCTATGCGCAGTCGGTGGCCGAGTCGAAACGGGCGAAGCCCGCCGACGACATCGCCTCCACGCTCGTCCAGGCCACCGTCGACGGCGACCGCCTCACCGATGCCGAGTTCCAATGGTTCTTCCTGCTGCTCGTCAACGCCGGCGGGGACACCACCCGCAACCTGCTCGCAGCCGGGATGCAACTGCTGTTCGACCACCCGGACCAGCGGGCCCGCCTGGCCGGGAACCTCGACGGGTTGCTCGGCCCGGCGATCGAGGAGATGCTCCGCTTCACGTCACCCGTCGTGCACTTCAAGCGCACGGTCACCGAGGACACGGTGTTGCGCGGCGTGCCCCTGGCCGCCGGGGATGCCGTGGTCGTCTACTACGGCGCCGCGAACCGGGACGAGGACGTGTTCACCGACCCCGACACCTTCGACGTCGGTCGCGCCCCGAACCCGCACCTCGCGTTCGGCGGTGGCGGTCCTCACCTCTGCCTCGGGTTGCACGTGGCCCGGATCGAGATCGCAGCGATGATGCGCGAGCTGCTCACCAGACTCCCCGATCTGCGGCCTGACGGTGCACCCGAGCCGATGGCGTCGAACTTCATCGCCGGGGTCCACGCCATGCCCGTCGCCTGGACCCCGGGCCCGCGCCGCGCTCGATAACGTTCGTTACGGTGACCGACCGGCACCGGCGAACCGAGGGGGCGGCGATGTTCCGCGACCAACTGGTGGCGATGGCCCGCCACAACATCGAGCACGTGAAGGCCGGCACGATCCCTCAGGAGCCCGACGTCCGCCGGGTGCCGGCGGCGAACTACCACGACCCGGGCCGCTGGCAACTCGAGATCGATCGGGTCTTCCGGCGGCTGCCGTTGATGCTCGCCTTCTCGGCGGAGCTGCGCGAGCCGGGCTCCTACAAGGCGATGCAGGCCGCCGGCGTGCCGGTGTTGCTGACCCGGGGACCCGACGGCGCCGTCCGGGCCTTCGTCAACATGTGCAGCCACCGCGGTGCCATCGTGGTCCCCGAGGGCCTCGGTACCGCCCGCCGGTTCTCCTGCCCGTACCACGCTTGGACCTACGACCAGCACGGTGATCTCGTCGGGATCCTGTCCCGGGAGGACTTCGGCGACGTCGACACCTCCTGTCTCGGCTTGACCCCGCTGCCCGTCGCCGAACGCGCCGGCATGGTCTTCGCCATCCTTCGCCCGGGGTCCACGCTCGACATCGATGCGTTCCTCTCCGGCTACGACGACGTGCTCGCCAGCTTCGGCTTCGAGGACTGGCACCTCGTCTCCCGGCGGTCGATCGAGGGTCCGAACTGGAAGATCGCCTACGACGGCTATCTCGACCTCTACCACCTGCCGATCCTGCACCGGAACAGCTTCGGACCCAACATCCCCAACCGCGCGCTGTACTACTCCTGGGGTCCGCACCAACGGGTGAGCGGACCGAACCCACGCCTCGTCGAACTCGAGGACCTCCCCGAGGACGAGTGGCCCACCGCAGTCCTCAATGGCGGCGTGTGGACGATCTTCCCGCACGTGTCGATCGCGACGTTCGACACCGGCAGCCGTGGCGTGCTCGTGTCGCAGTTGTTCCCCGGCGCCACGCCGGGCCGCTCGGTGACCGTGCAGTCCTACTTCCTCGATCACGAGCCCACCGACGACGAGCGTGAGGTGGCGATGAAGCAGGCCGATTTCCTCGAGTTCGTGGTGCGCGACGAGGACTATGCGACCGGACTCGGGATCCAGACCGCGGTCGAGACCGGAGCGAAGAGCGAGTTCCTGTTCGGCCGCAACGAAGGAGGCGGCCAACGTTTCCACGGCTGGGTGGATCGCCTCGTGGCGACCGACGACGCCGGCCTCGCTGCGCTGTTCGGCTCCACGACGACGGCCTGACGCTCAGGCGAGCGACGAAACCACCCCAAGGGGGTGGTGGCACGCCCAAGCGTGCCCGTCGGGCCCGCCGGTGAGCACCGGCGCCTCGTCCCGGCAGCGGTCCGACGCAAACCGGCACCGCGGCGCGAAGGCGCAACCAGGCGGGGGTGACACCAAGTCCGGCGGCTGCCCGGGGATCCCGACCGGCAGGACCCGCCCCGGCGTGTCCACACGCGGCACCGCGGCGAGCAGCGCTGCCGTGTACGGCATCCGGGGGGTGCGGAACACCGTGGCCGTCGGACCCTGCTCGACGATCCGCCCGGCGTACATCACGGCGACCTCGTCGGCCCGGCCGGCGACGATGCCCAGATCGTGGGTGATCAACACCACGGCGAGCTCGCGAGCTGCTCGCTCGACGGCGAGGAGGTCGAGCAACTGCGCCTGCACCGTCACGTCGAGCGCGCTGGTGGGCTCGTCGGCGATCAGCACCGAGGGCCCCGCTGCGAGCGCCATCGCGATGGCGACCCGTTGGCGCACGCCGCCGGACAGCTCGTGAGGGAACTGTCTGGCACGTCGCGGTGCCTCGGCGACGCCCATGGCCTCGAGCAGTTCGACCGCGCGGCGGCGAGCCTCACGGCGTGACGCCCCGCGATGGGCCTCGACCAACTCGGCGATCTGGGCCCCGACGGCCATCACGGGATCGAGGCTCGACTGAGGATCCTGGAAGACCATGGCGACCTCGCGCCCGCGCACCGCCCGCAACGCCACCGGATCGCCCAGGATCTCGCGGCCGCCGACCAGTATGGAGCCGTTGGCCGCCGCACCCGGCGGGAGCACCCCGAGGATCGTGCGGGCGAGCATCGTCTTGCCGCTCCCGGACTCGCCGACCACCGCGAGCGTGCGGCCCGGAGCGACCCCCACCGACACGCCGTCGACGGCACGGACCGGACCGGCAGGTGTGGCGATCCAGGTCTGGACCCCTCGGAGTTCGAGCGCCGCCTGAGGCGCCGGCTCGCCCGGCACCACCGACGGCGGCAGCACCGGACGGCGGCCGGGGCGGCGGGCCATCGCCCGTGCGGCGAGCTGGTCGCCGACGAGGGTGAGCGACAGCACGGTCGCCAGGAACAGCCCCGCCGGGATGAGCGTGAGGTACGGCAATCGGTCGAGATCGCGCTGACCCTCCAGCATGAGCAGGCCCCAGGTCACCTTGCGGATCTCGAGACCGAAACCGAGGAAGCTGAGCGCACCCTCGAGGACGATGGCGAGGCCCATGATGATGAGCGCGTACGGGCCGACGACGAGCGCAGCGTTCGGGATCACCTCACGGCGCAGCACCCGCCGGTGCGTGGCCCCGATCATGCGGGCCGCCAGCACGTACTCCCGGCCGGCGATGTCCTGCACGACGGTCCGGGTGACGCGAGCGAACAACGGCACGGTCAGCAATCCGATGGCGATCGCGACGACCCACACGCTTCGCCCGATGTACGTGACGACGGCGATCAGCACCATGAGGCCGGGCAGCGCCACCCAGACATCCATCACCGTGAGCACCGCCACCTCGGTGCCCCGGCGCCGATAGCCGGCGAGCAGACCGAGACCGCCGCCGAGGATCACGCCGATCGCCGTGGCCACGAGGGCGATCACGAGCACCAGGCGGGTCCCGTGTACGGCCCGCTGGAACAGGTCGTGACCGATCTTGCTCGTCCCGAATGGGTAGGACCACGACGGCCCCTGTTTGGCGTCGGTGGTGAACAGCGTGTCGGGCTCGGGCGCGATCCACGGTGCCGTGAGCGCTGCGACGACGAGCAGCGTCAGCCAGCCGGCTGGGATCCAGAAGCCGGGGCCGAGCCGCCTCACGACGCCAGCACCGGACGACGCCGTCGTGGGTCGATCACGTTGGTGAGCAGGTCGATGATCAAGTTGAGCGCCACGTACAACACGGCGAAGGCGAGGATCGTGCCCTGCACGAGGGCGAACTCCCGGCCGCTGATGCCCTGGGTGATCAACTCACCGGCACCGGCGAGGTTGAACAGTCGCTCGACGAGCACGAGGAAGCTGAAGACCCAGGGCAAGTTCACCCCGATGACCGAGAGCATCGTGAGCGACGACTGCCGCAGGACGTGCCGGGTGAGGATGCGCCAGGTCGACAGTCCGTTCGCCCGGGCCGTGAGCACATGACCCTGGGCGACGGTCGCGGCGACGTCGGTGCGCAGCGCCCGCACGGCGAGCCCGGCCAGCGGCAGGCCAAGGGTGATCGACGGCAACAGGAGATGTCGGAACCCCTCCCAGGGTTCACCGATCGGCGATTTGTACCCGAGGGCAGGAAGCCATCCGAGCTTGAGCGCGAAGAACAGGATCATGGTGTTGCCCAACGCGAACGGCGGTATCCCGATGGCGATGACCGCGCCGGCCGACACGAGCCGGTCGGAGGCACCCCCGGCGCGGTAGCCAGCCAGGATCCCGAACGGGACCGCCACGATCACGGCGACCGCGAGCGCACCGACGAGCACCTGGAAGGTCCGGGTGCCACGTTTCAGCAGCACGTCGAGGACCGGGCCGTTGTACCGGCCCGAGCGGCCGAGGTCGCCCTGGACGGCCCGGCCGAGCCACCGCACGTAGCGCTCGTGGATCGGCCGATCGAGTTCGAGTTGTTTGCGTACCGCCTCGACGGCCGCGCGGCTGCCCGTCATCCCGGCGATCACGACGGCCGGGTCACCCGGGAGCACTTCGAGGAACACCTGCGACAGGAACGTGACCCCGAGCAGCACCGCCACCACGGCCACGATCCGACGGAGTGCCGAGCGCCACACGACGGGAGTCTGACACGGGCCCGGCGGTCGGCTCCCCATCCGGGATCACGACCTCCGGGTCACCGTCACCAGGTCGTTCGGCGCGGTTCGGGAACCCCCACTGGCAGAATGACCGCAAGCCCCCGTAGCTCAGCCGGACAGAGCAGCCGCCTTCTAAGCGGACGGTCGCAGGTTCGAGTCCTGCCGGGGGCGCGTCGTACCCGATACTCAGCGCCCGGCCACGACGGCATCGGCCTCGGCTCGGGCCCGATCATCGGGGGCATCGGCGGCGAACGCGGCGGACTCGACCGTCGCGACGGCGCGTCGCCAGCGCTCGTCGGCGAGGAGACCGAGCGCCTCGGCGTAGGAACGGGCGCTCTCGTCGGGGGCCCGCGCGCGACCACGACGCCGCCCGAGTCGTTCCAAGCGCAACAACCAGCGTTCCGGCCACGGCGCTCGCCGCCGGCGCCAGCGGCGCAGCGCCCAGCGGCCGACCCACCAACCCGATGTCCCGGCCACGCCGAGCGCGAGCGTCCCCGCTGCGCCGACGAGTGCGCCGGTCGGCACCTGCAGGCGCTCGGCGAGGAACGACGAGAGCCCCTCGCCTGCGGATCCCACGGCATCGGGCGACAGCGGCACCGAGGCCGTCGGGTCGAACGGGATCCAACCCCAGCCGGGGAACCACACCTCGGTCCAGGCGTGCGCATCCGAGGCGCGCACCTCGAACAGTCCCGTGAGCGGATTGCGCTCGCCCGAGACGTAACCGACGGCGAGTCGGGCCGGGACACCGAGCGAACGCAACAGCACCACCATCGACGACGCGATCTGCTCGCAGTACCCGGTGCGAGACTCGAACAGGAACTCGTCGACGGCATCGACCCCGGACGGCAACGGGGGTACGTCCAGCGAGTACCGGACGTTGCCCCGTAGCCACGCCTCGAGCGCACGGACCTTGTCGAGCGTCGTCGGCGCCCCGGAGGTCACGGTGGCGGCGAGCTCCCGGACACGCGCCGTCGTCGACCGGGGCAGCGCGAGGGTGCGAGCTCGGACCGTCGGCGCGAGACCGCCGGCCGGACCCTGGGTGCCCATCGCTGCCCGCAGGATCGGCTCGTCGACACGGGGCCGACGGCTGACCACGGTGTACACCGCACCACGGTCGAGCAGCACCCCGGTGCGCAGCGCCCCGTCCGGTAGCTGCCACAGGGCCGAGTCCCCGAACCAGACCTGCTCGGGGTCGGCCGCTGCGAACAGCAGGTTCGGTCCGTCCCGCTCGACGTAGACGGTCTGGACGAGCTCGACCGTGTCCGGTGCGACCACCCCGTCGGCCGGGGGCGGCAGGGTGAGCGGCGCGCGACCGCGCACCAGGCGGGGACGGTCGTCCGATGCCGTCCAGATCCGACCGTCCCAGGTGTCGAAGGTCTGTCCCCGCCAGAACCCCGGCGCCGAGGCACGGATCCGCATCACGAGGGAATCGTCCGGCCGGCCCCGAGTCGCGACGTCGAGGCGATCGGCGAACCCGAAGTAGCCGTGCGACTTCCGACCCACGCCGGTACCGGCGCCCCCGTCCGGGCGCGCCGGGTCGTCGTCACCGAGGCTGGGGTTGGCGACGCCACCCGGGTTGGGTGTCCGGAGTACCTGGGGCAATTCGACCGGGAACGACAACGCCCGCGCCGTCCCGGCGGGAGGCGCCACGGCGAACACGGCACCGGCGGCGAGGACGACCACGGCGAGGACGGCGGTCACCGAGCCCGCGGCCGCGAGGGAACCCCGAAGGCTCGGACGTGGAGCGGTCCTTGCGGCCGCGAGGGGGGCGCTGCGCTCGTCGAGCTCACTGCGGTGCGCGAGGACCAGCGCGACGAGCGCGAGCACGGCCCAGACGCCCACGTTGAGCCCGAGCTCGGTCGAGACCGACAACACGCCTGCGATCGACAGCAGGACCAGACTCGACACCAACGCGAACAGCAGATCTCGACGCGAGGGCACGTCGAAGGCGTGCAGCAGTTGCACCCAGAGGAACAGCTCGGCGAGCGGCTGCTGCGCCTGGGCCAGGTTCGCTGCGCCGGCACCCCCGAGCGCGACGACGAACTGGGCGACCGCCACGAGCATGCCGGCAGCGAGGAGGACCTTGAGTCCGAACCGGTTCCGGCGCCGGCTCCGGTGGGAGAGCACGAATCCGGCGGGGATGCCGACCGCCACCGCGACGCCGAGTGCCGGGCCACCAACCTCTTCGCGCAGAACCGCATGGGCGGCGACCACCACGGCAGCACACACCACCGCCCGGAACGCGACGGAGTCCTCGGGGTGCTTGGTCGCGTTGACGGCGCGAAGCCGGGAGAGCACGCCGGCGCTCACCGGGCCTCCGACCGCACGACCACGGCTCCGGCCGGCAAGCCGTCGGGCAACGGGCCCGCGACCGCCGCTGCCAACCGACGCCCGCCGTCGAGCGCGGTCCGCACCGGCGCCCGGACGGGGCCCGCCACCTCGGCCGTCCACAGCTCGACGGCGAGTCCGGCGCGAAGGGCGACCCCCACCAGCCCGGCCGCCTGCGAAGCGGCCGCCTCGACCTCGGCCGCGCCCGCCGGCCCGTCGAGCATCACCGCCACCGTCAGGACCGGACGGTCGAATGCCTCGAACTCACGAACGCTGAGCACCCCGGTGCGAGCGAGGCTCGGCCAATGGACGAGCCGCTGGGGGTCGCCCGGTTCGTAGCGCCGGACACCTCGGACCACCTCGTCGCCGCGGCCGTGGCGCTCCGGGAGCGGCGGGAGGTCGACGGCGCTCGGCGCCGGGGCGACGTGGACCGGTTCCGGCACGACGAGCCGGAGACGACGCTGCCAGGCGACGAGGCCGAGCGGCGCTGCGCACCACGCGTCGACGTACACCTGCTCCACGATGCCGCGGCACGCCGGGATCCCCTCGGCGACTCCGGGGCGCGCCCGCACCCAACCGAGGCCGAGTGCGGGAATGCGCACCAGTACCGAACCGGTCCCGAAGCCGGGCCGCAGCTCGATCGCCAGCGGCCGACCCACCTCGGCGTCCGGTGAAGGCGCAACGTGGAGCCGCAGACGGGCGAGCGGAACGACCGGCGCGACGATCCCGGCGACGAGGAGTCCGGCGAGCAGCGCCATCAGCACGAGCACCCAGCCGGCGCCCGACGTGCGGGCGATGGCGAGGAAGGCGCCGCCGAGCGCGACGACCAGCACCGCCGCCTTGCGCGGTCGAGCCGGGCGGATCATCGACTCACCCCGGTGGGACGGGGAGCTCGCCCAGCACCCGACCGATCAGCGCGGCGGCCGTGCGGAAGTCACCGCCACCGTTGAGGAGCAGGCGGTGCGCCAAGGCATGGGGGGCGAGCGTGCGGACGTCGTCCGGTGTCACGAACGAGCGGCCGGCGAGCGCCGCCCACGCCTTGGCCAGCTGCACCAACGACAGGCTCGCTCGAGGGCTCTGGCCCAATGCGACCGCAGCGTGGCGCCGTGTCGCCGCGCCGAGAGCGACGACGTACTCGGCGACCGCGGGCGCGAGGTGCACCGACCGCACCGCTCGCTGTGCGGCGGCGACGGCGCTCTGGTCGACGACCGCAGCGAGCGAGTCGAGGTTCGCGGCGCCGCCGTCGCCGAGCAGCAGCGCACGCTCGGCCTCGGCACCCGGATGACCCAGTTCGAGCACCACGCTGAAGCGGTCGCGTTGACCCTCGACCAGCGGGAACGTGCCGGCGTGGTCCATCGGGTTCTGGGTGGCGACCACGACGAACACCTCCGGCAAGCGGTAGGTCGTGCCGTCCACGGTGATCTGGCGCTCCTCCATCGCCTCGAGCAGCGCCGACTGCGTGCGGGGCGTCGCGCGGTTGAGTTCGTCGATCACGACGACGTTGGCGAACAACGGTCCCGGGCGGAACTCCCAGGTGCCCGACGCCGGCCGGAACACGCTTACCCCCGTCAGATCGGTGGGGAGCAAGTCCGGAGTGCCCTGCACCCGGCGGAACATCCCGTCGATCGAACGAGCCAGGGCCTTCGCCAGCAGCGTCTTGCCGTGACCGGGCGCATCCTCGATCAGCAGGTGGCCGCCGGCGAGCACCGTTGCCACCGCCATGCGGACCGCCCACGGCTTGCCGCGCACGACCCGCTCGACGTTGGTGACGAGCGCCGTGCCGACGTCGAGCGCGAGCGAGGTGGCGGGCGGGGCCAGCGTCATGGCTGCTCGATCGGCAGTCGGCAGCGCCGCTGGGGTCGTTTGACAGAACCTTTCGCGTCCGCCACCGGACCGGTCGCTCGAATCCCGGCAACCGCCTACCCTTCGAGGCCCGAGTCGTCGAGGAGGCAGACGTGTCCGTCATCCCCAACAGGATCCTGGTTCTCGGCTGCGGCTCGGTCGCGCAGTGCACGCTCCCCCTGCTCCTGAAGGAGCTGCCCATCGATCCTCGGCAGGTCACGGTGCTCGACATGGTCGACAACCGGGAGCGAATCGCCGGTCCGCTCGCCGCCGGGGTCGCCTACGAGCACGGTCGCATCGACCCCGGCAACCTCGCCGAGGTGCTCGGGCGGCACCTGTCCAGCGGCGATCTCTGCCTGGACCTGGCCTGGAACATCGACTGCAACACCATCCTCGAATGGTGTCGCGAGCACGGTGTCCGCTACCTGAACACCTCGGTCGAGGTGTGGAGCCCGTACGCGGACGCCGGCGACATCCACCCGTTGGAGCGCACCCTCTACCACCGCCACATGGCCCTGCGTCGGTTGATCGCCCGGTGGGGCGACAACAAGGGCCCCTCGGCCGTGGTGGAGCACGGAGCGAACCCGGGACTGGTGTCGCACTGGACGAAACAGGCGCTCACGGAGATCGCCGGGGCCGTGCTGACCGGCGGGCTGGCCGGTGACCGCCAGGACTGGATCGAGACGGCGCTCGCCGACGAGACGTACAACGTCCTCGCGCACCTTCTCGGCGTGAAGGTGATCCACGTCTCCGAACGCGACACCCAGATCGCCGACCGCCCCAAGGAGGTCGACGAGTTCGTCAACACCTGGTCGGTCGAGGGCTTCTACGAAGAGGGCGTCGCCCCGGCGGAGATGGGCTGGGGCACCCACGAGCGGCGCCTGCCCCCCAACGCCTACCAGCACGCCGGCGAGGGGCCGGGCAACCAGATCTGCCTGGGGCAGATGGCCTGCAAGACCTGGGTCCGCTCACGGGTGCCGTCGGGCGACATCGTCGGCATGGTCATCCGGCACGGGGAAGCCTTCACGATCTGCGACCACCTCACCGTCTGGGACGGGGCCCGTCCGGTGTACCGCCCGACCGTCCACTACGCGTACTGCCCGTCCGATGCCGCCATCGCGTCGATGCACGAGCTCGAGATGCGCCACTGGCAGATGCAGCCACGCCAGCGCATCCTCAACGACGAGATCGTCTCGGGCCGGGACGAACTCGGCGTGCTCTTGATGGGGCACGACCTGAAGGCCTGGTGGACCGGAAGCCTGCTGTCGATCGACGAGGCCCGGGCGCTCGTGCCGAACCAGAGCGCCACGACCCTCCAGGTCGCAGCATCGATCATCGGCGCGATCCACTGGATGGTCGAGACACCGGCGCACGGGGTCCGGGTGCCCGACGAGCTGCCGTGGCAGAAGGTGCTCGAGCGGGCGAACCCCTACCTGGGGACGCGCTGGAGCGGCGCCATCGACTGGGACCCGTTGTCGTGCCGGACCAACTGGTACGACGACTGGAACGGCCGCTACTTCGACCGCAGCGACCCGTGGCAGTTCACGAACTTCGCCGTGTGATCGTCCGACGCTGCGGGCCGAGGGATCAGCCCGGCCGCACCGCCGCCCACAACTCGCCGACCGGCGAGATCTTCACCACGTCACCGGTCCGCGGGGCGTGCACCATCTGACCGTTCCCGATGTAGATCCCGACGTGGCCTTCGCCGGGGAAGACGAGGTCGCCGGGGAGAACCTGTGACAACGGGACCGCCGGGAACTCGTCGATCTGCGAACCGGTGAAGTGGGACATCCCCACTCCCGCCTGGGACCACGCCCACTTGGTCAGTCCGCTGCAGTCGAACGAGACCCCGGGCGACATCGTGGCGAAGACGTACGGGACGCCGAGTTGGCTCAGTGCCGCTCGCACGGCGATCGCCGCGCGGGGCGACGTGGGCGGTACCGGCGGCAGCGTCGTCGTGGGGCCGGGCGGCGCCCCGGGACGTCCTGGCGCCGCCCCCGGCCCCGACGCCGGCTGCGACGGCGGGGCGGTCGACGGCTGGCGGCGCGCCGCTTCGGCCGCGGCCTGTTGCGCTGCGAGGCGAGCGGCGGCGGCCGCCGCCGCCTCACGCGAGCGCCGGGCTTCCTCCTCGGCCCGCCGGCGCTGTTCGGCGACGACCGCGGCCGCCAGGTCGCCCTTGGCCTTGTCCAGTTCCGTCCGCTGTGCGGCGAGCACCTGCTCGATCGACGCCTTGGTCTGTTCGAGCCGGATCGTGGCATCGGCGATCCGGTTCGTGAGGGTGGCCTGCTCGCTGCGCTGGCGCGCCTGGGCTGCGGCCGCCGCCTGGTAGTTCTCGATGGCCTCGGCGCGCGCGCCCGACAGCGCCTGGGTGTACACCGCACGAACTCCCGCCACCGTCGCAGCCGCCGGGTCGAACAGCCCCGTGATCGCGTTCTGGTCCCCTCCCGTCACGTAGGACGTGATCAGGAACCGACGGACTTCGTCCCGGAGGTCCTGGGTCTCGGTCGACAGCGCAGCCAGTTGCGCCTGCGCCGCAGCCAGGTCGGATTTCGCCCGCTCGAGCTGCACCAGGGTGCCGTTGCGCTGTTCGTTCAGGCGATTCGCCTGGTCGCCGAGCTGATCGATCCGAGCGAGGATCGAGTTCACCTGCCGCTGCCGCTGGTCCACCGTGTCGGCCGAGGCCGCAGAAGGCGCCAGCGCTACCCCGGCGACGAGGAGCACCACCGGGAGAACACGCCACCGGGCCATCGAGTGGGCACGGTAGCCCAACATGACGGTTTGGTTACGTTCGGGTCGATTTTGTGACGATGAGGGCATGGGGCGCGTGTGAAGACGAGCCCCAGCGCCGCGCCGTGGGGGCAGGCTATCGCGCCGTCGCGTTCCGGTGCCGCTGGAGCGAGCGCCGGACGATCCCTCGCGCGTCGGCTACGAATGGCGCATGGCAGACGAACGCCCCCAGACCCTGCTCGGGGTCTCGTTGAGCGATCCGCTCCGGGCCCAGGAACTGCTCCTGGCCATGACCAGGCTCGCCACGCAACGCCACCTCCACCTCAAAGACGCCGTGTTCGTCGTGAGCGATGCCGACGGTCGGGTGCACGTCCGCGAGACGGTCGACCCAGCGCCCGGCCGCGCCGCCCTGTCCGGCGCGGTCTGGGCGGGGTTGTTCGGCCTCCTGCTCGGAGGTCCGGTCGGGTGGGCGGCCGGCATGGCCGTCGGCGCCGGAGCGGGAGCGCTCACGGCCAAGGCCGTCGACCTCGGGATCCCCGACGAATGGGTGCAGTGGTTCACGCAGGCCGTGCAGCCGGACAGCACGATCCTCGCCCTGTTGGTCGAGGAAGTGGACAACGAGGCCGTAGCGGGAGAACTGGCTCGCTTCGCCGGTGCGCACCTCGTGTATGCGAACGTCGGGGCCGACGTCGAGGCCCGCTGGCGATCGGCGCTCGGCGACGGCTGAGCGTCGGCGAGGCGACTCAGGACGTCGCCGACTCCCCGACCTCGCCCCGCTGGGCGGCCTGGTAGGCGCGGTCGGCTCGCTTTCCCCGGTAGACGCGCATGTCGATCGCCCGGGTGACCGCGGGCTCGAGCCGGAACAGCAACCGGTGCTCCGTGCGCATGTTGGCGTAGAACGCCTCGACGGCCTGCGAACCACTCGGCCCGACGTACTTCTCGACGAGGCGGCGAGAGATCGGCCAGATGTCGAATCCGGGCAGCTCGTGCACGGTGACCGTACCGTCGAAACCCACGTGACCCGCGACCGGGGCGAGCGCTTCGATGCACAACGACGCTCGCGGGTCGGCGAACAGCTGTCGACACCAGACCCGCTCGTAGGTGCCCGTGATCCATGCCGCCCCACCGTCCCAGTGGAACCAGACCGGCACCGTGTAGGGCAGGCCGTTGCGACGCAGGGTGGCGAGCACCCCGACGTGGGGCTCGGCCAGGAACGCGTCGACGTCGTCGGGGCGCATGCGGGGCACGTCTCGGACCGTAGCGTCGGCGCGGTGGATCCCCTCGCCGAGGCCGCTCGGGCCGTACTCGACACCCACTGGCGCGCGCCCGGGTTCACCGTCCCCAACGCAGCCGTCTACCCCTGGCAGTGGCTCTGGGACTCGTGCTTCCACGCCGTGGCGCTCGCCCACCTCGGCAGCCCGGAACGCAGCGTGCAGGAGCTGGCGACCCTCCTCGAGGCGGCCGATCCCTCGGGCTTCCTCCCCCACGTCGTGCACCACGGCGATCCCGGGGCGCTGGCGTCGTTCTGGGGGCGCCGGGGCTCGTCGTGCCTGACGCAACCGCCGATCCACGGCTGGGCCCTGGCCCATTTGGCCGGCGCAGACATCGACGTTCCCGAGAAGCTGCTGCACCGCTCGGCGAGCGCGCTGCGCTGGCTCGCCTCCCATCGCCGGCGCAGCGTCCACGACGGTTTGCTCGTCGTGGTCCATCCCTGGGAGACCGGCTGTGACGACAGCCCCCGCTGGGATCCGTGGTGTCCGCGGCGCTGGGAACGGGAGCGCTGGCGACGGACCAAGAGCGCCCTCGTCGCATCGACGGTCCGGGATTCGGCCGGGGCGGCGATCGGAAACCCCCGGTTCGAGGTGGCTCCGGCCTCGTTCAACGCACTGACCGCCTGGTCGGCCCGGCACCTCGGTTCGCTGCTCGGAGCCGAGGACCTCTGCGGATTCGCCGACGAACTGGTCGAAGGCCTGCAGGCCCGCTGGGACCCGACGCGCCGGACCTGGACGGATGCCGGTGGGAGCACCGTGCGGACCCTCGACGCGCTCCTGGCGCTACTCGTCGATCCGCAGCCGGCCGCATTCGACTCCCTGATCGAGGCGGGCGCGTTCGCCGCACCGGCCGGGCCGCTCGGTGTGCACCGAGACGAACCGTCGTTCCGGCCGGACGTCTACTGGCGCGGCTCGGCATGGCCCCAGCTCACCTACCTGCTCCGGCTCGCAGCGATCGCCGCCGGGCGCCGGGACGTCACGGTCTCGCTCGCCACCTCCCTGCGGTACGGGGCGACGTCGAGCGGCCTGGCGGAGCACTGGCACCCGGACACCGGGGCGCCGCTCGGCGCGGTGCCACAGTCCTGGACGGCGCTCGCAGCGCTGGTGCCCGCTCAGCGCGCCTGAACGTGCGCGGCGATGGCACGAGCGGCCCGGACGACCGCGACGCCGAGGCGGTCTCCGGGTCGACGGCCGAGGCGTTCCACCGGCCCCGACACGCTGACGGCGGCGATGACCGTGCCGGCGTCGTCGTACACGGGCGCCGAAACCGAGCACACACCGGGTTCACGCTCTTCGACGGAATCGATCCAGCCGGAGGCGCCACAGGGCGCACCCGCGAGCACCCGTCCCGCCGAGCCGACACCGAGCGGCAAGCGCGCGCCCTCGGCGACGATCCACCGCAACCCGTGCGGACTCTGGAGCGAGCTCACACATCGCCGCCCGTCCCCCTCGACGACATAGAGCTGCACCGATTCGCCGGTCTCGTCGCGCAACGTCCGCAGCGCCGGGGCCGCCGCCTCCCGCAGGGGGAACCCTGCTGCGGCGGCGTCACCCAGCGCCACGAGCCCGAGGCCGAGCGCGAACCGGCCGAGCGCGTCACGTCGTACGAAGCCGTGCATCTCGAGGGCGACGGCGAGGCGGTGCGCCGTCGCCCTCGGAAGGCCCGTTGCAGCGCAGAGCGCCCCCAGGGAGAGTGGCGCATCGCCGAGGGCGCGCAGCACCAGGACGGCCTTGTCCAGCACGCCGACGCCGCTTAGGCTCCCTCCCACCAGTCGGAATCTATTTCTCACATCGTGGGACAGCAAGGCCGACAGGCGCCGACGACGAAAGGGATGACGGATGGCCAAAACCCTTCCCGAGAAGGTGTGGGACCGCCATGTGGTGCACGCGGCCCCCGGTGAGGCCGACCTGCTCTACATCGACCTTCACCTCGTGCACGAGGTCACGAGCCCGCAGGCGTTCGACGGCCTACGGATGAACGGGCGGTCGGTGCGCCGCCCCGAGCTCACCGTCGCCACCGAGGACCACAACGTCCCGACCGAGGACATCGACCAGCCGATCAAGGACCCGATCTCGGCCAAGCAGGTCGCCGTGCTGCGGGCGAACGCCGCCGAGTTCGGTGTCACCGAGTTCCCGATGGGCAACCCGGACCAGGGCATCGTGCACGTGATCGGCCCCGAGCAGGGCCTCACCCTGCCCGGCATGACCGTGGTGTGCGGCGACTCCCACACCGCGACCCACGGCGCGTTCGGGGCGCTCGCGTTCGGCATCGGCACGAGCGAGGTCGAGCACGTGCTCGCCACCCAGACCCTGCCGCAGAGCCGGCCGAAGTGGATGGCGGTCACCGTCGACGGCGACACGCCGGCCGGCGTCACCGCCAAGGACATCATCCTCGCCGTGATCGGGCGCATCGGCACCGGCGGCGGCATCGGCTCGGTCCTCGAGTACCGGGGCTCGGCCATCCGGGCGCTGTCGATGGAGGGCCGGATGACGGTGTGCAACATGTCGATCGAGGCCGGCGCCCGCGCCGGGCTCGTCGCGCCCGACGACGTCACCTTCGCTTACCTCGAGGGCCGCCGCCACGCCCCGAAGGGGGCGCTGTGGGAGCAGGCGCTCGACGACTGGCGCACGCTCGTGACCGACGACGGCGCCACGTGGGACCGGGAGGTCGTCATCGACGCCGCCACGTTGCGGCCGCACGTCACCTGGGGCACCAACCCCGGCCAGGTCCTCCCGATCGACGCCCTCGTCCCCGATCCCGACGCCTTCACCGACGCCGCCGAGCGGGAAGCAGCCGCTCGGGCCCTCGTCTACATGGGGTTGACGGCCGGCACGCCGATCAAGGAGATCCCGGTCGACACCGTGTTCATCGGGTCGTGCACCAACAGCCGCATCGAGGACCTCCGGGCGGCGGCCGCCGTGCTCGAGGGCCGTCGGGTGTCGGTGGCCCGGGCGATGGTCGTGCCCGGCAGCCACCGGGTGAAGGCCCAGGCCGAGGCCGAAGGCCTCGACCGGGTGTTCCGCGCCGCCGGCGTCGACTGGCGGGAACCGGGATGCTCGATGTGCCTCGCGATGAACCCCGACAAACTCGCCCCGGGCGAGCGCGCCGCATCCACCTCGAACCGCAACTTCGAGGGCCGCCAGGGCCGTGGCGGTCGCACCCACCTCGTCTCGCCCGCCGTCGCCGCCGCCACCGCCGTGGCCGGGCGCTTCGCCACCCCGGAGGACCTGGCATGAAGTCCGTGACCGTGCTGACCGGGACGGCGCTCCCCCTCGAGCGTTCCAACGTCGACACCGACCAGATCATCCCGGCCGAGTGGCTCAAGCGGGTCGAGCGCACGGGGTTCGGCGAAGGGTTGTTCGCCACCTGGCGCGACGACCGCGACTTCGTCCTCAACGACCAGCGCTTCGCCGGCGCGTCGGTGCTCGTTGCCGGCCCGGCGTTCGGGGTCGGCTCGTCCCGGGAGCACGCCGTGTGGGCGATCCAGGACTACGGCTTCGACGCCGTGATCGCGCCGAGTTTCTCGGACATCTTCCGGAACAACTGCACCAAGAACGGGCTCGTGCCGGTCGTGCTGCCGGAAGACACGGTGCGGCGGATCCAGGCCGCGGTCGGGGCCGACCCGGGCGTGACGATCACGATCGACCTGCACCGCCTCCTCGTCGAGGTTCCCCTCCTCGACATCGAAGAGCCGTTCCCGATGGATGCCCCGACCCAGCACCGGTTCCTCCATGGCCTCGACGACATCGGGATCACCCTCGGTCACGCCGACGCCATCAGCGCCTACGAAGCGACCCGGCCGGCCTGGATGCCCACCGTGACATCCCCCACCTGAAGAACGCTCTCGGTGGGACTGGTGCCACCGAGAATGCTGGGCCGCGTGGATTCTGGATCTGGTCAGGCGTAGCGTCGCGGTCGGGTTGCCATGCCGCTTCGACGAAAGCTCTTCCTGCTCGGCCTCGTCGCCATCGTCACCGTCGAGCTGGTCGGCGGGCTGACGGCCATTCGCGCCCGAGAAGCGGTGCGCAACGAGGTGCGTGGAGGACTCCAGACCGTCGCCGATCTCCAAGCCGAGCTGATCTCCCAGCAGATCGTGTTGGGAACCCAGCGCATCCGGCAATTCACCGGTTCCCCGGCCGGCATGCGGATCGCCGCGCAGATCGACGACGGGACCGTGCGACTGTCGCCCGAAAGCGCTCGCAGCCTGCTCCAGCCACTGCTCTCCGGGGACGTGCGGGCTGCTGCGATCGTCACGCCGGACGCATTCGTCGTCGCCGATTCGAGCGTGCTCGGCCGGCCCGTCCTCGGACTCGAGGACCTCGACCTCGCCCCGCTCGTGAGCCGGGGGCTCGCCGGCGCGAACGGAGCAGTCGGCGAGGTGCGCGCCGACGACACCGGCGGCCGGTACGACCAGGTGATCCCCGATCGGTTTCCGGCACCTCGCTTCCTCGTGCTCGCCCAGATCTCGCTGGAACCGGTCAGCAACGTCGTGCGAACCGGCGTCGACCTCGGGCCGGCCACGAACACTTACCTGGTCCAACGCGCGGGCGACTCCGTCCGGTTCGTGACGTCACCCCGCCGCGGCCTCGACCCGGCCGCACTGGCGACCCTCCCGCTCCAAGCGGTCGACGAACCGGCGGTGCGCGCCGGGATCGGTCGCCGTTCGGTCGTCGAGACCGACGGCGACGACGCCGTGGTCGCGGCGACGAGAGCCATCCCCGACACGGCGTGGGGCCTCGTCACCCAGACCGAACGGGGTGAGGCCTTCGGCGGCGCCGACCGACTGGTGTGGGCCCAGGTGATCGGATTCGTCGTCGGTGGTGTCGCCCTCGCAATCGGAACCTGGCTGCTGACCCGATCGGTCCTGGCCCGGATCGAACGCCTGACCGCCGGCGCCGAAGCGCTCAGCGAAGGAAACCTCGAGGCCCGCATCGGCGATCGGGGCGCCGACGAGCTCGGCGTGCTCGCCCGTGCGTTCGACCGCATGGCCGACACCATCGCCGAGGACGTCGAACGCCGAACGCAGATCGAGAGCCGGCTCGACCATCAGGCTCGCCACGATCCGCTGACCGGCCTCCCCAACCGCGCCGAACTCGAGCGGTCGCTGCGGGCGGTGGTCGCTCGCCGGCGGACCGAGCACGGTTCGCACGCCGCCCTGCTCTTCTGCGATCTCGACGACTTCAAGGCCGTGAACGACGAGCTCGGGCATGCGATCGGTGACGAGTTGCTGTGCACCATCGCAGCCCGATTCCGGGGCGTGATCGGTCCCGGGGACGTTCTCGCACGTTTCGGCGGGGACGAATTCGTGGTGCTGTGCCCGAACCTCGCTTCACCCGAGGCCGCCGAGCGCCTCGCCGCACGGCTGCGGGGCGCTCTGGGCAACCCGATCGTCCTCGCCGGCCGCGAGATCACCGCATCGGTGTCGGTCGGCATCGCCCCGTTCGATCCGTCGACGAGCGCAGCGCAGGTCCTGAAGGATGCCGACGCTGCGATGTACCGGGCCAAGGAACGGCGCCGCCGCCAGCGATCGGCCGCAACACCGGAACGCTCGGCCCGCCACGAGGAGATCGCGACGTGGCACGAGGCCATCGAGCGCGACGAGTTCACGCTGCTGTTCCAGCCGATCCGCCGCCTGCGCGACCGTCGGGTGGTCGCCGTCGAGGCGTTGGTGCGCCGGCGCCAGGGCGACCATCTCCGGCTCCCGGGCGAATTCCTCGGTCGGCTCGAGGCACTCCACCTGCTCCCGACACTCGATCGGTGGGTGCTCGGCCGGGCCACCGCGCAGCTCGCCGCCTGGCGGAACGCCGGCTTGCCCGACGACGTGAAGATCGTGGTGAACGCCTCACCGGCCACCTTCGACGACGATCGCGCCGTCGCCCGGGCGATCGACACCTTGGCCGGCGTCGGGCTGCAACCCGAGAACCTCGTGATCGACCTCCACGAACAGGCCATCGGCCAGGCGGGCCAGCACCATGCGCTGGCCCGCCTGGCC
>JBILVB010000168.1:0-8122 GCA_044370695.1 Acidimicrobiales bacterium | reverse complement strand
GGGTGGGCGGTGGGGTGGGGGGGGGGGGCGCACGCGCGTGGCCCCGCCGCACCAATGTTCGACGCCCTCTTCGACGCCCTCCCCGTTGCGGTCACCGTCTGGGAACCCGCCGCCGACCTCGACGACCTCGGCGCGCACACCCTCGTGGCCGCCAACGCCGCCGCCGAGGCACTGTTCGGTGCCGACGTCCGCAGCCGGGCCGGGGCGCCGCTCGACGCGGTACTCCCGGCGAGCGTCGAGGGGGGCGCCGAGCTTCCCGAGCTGATCGTCGCGGCACACACGTACCGGACCGCCCGGGTCAAGGAGATCGAGATCGACGGGCGGATCGTGCTCGTCCACGGCGCACCGCTGGGCGATCGACACGTGATCACCGTGTGTGTCGACCACACGGCCTGGCTCGCCTCCCGCCAGCAGCTCGCACTCATCAACCAGCTGCTCGACAACGCGCCGGACATGGTGATCATCGGGCGGTACGGATCGGGCGCTCTCGACTACGTCAACGCGACGTCGTCGGCGCTGCTCGGCCTCGAGGAAGGCGCCGGCGAACCGGAGATCCGGTTCGAGGACCGGCTCACGGACGACTCCTACGAGGTCTATCTGAACGACGCGCTCCCGACGGCCTCGCGGGCCGGCATCTGGGAAGGAGAGCTCGAGTTCGAGCCGTTCCCGGGTCGCTTGCTGCCGACCTCGGCCGTGGTCCTGTGCACCGAGGAGGACCCGAGCGCCCCGGACCGCTTCGCCGTCCTCGCCCGAGACATCACCGGACAGCGCCACGACGCGGAGAAGCTGCGCAGCGCAGCGATGCACGATGCGTTGACCGGCCTGCCGAACCGCATGCAGCTCGAGGACCGGCTCAACCAGGCCGTCGAGGAGTTCCACGGGGCAGGGGTGCCGTCGATCCTGCTCTACCTCGACCTCGACCGGTTCAAACCGATCAACGACGAGCACGGTCACGAGGCCGGCGACGTCGTGCTCCGGGAGGTCGGCGCGCGGCTGCGCAGCAGCTTGCGGGGCAACGACCTCGCCGCTCGCCTCGGCGGCGACGAGTTCGTCGTGCTCGCCACCGGGCTCACCGAGGCCACGGCGCGCAACGTGTCGGCCCGCGTCGAGCACTCGATCGGCGAGCCCATCGCCCTGCCGAGCGGGGCGATCGTGTCGGTGGGCGTGTCGATCGGCATGGTCCCGCTCGATCCGACGATCAGCGGGGCCGCCGAGTGGCTGGCCGCCGCCGACTTCGCCATGTACGAGATCAAGCGCGACCACCACCGCTGAGGCCGGGCCCACCGGGCAAGGTGGTCAGCAGCCAGGCTGCGACCTCGAGCGCTGGGGCGCCTTCGTAGTGCAACCCGTCGGCGCGCAACGGCCGGCACGCCCCCTGTTCGGGTGGGCAGACGTACGCGCCGAGGTCGCTGATCCCGACCCGGCCGGCCGCCGGCGAGCCCTCCGCGATGCTCCGGTAGACCACGTCCAAGCAGCTCTTGCGATCGTCGACGTCCTTGGGGACGAAGGCACGTGCGGAGCCGTCGGGCGCCGCCGGAACCACGAAGGTCACCCGCGCCCGGGTACTCGACAGGAGCCAGGCCAAGCGCGCCTCGACCTCCGGCCGGTACCAGTCCCGAAACGCAGCGTCGCACGGACTGCGCCAACGACCCTCCATCCACCGGTCGACGACCGTCGTGGCCCCGAGCACGAGCAGGACCTCGTCGGGTGGATCGACCGCGGCCGCCGCGGCCCAGTCCCGCTCCCATTCGCCACACGGCGGCGCCTCCTCCACCACCATCCCGGTGGCGAGCCGCATGCGGGGGTAGCCGCGCGCTCCGTCGCACGACGGGATCCCGAGGTTCACCCACCGGGGTTGTCCGCTCACACCTCCACCGCCCAGCGATCGACCCAGGAGGTAGGCGACTGAGTCACCCACCAGCCAGACCACCGCCGGTCGGCGGGGTACCGTCACGGCCGCGCTGCCGGCGCCCAGCGTGCTCGGAACCATCGCCTCGGACGAGCTCGCCGGCGCCGCGAGGTCGGCCATCGTCAGCACGACCGCGTCGCGTGGCGGCACGTCGTCGGTGACGACTGAGGCCGGGGTGTCCGTTCGGCCGAACATCGCCAGTGCCGCCGCCGCGGGGCGAACGGAGCGTCCCGACAGCCCGATCGTGGCGACCAGGACGGTCACCGAGGTCAACACCGCAGCCAGGCGCGCGGTCCCGGCCGGTATGCGGTACGGCAGCCGGAACCGGAGCTCCAGCAGGTGGTGCGACGCGACGGCGAACAGGATCGACAGCGACAACCGGAGCGCGCCGAGCGCCACCCCGGACAGCCCGGTGCGCTCCTCGTCGAGCCACACCACGATCGGCCAGTGGTACAGGTACAGGCCGTAGCTGTACCGGCCGGCGGCGATCAACGGCCGCCACGACAGCACCCGACCGACGCGGCGGCCGACCGCACCGACCACGACGGCGGCATTGAACACCCCGACCACGGCGAGCCCACCGCCGGCCAGCCAGCCGCTGTCCAGGGTCGTCGTGACCCAGAGGACCGCCAGCGCCCCCAGACCCCCGGCGCCGACCACGGCGAGCGTGCGCTGCCCCCGGGCACCGCAACGCCGAAGCACCGCCGGCGGCAGCACCAGCGCAGCCAACCCTCCCACGAGCACCTCGGCCGCCCGGGTGTGGGTGCCGTAGTAGACGAGATCGAACCGGCCGCCGGCGACGACCTGCGCGCCGGCGGAGGCAACGGCGAGAAGGCCGAGCGCTGCGCCCAGCCGCAGCCGCCCGGCGCGACCGGGGCGACGCAGCGCCCACCAGACGACGAGGGGAAGCACGAGGTAGCACTGCTCTTCGATCGAGAGCGACCAGTAATGGAGCACCGGTGAAGCGCCGTCGAACAGCTCGGCGTAGGAACGGTCGGCGAGCAAGAACCGCCAGTTCGCAACGTCGAACACGGCGGCCTGGACGTCGCCCGCGAGTCCCGAGCCACCGCCGATTCCCTGGCCGACGACGACCACGACGGCGAGGCAGGCGAGGGCCGCCGGCAGCAGGCGGCGCGCCCGCCGACCCCAGAACCCGCGCAGGTCGATGCGACCGGTGCGGTCGTGTTCGACCAGCAGGAGTGCGGTGATCAGGTAGCCGGACAGGGTGAAGAACAGCGAGACGCCGAGGAAGCCGCCGCCGAATCCGGGTACACCGAGGTGGTAGGCGAGTACGCCGACCACGGCGAGACCACGCAGACCGTCGAGGCCGACGACGTGGGGGAGCAACGCCGGGGAGGCGCTCTTGGCTCCACTGTCGAAAGGGTGTCGGCGGTCGTCGTGCATGGTCGTGCGCGACAGCCCCGGCTCCGCCGGCCCGGCGGGAGACTAGCCGAGCCGCGCGCCCCGCGCAGCAGCGACCGCCAGGCGGTCCACCAGGTCGTTCATCGGATCGCCGCCATGCCCCTTCACCCAGCGGAACCGCACCTCGCGCTGGCGGACCTCGCCGATGAGCGGCTCCCAGAGGTCGCGATTGGCGACGGGCTGACGCTGGCTGTTGGTCCACCCTCGGCGCAGCCAGCCCTCCCACCACCGATCCCGGAAACAGTTGACGACGTAGGTCGAGTCGGAGACGACCTCGATCGTCTCGTGCGGGTCGAAGGCCCGGATCGCCTCGAGCGCGGCCCGGACCTCCATACGTTGGTTGGTGGTGCGGGGCTCACCCCCGCTGGCCTGCGGCGCACCCGACGGGGCGACCGCCCATGCCCATCCGCCCGGCCCGGGGTTCCCGGAGCAGGCCCCGTCCGTGTACACGACGATCGTCACGACGTCGTGGCGTAGCAGACGCGTCACCCCGGGTACACGAACTCGGGGGAGAATGTCGACCATGATCTTCGACGGCTTCGTCCATTCGCTGCCCGACGTGGACCCGATGGAGACCCGGGAGTGGCTGGACTCCCTCGACGCCGTCGTGGACGCGCACGGCAAGACCCGGGCGCGGTACCTGCTGTCCAAGCTGCTGGAGCGGGCCCGAGAGCTGCAGGTCAGCTTCCCGGCGACGGTGTCGACCCCCTACGTGAACACGATCCCGCGCGAGCAGGAACCGTGGTTCCCGGGGGACGAGTACCTCGAGCGCCGCATCCGGGCGTACATCCGCTGGAACGCCGCCGTCATGGTGATCAAGGCGAACAAACACGCCGACGGCATCGGCGGCCACCTGTCGACGTTCGCGTCGTCGGCATCGCTGTACGACATCGGCTTCCACCACTTCTTCCGCGGCAAGGACGACGGCCAACCGGGCGACCACGTCTACATCCAGGGTCACGCCGCTCCGGGTATCTACGCGCGGGCGTATCTCGAGGGACGCCTGTCCGAGGACGACCTCGACCACTTCCGTCGTGAGATCGGCCGGGTCGGACTGTCGAGCTATCCCCATCCTCGGCTGATGCCGGAGTTCTGGGAGTACCCGACGGTGTCGATGGGGCTCGGGCCGATCACGGCGATCTACCAAGCCCGGTTCAACCGGTACCTCCACAACCGCCGGATCGACGACACCTCGGCCAGCCGGGTGTGGGCGTTCCTCGGCGACGGAGAGTGCGACGAGCCCGAGACCCTCGGTGCGCTCTCGCTGGCCTCGCGCGAGCGGCTCGACAACCTCGTGTTCGTCGTCAACTGCAACCTGCAGCGCCTCGACGGCCCGGTGCGAGGCAACGGCAAGATCATCCAGGAGCTCGAAGCGGTCTTCCGCGGCGCCGGGTGGAACGTGATCAAGGTGATCTGGGGCTCGAAGTGGGACGAGCTGCTGGCCAAGGACAAGGACGGCGCGCTGCTCAACAAGATGAACACCACCGTCGACGGCGAGTTCCAGCGCTACACCGTCGAGTCCGGCAACTACATCCGGGAGCACTTCTTCGGTCCCGATCCGCGCCTGCGCCAGATGGTCGCCCACCTCGCCGACGACGACCTGCGCTGGCTCCCCCGGGGCGGTCACGACTACCGGAAGCTCTACGCGGCCTACAAGGCCGCGGCCGAGAACCTCGGGTCGGGCGCACCCACGGCCATCCTCTGCAAGACCGTCAAGGGCTGGACCCTCGGGACCGAGATCGAGGGCCGTAACGCGACCCATCAGATCAAGAAGATGACGAAGGATCAGCTGATGGTCCTTCGGGACCGGCTCTATCTGCACGACGAGATCCCGGAAGAGGCGCTCGAGAGCGAGGCGCCGTACTTCCGCCCGGCGGCCGGCTCCCCGACCCACGAGTACCTCATGGAGCGACGCCGGGCGCTCGGCGGTTCGCTCCCCCGGCGCGTGGTGCGCAACCGCCGTCCGGTCGAGCTGCCCCAGGACTCGGCCTACACGGAGCTGTTCGCCGGTTCCGGCACCCAGCCGGTGTCCACCACGACCGCCTTCACCCGGCTGCTGCGCAACCTCTGCCGCGACGAGCGCGCCGGTGGCCGCATCGTGCCGATCATCCCGGACGAAGCCCGTACGTTCGGGATGGACTCGCTGTTCCGGGAGTTGCGGATCTACGCGAGCCAGGGTCAGAAGTACGAGCCGGTCGACCACAACCTGATGCTGAGCTACACCGAGTCGACCGACGGGCAGATCCTCGAGGAAGGCATCACCGAAGCCGGCGCCATGTCGTCGTGGATCGCTGCCGGCACGTCGTACGCCAACCGGGGCGTCCCGATGATCCCCTTCTACACCTTCTACTCGATGTTCGGCTTCCAGCGGGTCGGCGACCTGATCTGGCAGGCCGCCGACAGCAGGGCCCGCGGGTTCCTCATGGGGGCGACCGCCGGTCGCACCACACTGCTCGGCGAGGGCCTCCAGCACCAGGACGGCCACTCCCACGTGCTCGCCTCGACGGTTCCCCCGTGCCAGGCCTACGACCCGGCGTTCGCCTACGAGACGGCAGCGATCGTCCGCCACGGCATCCGGCGGATGTTCGGTCCGGGGGCCGAGGACGTCTTCTACTACCTGACGATCTACAACGAGAACCAGCCGATGCCCGCCATGCCCGACCGTGCCGGGATCGCGGAGGAGATCGTCCGCGGCCTGTACCGCTGGGCCGAGGCCCCGGCCGGGCCGTCGAAGCGGGCGACGGTGCTGTTCTCCGGCTCGGCGCACCTCGCCGCCCGCGACGCCGCCGCGATCCTCGCCGCCGACTACGACATCGGCGTCGAGTTGTGGTCGGCCACGTCCTACAAGGCGTTGCGGGAAGAAGCGCTCGCAGTCGAGCGGTGGAACCGGCTGCACCCGACCGAGGCACCGCGGACCCCGCTCGTCGGCCGCCTGCTCGCCGACGCCGCCGGCCCGGTCGTGGCGGTGACCGACTACATGCGGATCGTGCCCGAGCAGGTGGCCCGCTTCGTCAACGGCGGGCGGTCGTTCATCCCGCTGGGAACCGACGGCATGGGGCGCTCCGACACGAGAGAAGCGCTCCGACGGTTCTTCGAGGTCGATGCCGGCCACGTGGTCGTCGGGGTCCTCCACGGGTTGGCCGAGACCGGCCAGGTGAAGGCCGAGACGGTCGCCGAGGCGATCGCCCGTTTCGGCATCGACGCCGACGCACCGGCGCCCTGGGGGTGACCGGCACCCTCTGGGTCACGGGGGACGACGGGGCCGACCGCCTGCTCAACACCGACGGAACGGCGCTGCTCGTCGGGATGGTCCTCGACCAACAGATCCCGCTTGCGTGGGCGTTTCGGGGACCGGCGACCCTGCGGGATCGACTCGGCCATCTCGACGCCGCCCGGATCGCAGCGATGGACCCGGAGCAGGTGGTGGCCGTCGCTGCGGCGAAGCCGGCCGTGCACCGGTTCCCCGCAGCGATGGGGCGGCGGGTGCACGAGCTGTGTCGTGCGCTCGCCGAGCGACACGACGGTGACGGCGCAGCGGTGTGGACGGGCGTCGCCGACGGTTCGGTGCTGTTCGAGCGGCTGCGGGCGTTGCCGGGCTTCGGCGAGGAGAAGGCCCGCATCACCGTGGCCGTGCTGGCCAAGCGGTTCGGGATCCGCCCGCCCGGCTGGGAGGGCGCGGCCGGCGTCTTCGCCGACGACGAGCCCCGCTCGGTTGCCGACTGCTCGTCACCGGCGACGTACACCGCGGTCAAGGCGTGGAAGAAGGGACGGAAGGCATCGGGACGGGACAAGCAGGACCGGCCGCTGCGATGACCCCCGTGTCCGTCGACCACCGGGTCCGAGGATGGCCTTGCTCGCTACAGTCGCTCACAGGAGGGCACGTGTCCGACCCGCCTTCGCCCCGTATACATCCCACCGCGGTCGTCGAGGACGGCGCCTCGATCGGACCGGGCGCTGCGATCTGGCACCACTGTCACGTTCGCACCGGGGCTTCCGTCGGTGCCGGGTGCACCCTGGGGAAGAACGTGTTCGTCGATGCCGGCGTGTCGATCGGGCCGCGATCGAAGGTCCAGAACAACGTGTCGGTCTACGCCGGGGTCACCCTCGAGGAGGAGGTCTTCGTGGGGCCGAGCGCCGTGTTCACGAACGACCGGTTCCCGCGCGCCGTGAGCCCGTCGTGGGAGACGGTCCCCACACTCGTGCGGCGCGGTGCCTCGATCGGTGCGAATGCAACGATCGTGTGCGGCATCGAGATCGGTTCATACGCAACGGTTGCTGCCGGATCGGTCGTGACCCGCTCGCTCGAGCCCCACGAGCTCGTGATGGGCAATCCGGCGCGCCGGGCCGGGTGGGCGTGCGCCTGCGGCCGTGTGGCGAGCCGCGACCAAGCCCGGCCCGACGACGTGCGATGCGAGACCTGCCGGACCGAGGCCCCGTGACGACTGCGATCGACGTACCGATCACGGTGGTCCGCCTCGGCGTCGAGGAGGAGGCCGAGGTGCTCGCCGTGCTGCGGTCCGGCATGCTCGCCCAGGGCCCGGTCGTCGGTCGGCTCGAATCCGCCGTCGCCCGACTCACGGGGACGCGTCACGCCGTCGCCGTGTCCTCGGGGACCACGGCGCTCGTCGTCGCCCTCGAAGCGCTCGGCCTCGGCCCCGGCGACGAGGTGGTGACCAGTCCCTTCACCTTCGTGGCCACGGTGAACGCCGTCCTCGAGGCCGGCGCCACCGTCCGCTTCGCCGACATCGGCGACGATTTCATGATCCGCCCCGACGCCCTCGCCGCTGCGAT
>JBILVB010000066.1:0-19403 GCA_044370695.1 Acidimicrobiales bacterium | reverse complement strand
AGGTCGAGCACCCGGTCCACCATCAGGTGCGCCTGGCGCCGGCGGTCGTCCTCGGCGAGGTCGCGCTTCTCCAGGTGGGCGACGGCGGCCGGAATGCCGGCGCACACGGCAGCGAAGGCGTCGAGGAACACCATGGCGAGCGACCAACCCTCGCCCAGGTTCGGGGAGGTCGACGCCATCACCTCGACCTCCCGAACCGCGAGTTGCGGACCGCACACCGGATCGAGCTTCACGTGCGCCAGCACCCGGGCCGACTCGACGAGCCGCTGGTACTGCTCCGGGTCGGGCGGAATGCGGATCGTGAACTCGGCCATGGCCGAACGCTAGATACCCAACCTCAAGGAAGCGTTCGGATCTGTCGCAGGCTTCGGCAGACCGCTCATCTCGGGAGGGCGGGAGCCGAGTGCCGACCACACCGCCGACGAAGCCGAGTAACCCCGCTGTTCGAACCAGCCGTGGGCTTGGACCTCGAGGGAATCGACGACGACCTCGGTCCCGGGGCTGCAACCCGTCGCCGTCCACCGCTGCACCGCAGGCGCCGAGTCCGGCAACGGCGTCGACGTCGATCCGCTGCATCCGGCTCGGGCCGCCCACCAGGCCGCGACGGCCATCGCCGACGCTCCGGCCCCGCGGCTGCGGCCACCTGCGGCAGCGATCGGGCCCCCGGTGAACGGAACGGTCGGATCCCGCCGAGACACGATCAACCGAAAGGCGACCGGCCTACTCGGGTTGCACCGGTTCAACTGTTCGGAGGCCGCGACGCCGGCGACCGCAGCGACGGAGCCGAACACGTCGGCCGCCTCGCAGGCGAGCCGCGTCGCCATCATCGCCCCGTTGGACAGCCCGACGGCGACCACCCACCGGGCATCGACCCCGTACCGAGTCGTTGCATCGGCAACGATGGCCCGAAGGAAGCCGACGTCGTCGATCAGTTCACGATGGGCCACGGAGTCGACACCGGGGCGTCCGTCGTTCCAGCTTCCCTCGACTGCGTCGGGATAGGCGAGCACCACCCCGTCGCGACGGGCCAACGCTTCGAGGCCGAGTGTGCGCATCCCCGCCCCTGAACCGTCGCGCCCGTGCAGGACCACGACGAAGGGTCGCCCCTGGGTGCCCGATGGCGGAGCGACCACCTGCCACGTCCGCACCCGACCCCCGATCGTCACCGCATGCGGAACCGGACCCGTCGGCGCCACCGTCGTGGTCGGCGCCACCGTCGTGGTCGGCGCCACCGTCGTGGTCGGCAACACCGTCGTGGTCGGCGCCACCGTCGTGGTCGGCAACACCGTCGTAGTCGGCGCCACCGTCGTAGTGGGCAACACCGTCGTAGTCGGCGCCACCGTCGCGCCGAGCACCTGGGTCTCGTCGAGACCACAGCCGGCAACGAGCGCGCCAAGGACGGCCAAAGTCCCTGCCCCCACGAGCACCGGGCGACGGCGGCTCACGACGTGATCGTAGACACAGTCGCGCCACGCACCGTCTCGAATCCTGGTGTGGTCCCTCAGGAAACCGCCGAAATACCACCCTGAGCAGCGAAATGGTTGCTCTTCGCGTTCAGAGAAGCGTCAAACCACACCCGCCGCCCGCAGCGCGGCGATCGCCTCCGCCTCGTAACCGAGATCGGTGAGCACGGCGTCGGTGTGCTCACCGATCCCCGGTGCACGCTCGCCGAGGCGAGCGGCGCTGACGGGCGGTACGGGCACCGGCAACCGGCGGTCACCGACCTCGACCGAGTCGAGCAGCACCGCCTGCACGTGAGGATCGACCAGCGTCTGGGCCGGACTGAGCAAGGGTCCCGCCGGGACGCCGAGCGGCGCCACGGCAGCGAGGACCTCGGCCGAGGTTCGTTGCGCCGTCCATTCCCCGACGATCGCCGACAGCGCCAGGCTGTTGCGTCCACGATCGTCGTCGCTGGCGAAGCGCTCGTCGCCTGCGAGCTCCGGACGTCCGATCAACGCGCACACCCGAGCGAACATCGGGTTGCCGATCACCTGGATGAACACCTTGCCGTCGAGCGTCGCGAACAGGTCGGACGGTCCTGCCGCCGGATGCCGGTTGCCGAGCCCGGCGCGCCCGGGGTGCACCGCCGCCTCCTCCACCAGGATGTGGCCCGTGACCGCCATCGCCGAGCCCAGGAGCGATGCTTCCACCCGGCGACCACGACCGGTGACCGAACGCTCGATGAGCGCTGCGAGCACACCCGTGGCCAGGTTGGTCGCGGTCACGTAGTCGACCCAGGGCACGAAGCTCTTCACCGGCGCCCCGGGCTCGCCGTTGAGATGGACCGATCCGCTCATCGCCTGACCGATCCCATCGAAACCGAGTCGTCCGGCGTACGGTCCGGTGCTGCCGAACATCGTCGCCGTCGCAAGGATGGCGCGCTCGTTGCGGACGTGGAGCGACACCCAGTCGAGCCCCATGGACGCCAGGCTCTCGTCGGGCATGTTGGCGACGACGACGTCGGCCCGCTCCACCAGCCGCCCGAGCACCTCGCGTCCTTCGGGCCGGGTCACGTGCAGGGTCATCGAGCGCTTGCCCCGGTTGCAGTGCACGAAGAACGCGCCCATCCCCTCGGCCCCGATCGGGAACAGCGGCCGGTCCTCACCGCCCCCCGGGCGTTCGATGCGCAGCACGTCCGCGCCGTACCCCTGCAGCAACTGGGCGCACCACGGACCGGCCACGTACCGGCCGAGGTCGAGGACACGAAGGCCCTGCAGCGGTCCGGTCACGGCGCACTCCCTGCGCCCGATCGTCCGACCACACCGGCGGCGCGCAGCGCGACGGCATCGAGACCCAATTCCGCGAGCACCTCCTCGGTGTGCTCGTCGAGTTGCGGGGCGCGACGCGTGACGCCCGACGGCGTGCGGTCGAAGCGCACGGCCGGGCCCGGCACCCGGTGGGAACCGAGCACCGGGTGGTCGATCGTGACCGCGTAGTCGTTGGCGACGACCTGCGGATCGTCGAGCGCCTCCGTCGGCAGGTTGTACCGCGCCACCGGGCAGCCGGCGGCGCGCAGGCGCTCGATCCACTCCTCGGTGTCGGCCGTGCGGAACAACGCCTCCGCCTCGTCGATCAGCGCCTCGAAGCCCGGCGTGCCGAATCGGACGTCGGGATCCCGACGTGGATCGCGCAGCCCCGTCGCCGTGTGGAAGCGGTCCTGCAGCGGCCCCGACAGGCAGCCGACCGACACCATCGCATCCGCGGTGCGGTAGTGCCGGAAGTAGAAGCGGAGGCTGCCTTCCCCACCCGCGACGCGATCCCGGTAGAGGCGCCGCTCGTCCTCGAAGCCGCCGCCCGCCGACCGCAGGTCGGCGAGTTCGGCGTGGAAGCGCTCCCGCGCCGGCTCCGTCACGTCGAAGCGGCCGAGGATCGTCTGGCCGAACAGCAACGCGGTGGACAGCAGCGACACCTCGACCCGTTGGCCCTCCCCCGTGGCGTCCCGGTGGCGAAGCGCGGCGACGGCACCGAGCGCGGCGAGCATGCCGGTCCCCACGTCGTTGTAGGCCGGTCGGATGTTGGACGGGACATCGCGTTCGGACCGCGCCGTCACGAACGACAACCCCGAGATCCCTTGGACGAGGACGTCGTAGCCGCCCTGGTCCCCCTGCGGACCGTTGGGCCCCAACGGCGGATTGACGACGTAGACGACGTCGGACCGCACGCGGCGCAGCGACGCCTCGTCGAGGCCGTAGCGTGGGAGATCGGTCGGCTTGAGCGACACGAGCACGACGTCGGCCCACCGGACCAGCGCAGCGACCACCTCCGCCGCGCCGTCGTGGGTGAGGTCGAGGCAGATCGAGCGCTTGTTGCGGTTGACGGACACGAAGTACGGAGCGTCGGTGAGCTTGCGGCTGAACAGGTAGCGCGCCTGATCGCCCGCGGGAGGCTCGATTTTGACCACCTCGGCGCCGAGATCGCCCAACAGCATGGCGGCGACGGGCACGGCGAGCGCCTGAGCGAACTCGACGACGCGGACCCCAGCCAGGGGCCCGGCGACGGCGTCGGCCGTCACCCCTGGGGACCGCGCTGGAGCCGGCCCGGCCGCACCCCGGTGAGCTCGCCGTCGGCGACGGTGACGTCGCCGCGCTTGATCGTCGCCCGATAGCCCTCCGCCTCCTGGAGCAGGCGGGTGCCACCGGCCGGGAGATCGGCGACGAGGTGGGGCGGGCGCACGCGCAGCCGGTCGAGGTCGATGACGTTGAGATCCGCCAGGTATCCCGGTGCCACCACCCCGCGATCGGTCCACCCGACATGGGCTGCGGTGCGCTGGGTCTGGCAGTGCACCACCTGCTCGAGCGCAAGTCGCTCGCCGCGGACGCGGTCACGCGTCCAGTGGGTGATCGCCGTCGTCGGGAACGACCCGTCGCTGATCGCGTTGCAGTGCGCTCCGGCATCGGACAACCCGAACAGCGCGTTGGGGTCGGTGATCATCGAGCGCACGTCCTCGAGCGAGCCGCGGGCGTAGTTCATCAGCGGCAGGTACAGCAGCCGGGTGCCGCCATCACCGAGCAGTTCGTCGTAGAGCACCTCGACGGCAGGACGCCCCGCTGCGGCGGCGAGGCCGGCGATCGACCGTTCCGGCGTCGGCTCGTAGTCGACCGGATCGGTGAGCGGGTACATGCGGGAGAACCCCGAGTGGATCAACGCCGGGAACCCCTTGGGTTCGGCGGCTGCGTGCTCGGCGATCAGTGCGGCGCGCACCTCCGGCTGGCGCAGCCGCGCCTGACGCTCGGTGCGCGACAGCGAGCGCATCGCCCGGTAGGTGGGGCAGAAGTTGAACGGGCACGCGCTCGCGTCGAACCCGAGCAGCACGCCGATCGGGCGCACGCCGACCTGGCCCCGGGCGTGGGCACCCCGGCTGTTCCACGTGGCGATCAGATCGAGCAGCTCGCGGTAGCGGTCGGGAGCGTCGTCGTTCTGCTGGATCGTGAAGCTGAGCGGCCGACCGACCTCGAGCGCGATACGGCCGAGCAACTCGGCCTCGCGGGCGACGAGTTCGGGATCGGTCGACTGGTAGGCGTCGGAGATCAACTGGATGACCCCGGTACCGGCCTCGCGCAGCGCACCGGCGATCCCGAGCACCTCCTCGGCCGCAGCGGTGAGCGTGCCGATCTGCTGACCCAGGCTGGTGCGGTGCACCCAGGTGCGGCTGGTCGTGAACCCGAGCGCCCCGGCCCGGACCGCGTCGAGGCACAGGCGGCGCATCTCGTCGATCTCGTCCTCGTTGGCCCGCACCTGGTGGTCGGCGCCCCGCTCCCCCATCACGTACGTCCGCAGCGCTGCGTGGGGAACCTGCGTGCCGACGTCGACGGTCCAGCGGCGACGGTCGAGCACGTCGAGGTACTCGGGGAAGGACTCCCAGCCCCAGGTCATGCCCTCGGCAAGAGCCGTGCCCGGGATGTCCTCGACCCCTTCGAGGAGCGCGATCAGCCAGTCGTGGCGGTCGAGGCGGGCGGGCGCGAAGCCGACCCCGCAGTTGCCCACCACGAGCGAGGTCACCCCGTTGATCGAGGACGGAGCCAGATCGGCGTCCCACGTGATCTGACCGTCGTAGTGCGTGTGGATGTCGACCCAACCCGGCGTCACGACGAGGCCGTCGGCCTCGATCGTCCGCCGGGCGGCGCCGACGTCCTCGCCCACGGCGACGATCCGATCGCCGTCCACGGCGACGTCGGCGCGGCGAGCGGGCACCCCCGTGCCGTCGACGACCGTTCCGCCACGAATCACCAGGTCATGCATCGCGAACCCCCTTGTCGGCGGACAACCTAGCCCGCGACCGGGGGTTCGGCTCAGACGCCGGCGCGCTCGGTGGTGCCATCGCCCGGCCGGGGCAACTGCACCCAGGTCTGACCGGGCGACAGCAGGATCGGCTTCCCCGAGGCGTCGGTCAGTCGGTACGGCTCGGTGTTGCGTTCCCGGCTCCAGGTGCCCGCCACCAGGACCCCGCCGGTGAGCACCCACGCCTCGCCCGAGCCGACCGAGATCGCCTCGGTGGATCCGGTGTCGCGGTTGATGCGGTACTGCGTGAACACGATCACCACGTTGGCCGGCGCGACCGGTTTGCCCTTGTCGTCGACGTGCGGCGTGCCGTCGAGCGTGCGCACCCAACGCTTCGTCGTGGCGTCCCAGTCCCACGCCGTACGGGTGCCGTCGTAGCGGACGCTCACCGTTCCGGGAACGGGGCCGGCCGGGGTCGGGTCCGACGGACCGCGGTAGGAGAAGATCGGCGTCGGCGGACCTTGCTCCGGCTGGGCCTTCTCCCATTGCGCCGAGACGTTGGTGAACAGGTTGTGCGGCGCCGGACGATCGGGATCGCGCACGGTGTCCGCCCGTTCACCACAGAGGTTCACGAGCGTCTTGGCTCGGTTGAGCGCCGTGATCGTGACGTCGTTGGCTCCGGAGCACTTGAACAGCGGGTTGGAGAGTTGGCTGACGATGTCGATGTCACCGGTGCGACCCGAGCGAACCGGCCCCACCGGGTCGGCCGTGGTCGAGTGGAACACGGCTGCGTAGCGGCTCACCCCCTCGGCCTGGATCTCGAACACGACGTCGGCCTGGTTGATCCCGACGTGCGGCCGCGCCACCTCCCGGGCGTTGTCGAGCTTGACCACGACCGCCGGGCGGGTCGCCGCGCCGGGTTCCGTGCGGGGCAGACCCGTGAGCGGCGCAGGCGGACCGGGCGGCGCCGTCGTGACCGTCGCGACCGTTGCGCCCGTCGTGGTCGTGGGCGGGACCGACGTGGTCGTCGGCGGGACCGTCGTGGTCGTCGGCGGAACCGTCGTGGTGGTGGCGACCGTGGTGACCGGTGGTGACGCCGACGACGAACCACACGCCGACACCGCTACGAGGGCGACCAAGGCGGCGGAGGTCGTCGCGATCCGACGGCGGGAGGCGGGGCGGGTCATGGCCGCCAGACGCTAGCGACCGTGCCGGCGCAACGGGGGGCAATCGCCGGCTCGCAGTAGCGTCCGGGCGGTGGCGTACACCGGTGAGCTTCGAGTCGGGATGTTCCTCCCCCGGGATCTGAGCGGCGCAGGCCGCTCGGCCTGGCGGAGTGCGCTGGCGGCGATGGCCGACGCCGGGCTCGACCACGTCGGGTCCGCCGATCACGTCAGCTTCCACACGGGCTGGGGCGTCGACGGCATCGTCCATGCGACCGCGCTCGCCTCGATGGAACCCCGGCTCGATGCCGCCGTGGGCGTCTACCTGCTGCCCCTTCGCCATCCCGTCCCCGTCGCTCGGGCGTTGGTGACGATGGCCGAGGCGCTCGCACCGCGCCGGGTCGAGTTCGGCGTCGGCGTGGGCGGCGAGGACCGCCACGAGGTCGAGATCACCGGCGTCGACCCGTCCACCCGGGGTCGGCGCTGCGACGAGAGCCTGGCCGTCGTGCGACTCGCGCTGAGCGGCGAGCGGTTCGACTTCTCCGGCGAGTTCTACGACCTGCGCGACGTGCGCATCGCCCCTGCGCCGCCGGTCCCGGTGCGCATCGTGGTCGGCGGACGGGCACCGGCAGCGCTGCGCCGGGCCGGCCGCCACGGTGACGGATGGCTCGGCGTGTGGTCGACCCCCGAGCGGTTCGCGCAACGGGTGGCCACGGTCGAACGAGCCGCGGCCGACGCCGGTCGGGCAGCGCCGGCGGGTGGCTGGCACCACGGGCTCCAGGTGTGGGTCGGCATCGGGGACGGCGGCCGAGAACCCCTGGCCAGAGCGATCGAGGGCATGTATCGGCTGCCGTTCGAGCGCTTCGAACGCTTCAGCCCGTGGGGCAGCCCGGCGCGCGTCGCCGAGGCGCTGTGGCCGTACGTCGAAGCGGGTTGCCGGAGCTTCAGCGTGTCCGCGCAGGCCGATCGGTGGACCGAGGCCATCGACGGGCTCGGCGAGGTGCGGCGGCTGCTTCGACGCGAAGCAGGTACGGCCCCGTAGCGTCGGGTCTCGTGCTTCCCCAAGGCGAGGAGAAGGTCCGGGCCGTGCGGGCGATGTTCGACACGATCGCGCCCCGCTACGACCTGGTGAATCGGCTCATGACCTTCCGCCTCGACGTGCGCTGGCGGCGCACGACGGTCGAGTCGCTCGGGCTGCCGGCCCGTTCGGTCGTCGCCGATCTCGCCTCGGGCACCGGCGACTTGTGCGTCGACCTGGCCTCGGCCGGTCATCGGCCGCTCTCGTTCGACCTGTCGATCGGGATGCTGCGGGCCGATCGTTCGGGCGCCCCGCGCGCGCAAGCCGACGTGCTGCGGCTCCCGGTGCGTGACGGTGCCGTGGACGGGGTCACCTGCGGGTTCGCACTTCGGAACTTCGTGGAGCTCGGACCGTTCTTCGACGAACTCGGCCGCATCGTCCGCCGGGGCGGCCGGATCGCACTGCTCGACGTCGCCACACCGCCCAACCCGGTGGTGCGTACCGGTCACGCCGTGTACTTCGGCAAGGTCGTCCCGGTGATCGGTGGCCTGCTGTCGGACCGGGCCGCCTACCGCTACCTGCCGAAGTCGGTCGCCTACCTCCCCGACCCCGGCGTGATGCTGCGACGCCTCGAGGCTGCCGGGTTCGAGCTCGTCGAACGGCGCCTGCTGTCCGGAGGGATCACCCAGCTCGTCACCGCGACCCGCCGCTAGCCGTGCGCGCCGTCACCGTCCCGGGCCGCAACGACGTCGACCTCGACGCGATCGGGGCAGCGCCGGACGGGCGGCTGTTCGTCCGGGACGGTGTCGGACTCGCCGGACTCGGCGTCGCCGCCCGCGTGCCTCGCGCGGCGGTCGCCGACACCCTCGCGTCGATCGAGCACGACGACGGCGTCGGCATCCCCGGGTGCGGACCGGTCGCGCTCGGCGCGCTCGCGTTCCGGCCCGGTGGCGGCGGCGAACTCGTCGTGCCTCGGGTGGTGTGGGGCCGAAACGCCGACGGTACGAACTGGGTGACGACGATCGACGGCGCCGACGCGACGCTCCCCGACTCCCGGCCGCCGACGGTGCGCGCCGGTACGTACCGCGTCGGACCGGCCGGCGACCCCGAGCAGTACCGGGCCGCGGTGCTGGCCGCCCGCGACGCAGTGCGGGCCGGCCGGCTGCTCAAGGCGGTGATCGCCCGCCGGGTCGAGGTCGAGGCCGATGCCCCGATCGACCTCGCCGCGGTGCTGGCCCGCCTGCGGGCCTCGTTCGGTTCGTCCTACCGCTACCGCATGGACGACCTCGTCGGCGCCAGCCCGGAGCTACTGGTCGAGCGGCGCGGCCGCACGGTGCGCTCGCACCCCTTGGCGGGCACGGCGCCACGCACCGGGGACCCTGCGACCGACGCCCGACTGGCCGCCGGACTCATCGCGTCGACGAAGGACCAGGTCGAACACCGGGTGGTGATCGACGTCGTCAACGACACGCTGCTGCCCTGGTGCAGCTACCTCGACTGGGAAGCCGAACCGTCCATCGTCACGGTGGCCAACGTCCAGCACCTCGGGACCGCCGTCGAGGGGATGTTGTCGCTGCCCGCCCCGTCGGCGCTCGACCTGGTGGGCGCCCTGTCGCCCACCCCGGCGCTCGGTGGTCACCCGCGCGCCGAGGCGCTGGCCCTGATCGAGGCCCACGAGGGGTTCGACCGGGGCCGGTACGGCGGCGCGGTCGGGTGGGTCGACGCCGCCGGGAACGGCACCTGGGCGGTGACGATCCGGTGTGCCGAGATCGACGGCGCCCGGGCCCGCTTGTACGCCGGTGGTGGCATCGTCGCCGGGAGCGACCCCGACGCCGAGCTGGCCGAGACCCAGGCCAAGCTCCAGGCGATGCTGTCGGCCATCGTGCGGCCGTGAGCCCGGTCGGCTAGGGCCGCCGTGCGCCGTAGAGTTCGCCCGTGCTCGTCGAGATCTACAGCGACGTCGTGTGCCCGTGGTGCTACATCGGCAAGCGGCGGTGGGAGAAGGCGCTGGCCGAATTCGAGGGTCGCGACGACGTGACCGTGGTGTGGCGGCCCTACCAGCTCGACCCGACCGCCCCGGCCGAACCACAGCCGGTGCTCGACGCCTACGCCCGCAAGTTCGGCGGCCCGGGCCAGGCGGTGAAGATCGTCCGTCACGTGAGCGAGGTCGCCGCCGGCGAGGGCCTGGTGTTCCGGATGGAGGACGGCCAGCGGGCCAACACCTTCGACGCCCATCGCCTGCTGTGGTGGACGGCGGGCACGGAACGCCAGGACGCGCTCAAGGAACGGCTACTCGCCGCGTACTTCACCGAAGGCTCCTTCCTCGGTGATCGTGCCGAGCTGGTGCGCCTCGCCGCCGAGGCCGGTCTCGACGCAACGGCGACGGGCGCGTTCCTGGCCTCGACCGAGGGCGTCGCCGAGGTACGCGACGAACTCGCCGACGCCCAGGAACTCGGGATCACCGCCGTTCCGACCTTCGTGTTCGAGGGCCGTTTCGCCCTCCCCGGCGCCCAGGACCCCGACACGATGCTCGCCGTGCTGCGTCGTGTGCAGGAGCGCTTCGTCACCCCCGCCCGTCCTGCGGCGCCCCGCGACGACGGCGAGGCCTGCGACGACGGCTCCTGCGCCGTCTGAGCCCCGCTCCACAGCCCACCCCTCGAGGCTCGCTCAGCGACGGTCGAGCGCAGCGACGATCGCGTCGTTGAGCGCCGCATGCACCGCGACGTTGGAGTCGCGGTCGGTTCGCACGTGCAGCAGGCGTACGCCCGGTTCCCCGGCGCGGCGCAGGTGGTCGTCGAGTTCGACCGCCGAGCCGATCGATGCAGCCTCGATACCGTGCAGCGCGGCGAGCGCCATGGCGTCGACGCCGTGCGGCGTGCCGTAGAGCTGCTCGAACCGCTCGGTGGCCAGCGCAGCGTGCTGGGGCAGGAAGTGGAAGATCCCCCCGCCGTCGTTGTCGACGACCACGATCGTGAGCGACACCGGTCGGTCGGCGAGGCCCAGCAGACCGTTCGCGTCGTGGAGCAGCGCCACGTCCCCGATCAGCAACGCCGTCGGCGCGCCGGCGAGCGCCACCCCGACCGCGCTGGACACGACCCCGTCGATCCCGTTCGCGCCCCGGTTGGCGTGGACCCGCAGCCCGTCGCGGGGTGCGGCGAACCACTCGAGGTCGCGGATCGGCATCGACGACGACACGACGAGCGCGGCGCCGTCCGGCAACGCCGCCGCGAGCCGGCGCGCGACCCCCGGTTCCGTCAGCGGCTCGACGCCGTCGAGCCGACCGGCGAGCGCATCGGCCGCCAGCCGGTCGGCCGAGCGCCATCGGGCGCCCCAGGGCGTGCGTGCCCCGCCGGCCAGCTGACCGGTGACGGCCCGGCAGAACTCGGTCGGATCCGCCACCACCCGCCAGGCCGCCGTGTGGTCGGGGTCGATCCACCCGGCGTCGGCCGTCACCTGCACCTGTACGGCGCCCGATCCTGCGAGCCATTGGTTGAGCACCTTCGACGCGTGCGGCGCCCCGAGGCGCAGGGCGACCTCGGGTCGGTGGTCCGCCGCGAAGCGACCGTGCCGCAGCAGCCCGTCGACGTGCGCCACCGTCGAGTGCCGGGGAAGCCGGCAGCCCGAACGGGGATCGGCCAGTACCGGCCATCCGGTGGCGACGGCAAGGTCGTGCACCGCTGCCGGAGATCCCGCCCCGAGCCCGGCCACGATCACCCCACGCGGTCGTTCCAGCGCCGCCACCAACTCGGCGAGATCCCGTCCCGACGGCGCCCCGGCAGCCGAGACCGAACGAACCCATGGCGCCCCGTCGGGCCGAGCCGGCGGGAGCGGTCCGGGTCGCCCCACCAACGGGTCCCGGAACGGGCAGTTGAGGTGCACCGGTCCGGGATTCGGACCGGTGGCGTCGGCGACCAGCCGGGCGGCCAACGCTCGCCACGTCCCGGCGACGGCCGTCTCGGGCACCCCGGGGTCGGCGAACCACCGCACGGCCGGGCCGAACAGCCGCGTCTGGTCGATCGTCTGGGCGGCGCCCCGGTCCCGCAACTCCGGCGGCCGGTCCGCCGTGCACACCACCAGGGGCACACCGGCCTGGTGCGCCTCAACGACCGCAGCGTGGAACTCGGCCGCGGCGGTCCCGCTCGTGCACAGCAGCACGGCCGGGCGGCCCGTGGCGAGACCGAGCCCGAGCGCGGCGAACGACGCCGAACGCTCGTCGTGGAACACGTGGAGACGCAGCTCACGGCGCGCCGAGAGCGCCAACGCCAGCGGGGTCGACCGGCTCCCCGGCGCCACCACGGCGTCAGTGATCCCGACCCGGATCCACTCGTCGACGAGCGTTGCGCAGAACGTGGCCGCCGCCGTCACCGGCACGCCGGCGCCGAGCTCACCGGCTGCCGCTTCGACGACGGGGACGTGGAGATCGGCCATGGCACTGCGACACTACGGCGATGACCCTTTCGGTCGAGCGGCTCGGCGCCGGTGAACCCCGTCTCGTCCTCGCGCACGGGTTCACCCAGACGGCGCGCTCGTGGCTCCCGCTGGCCCGCCCGCTCGCAGAGCACCACGAGGTGCTGCTCGTCGACCTCCCCGGTCACGGTGGCTCGTCGGAGGTCGCCGCAAGCGTCGAGTGCGGGGCCCGGATGCTCGGCGACGTCGGCGGACGCGGGGTCTACGTCGGCTACTCGATGGGCGCCCGCCACGTGCTGCGCCTGGCCTGCGACCGTCCCGAGCTGGTGCGGGCGATGGTGCTCGTCGGCGGCACCGCCGGCATCGTCGACGAGCAGGAGCGAACGGCGCGCCGACGTTCCGACGACGAGCTCGCCGCCGGCATCGAACGGGACGGCGTCGCCGCGTTCGTCGACCGCTGGCTCGCCCAACCGATGTTCGCCGGGCTGCCCGACGACCCCGCCGATCGCACGGAGCGGCTGCGCAACACCACCGCCGGGCTCGCCGCCTCGCTGCGGCTCGCCGGGACCGGCGCGCAGGAGCCGCTGTGGGATCGACTCCCTAACTGCACGGTGCCGGCGCTGATCCTCGTCGGCGCACGCGACGAGAAGTTCACTGCGCTCGGCCACCGACTCGTCGCCGGGCTCGCCGGACCGACCCGATTCACCGAGATCGACGGCGCCGGCCACGCCGCCCATCTCGAGCGGCCGGAGGCCGTGCTCGGGACGGTGCGGACGTGGTTGGCGACCGTGGGCCGACCTCGCTAGGGGTCAGAGGATGCGGCGGATCGCCGCTTCGATCTCGGGCTGCTGCGGCAGGAACGCCGACTCGAGGTTGCTGGCGTAGGGCACCGGGGTGTTCTTCCCCGTCACCCGCTGCACCGGCCTGGCCAGCTCCGAGAACAACTCTTCGTGGATCCGGCTCGACAGCTCGGCGCCGAACCCGCAGGTGCCGACGGCCTCGTGGACGATCACGGCCCGCTTGGTCTTCGCCACCGAGGCCATGACCGTGGCCTCGTCGAGCGGCACGAGCGAACGGAGATCGACCACCTCGACCGAGATGCCTTCCTCGGCGAGCTTTGCGGCCACGGCGAGGCAGTCGTGGGTCTGGCGACCGTAGGTGAGCAGCGTGACGTCGCTCCCGGGCGCTTTCACGTCGGCCAACCCCAACGGGATCCGCACGTCACCCGGGGGCACCGGGCCGGCGACGGCCGGGTTCCAGTACAACATCATCTGCTCGACGAACAGGACCGGGTCGTCGTCGAAGATCGCCGACAGCAGCAGCCCCTTCGCATCGGCCGGGGTGGACGGGATCGCCACCTTGATCCCGGGCGTGTGGACGATCCAGGACTCGAGCAACTCCGAGTGTTGGGCGCCGAATCCCCGACCGGCACCGGCGGAGGTGCGGATCACCATCGGCACGGTGGTCTGGCCGCCCGACATGTACCGGATCTTCCCGGCGTGGTTGGTCACCTGGTCGAGGCAGACGGCGAGGAAGTCCATGATCATGATCTCCGCCACCGGCCGGTAGCCGCAGATCGCGGCGCCGACCGCCGCCCCGACGATCGCCTGCTCGGAGATCGGTGTCTTTCGGACCCGGTGCGTGCCGTGCTTGTCGGACAGCCCCTTGGTGATCTTGTAGACGCCGCCCGAGGGCTCCGCGATGTCCTCGCCGAGGAGGAACACCTTCTCGTCGACGCTCATCGCCACGTCGAGGGCCTGGTTGATGGCCATGCCGAAGGGCAGGGTGGGCCAGTCGGTGCTCACTTCGAGACCTCCGCGTACACGTCGGTGTAGAGCTCGGACAGCTCGGGCTGGGGCGAGTCGAGGGCGAACTGCACGGCCTCGTCGATCTCGGCGGTGGTGGACGACTCGATACCGGCGAGCTCGTCCTCGGTGGCGTGACCCTGCTCGATCAGCCAGCCGCGGTAGCGCAGGACCGGATCGGCCGCCATGGCCGCCTTGCGCTCCTCCTTGGGCATGTACTCCATGGCGTCGCCCATGAGGTGACCCCAGAACCGGTACGTCCGCGCCTCGACGAGGGTCGGGCCCTCGCCGGCGCGGGCACGGGCGATCGCTTCGCCCATGACCTCGAACACCGCCACCGGGTCGTTGCCGTCCACGGTCACGCCGGGCATGCCGTAGGCCGCGCCGCGGTCCCCGATGAACTCGACGCCGGTCACCATGCGGTACGGGGTGTGCTCCCCGTACATGTTGTTCTGGCAGACGAACACCACGGGGAGCTTCCACACGGCGGCCAGGTTGAGACCCTCGTGGAACGCGCCGATGTTGGACGCACCGTCGCCGAAGTTGCACACGGTGACCTGGTCGGTCCCCGACAGCTGGGCAGCCAGGCCGAACCCGGGGGCGATCGGGATGCCTGCGCCGACGATCCCGGTGGTGACCATGAGCCCCGAGGCCGGATGCGTGATGTGCATCGGGCCACCCTTGCCCTTGCAGGTGCCCGTGGCCTTGCCGAGGAACTCGGCCCACAGCTCCTTGAGCGGCACCCCCTTCGCAATGTGGTCGTGCAGGCCCCGGTAGATCGTGATCACGTAGTCGTCGGAGCGCAGGTGCGCCGCGTAGCCGGCACTGATGCACTCCTGGCCGCGGGGCGAGTAGTAGATGAGCTGGATCTGGCCGCTCATGAGCATCGAGCGGAAGCGCTCGTCGTTCAGCTTGATGCGGGTCTGGATCTCGAACATCCGCAGCAGTGCGGCGCGATCCGGTGTCGAGTTGGCCAACGTTCCCCCCGGAGACGGTATGGACGGAGAATGGTTCTAGCAGCCGGGCGGGATCGGGCTCGCAGTGGGAACGACGGGAGGATCGGCAGCGTTGTAGGCGACGTGGCCGACGCCCCCTTCCCCGCTCGCACCCGCCGGCGGCTTGCGCACGCGCTCGCCGCGCTGATCGCCGGAGTGCTGGTCCTCGGCGCCTGTGGCGCCGCGCCCGTCGACGTCGTCGTCGCCGACGCTCCGGACACGGCCTCGCCGACCACGACCGCCGGCACCGCGGCACGCCCCGTGCCGACCACGGCACCGACCACGGCACCCACCACGCCGACCGATCGGTCGACGACCACGGCGGGCACGCAGGCCCCGAGGACGACGACCACGGCGGCCCGGACCGGCACGGGGTACCAGGCGGACCTCGACCGGATGATCGACGACATCCGTACCTACTGGTCGACCACCTTCCCGGCGCTGTACGGCAAGCCCTACGTCGATCTCGCCGGCGGCGTGATCCGGGTGACCTCCACCGACGTGCAGGTACCCCCGTGCGGCACCACGCGGGCCCCCCGGTACCGGGACATCGCCGGCAACGCCTACTACTGCCGGTCCTCGGCCGACTACATCGCCTACGACGACACCGGTCTGTTCCCGAAGATCCAGAAACGGTACGGCACGATCTCGCTCGGTCTGGTGATGGCCCACGAGTGGGGGCACGCCATCCAGGCGCGCGCCGCCGTCGACGGGTCGACGATCCTGCTCGAACAGCAGGCCGACTGCTTCGCAGGCGCCTGGTTGGCGAGCGTCGCCCAGCGCAAGCCGGCCGGCATCGCGTTCGAACCCGGGGCGCTCACGGGCGCGATCGGCGGTTTCCTGTCCTACGCCGACCCGGTCGGGGTCACCGCCCAGGCCGAGGGGGCGCACGGTTCCGGGTTCGATCGGGTGGGCGCGTTCCAGGACGGCTACGTGAACGGCGCGGCCCGCTGCGTCACCTACGCCAAGAGCCTGCCGCCGACCTTCGCGCTGCCGTTCACGAGCGCCGCCGACTACGCGAACGGCGGCAACCTGCCGTTCGACGAGGTGGAGCCGTTGATGGTCGCCGACCTCGACCGGTTCTGGATCGCCCAGGGCAGCGGCTTCACGGCGTTGGCGGACACCGTGGCGGAAGCCTCGACGGTGAGCCGGTGCAACGGCACGAGCGGCACCGCGGCTGCGGCCGGCACCGTCGCGTGGTGCAGCGACACGCGCACGGTCGCCTTCGACCCCTCGTTCCTCCGACAGGCGTACCAGGAGGGTGACTTCGCGATCGGCCTGCTGTTCGGCCACGCGTGGGCCCAAGCCGCCCAGCAGGCCCGCCGGCTGCCGATCGAGGGCGCACGAGCGCTGTTGCAGGCCGACTGCTACGTCGGGGCCTGGACCCGCTCGACCATCGCCCAACTCCCCGAGAACCGCGCCGGCGGCGGAAGCCTGTCGCTGTCGCCGGGCGACCTCGACGAGGGGATCCGCACGCTGCTCACGTTCGGCCCCCAGGTCGGGCGCCGGGGCGACGCCGCCGGACCGTTCGAGCGGATCGCGGCGTTCCGCAAAGGGGTCGTCGGCGGGCTGTCGGCCTGCGCGGCCTGACCGCCGGCGCGCCGGCTCGGTGACGCCCGCGCGCCGGTCACACGCCGCACCACCGTGACCCGCCGACGCCCCGGAGCGCACCGGTAGCGTCTGCGCCCGTGACCCTCGCCGCCATCGATGTCGGCACCAACTCGTTGCACCTCGTCGTCGCGCGGATCGTCGACGACCGGCACTTCGAGGTGGTCGGTGCCGAGAAGGAGATGGTCCGGCTCGGCACCGGCTCGGGCGACATGAAGCGGCTCGACCCGGCGGCGATGGACCGCGGGATCGCCGCGCTCGCCCGGTTCCGACGGATCGCCGACATCCACGACGCTCCGGTGCGCGCCGTGGCCACGAGCGCCGTGCGTGAGGCGGAGAACCACGACGAATTCCTGGCCCGGGCTCGCGCCGAGGCCGGTGTCGAGGTCGAGGTGATCTCCGGGGTCGAAGAGGCGCGCCTCATCCACCTCGGCGTCCTGCAAGCGCTGCCGGTGTTCACGAAGCGTTCGTTCGTGTGCGACATCGGCGGCGGGTCCACCGAGGTGATGGTGGGTGAGCACGGCGAGCTGCTGACCGCACGCAGCTTCAAGCTCGGCGCCGTGCGGCTGACCAACCGGTTCTTCCCCGGCGAGCGGCTCCACCCGGCAGCCGTGCAGGCCTGCCGAACCTTCGTGCGCTCGGCGCTCGTGCCGTTCTCGCACGAGGTGCACCGGCTCGGCTTCGAGGTGGCGATCGGCTCGTCGGGGACGATCGAGGCGATCGCCCGGCTGGCGCGTGCGGCGAGCGGCCAGGACGAGTTGCGGACCTACAACGGGTTCCGCTTCGACGCAGCCGCCCTGGATGCAGTCGTTCGCCAGCTGTCGGGGGCTCGCACCGTGGGCGAGCGGGCGGCCCTACCGGGGATGGAGCCGAAGCGTGCAGACATCATCCTCGCCGGCGCGCTGATCCTCGAAGGGGTGGCCGAGGCGTTCGGCGTCGGCACCTGGACCGTGTCGGAGTACGCGCTGCGCGAGGGCGTCCTGCTCGACACCGTGCAACGCACCCGGGGAGGCACGCTCCATCATCTCCGGGAGGTGTCGCGCAACAGCGTGCTGGCGCTCGCCCGATCCTGCGACGACGAGCACGAGCACGGCGCGCAGGTCGCCCGGCTCGCCCTCCAGTTGTTCGACGCAACCATTGGCCTCCACGGCCTCGACGAGGGCTGCCGCGAATACCTGGAGGCGGGTGCACTGCTCGCGAACGTGGGCCTGTTCGTGTCCCACACGAAGCACCACCTCCACTCGTACTACGTGATCCGGAACTCCGACCGGCTCGTCGGGTTCACCGACGCCGAGATCGAGATGATCGCCCAGATCGCCCGCTACCACCGCAAGAGCGCCCCGAAAGCGACCCACGCCGAGTTCGCCGCCCTTCGCGCCGAGGACCAGCGCGTGGTGCGCACCCTCGCCGGCCTGTTGCGGGTTGCGATCGGCCTCGACCGCAGCCACGAGAACCTCATCGCCGGGGTTGCTGCTCGTGACGATGGCAGCGAGTTGGTCATCGAGGTGACACCGGCGGGCGCGGTCGACGTGAGCCTCGAGCTGTACGCCGCCGGCGAGCGTCGCTCCTTGCTCGAAGACACCCTCGGTCGACGGATCCACCTGGCCGCCCGCTCGTCGGTCGAGGTCGGTCACCCGTAGGATCCCTCACCCGTGGGTATCGGCTCCGACCTGTACAACCTCTTCCTGGTCCTTCACCTCCTCGCCGTCGTGGCGGCGTTCGGCCCGCTGCTCGTGCTGCCCCGGCTGCGCAGCGTGGACGCGACGGCCGCCGCCCGGGCGCACCTCTTCGTCGTGATGCCCGCAACGGTCCTGTTGTGGGTGTTCGGCATGGGGCTCACCGGCCTGTCCGACGACGTGTTCGAACTCACCGACCCGTGGATCGCCGCCTCCCTGGGCGTCTGGGTCGTGCTGATGGGGGTCCAGTGGTTCGGGGTTCGGGGAGCATTGACCGGCCGCGTGCCGGTGCGGGTGGGGCGCGCCGCCGTCGGCGCGAGTCACCTGCTCTACACCGCAGGCATCGTGCTGATGATCTTCAAGCCGGGCGCCTGAACACGAACCGCTCGACGAGCGCTGCGAGCTCGACCGGCCGATCGCCCTGGATCGAGTGACCGGCACCGTCGATGACGACGACCTCGGTACCCGGGCGGCGCCGCAGGAGTTCGGCGACGTCGGCATCGTCGACCACGGGGGAGATCCCGCCGCGGGCGAGCACCATCGGGCAGGCGACGGCGGCGACGTCGTCCCACAGCCGACCCGGATCGGCTGCGGCCGCCGGCACCCCGTCGCCGTCGGGGAGCTGGGCGCGCCCGCGCCGGTCGTAGCGCCACCGCCAGGTGCCGTCGTCGAGTTGGCGAGCGTTGTGCAGCACGCCTCGCCGCAGCGACGACACCGACCGCGTGGGGTTGTGTTCGATGGTGCGGGACAGCAGCGACTCGAAGTCGGGAAAGTCCTGGGGACCGTTCACGAAATCGATGATCGCCTTGGCTTTGTCTCGGTTCGTGCCCGGCGTGACGTCGACGACGACGAGCCGGCGCACCAGATGGGGCCAGCGGGAGGCGAGCACGACCGAGGTGAGACCGCCGAGCGACATCCCGACCACGCCGGACGCCTGCGGCGCCAGCTCCTCGACGACGGCGGCCACGTCGGCGGCCAGCAACTCGGGGGTGTAGGTCGCGTCGTCCCGCCAG
>JBILVB010000065.1:0-19544 GCA_044370695.1 Acidimicrobiales bacterium | reverse complement strand
CCTCGACATTCTCGGTGTCGACATGCCGATCGGCTTGCCGGACTCCTGGCGCCGTCGCGCCGACGACGCCGCCCGTGCGTTCCTCCCCCCCTCGCGTCGCAGTTCGGTGTTCCCGACGTTGCCTCGCCCGCTGCTCGGCGAGCGCAGCTATGCGGCCGCCAACGCGGCGAGCAAGGCCCGGTACGGGCGCGGCGTGTCGATCCAGTCGTGGTCGTTGGCACCGAAGATGCGCGAGCTCGACACGCTCGCCCGGACTCCGGGCGTACCGACGCTGCTCGAGATCCACCCGGAGTGCTCGTTCTGGGCGATGACCGGCGAGCTGTTGCCGCCCAAGCGGACGAGGCCCGGCGTCGACGCACGACGCCGGGCGATCGAGACCTGGTACGAGGGCGACGTCCCCGATCGGCTGCCCGGTGCCGCCGCCGACGACATCCTCGATGCCGTAGCGGTCCTGTGGAGCGCACGACGCTTCGTTGCGGGCGAACACGTCGTGCTCGGCGACGGTTCGACTGACCGCCACGGGCTACCCATGCGGATCGTGGTCTGAGCAGAGCTCGGCGATCCGAGCGGCGACCGACGCCATCTCCTCGCTCGACGGGTACCGCTGACGGGGCCAGAAGAAACCGCGCAGGCCGTCACCGCGGCGCCGGGGCACGACGTGCACGTGGAGGTGCGCAACGCTCTGGCTCACCACGTTGTTCACCGCGACGAAGCTTCCCGGCGCTCCGAGCGCGCGCGGCACGGCGTGCGCCAGCCGGCGAACGCGTTCGAACAACGGCCCGACCTCCTCGACACGGAGCTCGGGCAGCGTCACGACGTGCCGCCGGGGAACCACCAACACGTGCCCCGGGAACAGGGGGGAGCGGTCGAGGAACCCGACCGCGACCTCGTCGTCGAGCACCCGGTACGCCGGTTCGCGCCCCGCGACGATCTCGCAGAAGGCGCACCCGGTCACGGCACCTAGGGTGCCCCCCGTGACGGCGACCGGCAACTGGCACCAACTCGCTCGCGGCGTGAACCTCCCGTTCGACCCGGCACTGATCGTGCCCGAGCTCGTCGAGGTAGCACTGCCCGAGCCGAGCCGCGAACCGGTCGCCGACGTCCGGGCCGCAGCCGAAGCGGCCGTGGTGCGACGACTCGGGGGCGCGGTCGGACCGGGCACGACGGTGGCGGTCGGGGCCGGAAGCCGCGGGCTCACCGGCCGGGTGGATCTCGTGGCTGGCGCCGTCGCCGGCGTCCGACGACTCGGCGGCACGCCGTTCGTCGTCCCAGCGATGGGCAGCCACGGCGGTGGCACTGCGGACGGCCAACGCGAGGTGCTCGCCGGCTACGGCATCACCGAGTCCTCGGTGGGCGCCGAGATCCGCTCGACGATGGAGACCGTCGAGGTCGCCCGCACCCCGACGGGGATGCCGTTGTTCCTCGACCGTCACGCCGCTGCCGCCGATCGCATCCTGCCGGTCAACCGCGTGAAACCGCACACGTGCTTCGTGGGACCCATCGAGTCCGGCCTCACCAAGATGGCGGTGGTGGGCTTCGGCAAGCAGCCCGGTGCCGCGCAGATCCACTCCTGCGGGCCGGTCGACATGCGCGACCGGCTGCTCGACGGAATCGCCGCGCTGCGGGCGACCGGACGCCTCGCCGGGGGATTGGCGTCGGTGGAGTCGGGCGCCGGCGCAGTCGTACGCGTCGAGGCGCTCGATGCCCAGGAGGTCGGGAGCGCCGTCGAAGAGGAACTCACGGCGGCCGCGAAGGGCTTCGTGCCGCCGCTGCCGTTCTCTGCGGTCGACGTCCTCGTCGTCGAACGGATCGGCAAGGACATCTCCGGCGTCGGCATCGACCCGAACGTCACGGGGCGGTACCGCATCCACGGCCTCCCCGACGCGACGGCGCCTTCGGTGGCCACCGTCGTCGCGCTCGGGCTCACCCCCGAGAGCCACGGCAACGCGATGGGCCTCGGGCTCGTCGACTTCATCCCGGCGTCGCTCGCCAACGAAGTCGACTGGGACGCGTTCTGGTTCAACGCGTACACGGCCGGACCGGCCGGGGTGCAGCGCGCCAAGGTGCCGATGATCCTCCCCGACGACGACTCGGCGATCCGGGCCGCCATCGCCATGTGCGGGCAGCCCGCCGGCACGATCGTGCGCATGGTCCGACTCCGCTCCACGCTGCACCTGTCCCGGATCTGGGTGAGCGCGCCGCTGTTGTCGGAACTACCGCCGCACGCAGTCGTCCACCGCTGAGGGCGACCAGGCCACGTCTACACTCCTGGCCAGACCGACTGACCGACCACTCGGGGGACCCTTTGCGCACGAAGTTGATCGCCGCCGTGACCCTGTCCGGAGCCCTGCTCGCCACCGTCGCTGCGTGTGGTGACGACTCGAGCACCACCGCCACCACCGTCGCAGGCGGCGGCGGTGCCGACGTGAAGGGCTTCAAGCCGATCAAGGCCGACACGCTCACCATCGTCACGAGCCTCCCCGGACCCGGCTTCTGGGACGGCAGCGAGGACGACGTCACCAAGCTGAACGCCGGCTTCGAGTACGACATGGCCAAGGCGCTGCAGGCCAAGCTCGGCCTGAAGAACCTCGAGGTCCGCAACGAGAGCTTCGACGCTCTCGTCGCCGGTCAGGCCGGGAAGTTCGACCTGGCGCTGTCGCAGGTGACGATCACCGACGAGCGCAAGAAGGTCGTCGATTTCACCGACGCCTACTGGGAGTCCGATCAGGGCGTGCTGGCCAAGGCCGACAAGAAGGTCGCCTCGCTCGACGACGCGAAGAAGCTCAACTGGGGCGTGCAGACCGGCACCACCGGGCTCGACTTCGTCGAGAAGACGATCAAGCCGGCCAAGGCCCCGCAGGTGTACCAGAACCTCGCCGACGCCTTCACCGCACTCAGCGCCGGGCAGATCGACGCCGTGATGATGGACACCGCCATCGTGCTCGGCGAGGCCGGCCGGTCCGGCGGCAAGCTCGCCGTGGTCGCCCAGTTCAAGACCGGGGAGCAGTACGGGGGCATCATCCCCAAGGGCAACCCGCAGGCGAACAAGGACGTGATCAACAGCCTGATCAAGGGGCTGAAGACCGACGGTTCGCTGGCCAAGTTCGCCACGAAGAACCTCGGTGGCGACCCCACCAAGGTTCCGGTCATCGCGGTCAAGTGACCGGTCGGAGCCGATGACCAGCCTGGTCTCCACGGGGCCCGCTGCCGAACGGCGGCGGGCCCCGGCCGTTCGGACCCGCCTGCGCGCCTCGACGGTGGCCGTCGCAGCCGCAATCGCCGTGTGGATTGCGTTGGCCGCGCTGCTGCGGGGCTTCGACCGCAGCCTCGGTACCAACGGGTGGGAGACCGTCGCCACCCGCGCCGTGCTGGTGGTGCTGGCGGTGGCCGGGCTCGCGGTGCCGTTCTCCGCGCTGCAGGCGTTGCGGGCATCGTTTGCGGCGCGTCGCCTCGCTGCCGCCGGTGACGTCGTCGAGGCCCGGGTCGCCGGCGATCGCGCGTCGAACTGGCTGTGGTACGTCGTCGGGTTCTCGATCACTGCGCTGGTGGTCGGTGGCGTGTCGGCGGTGCTCACGGCCGGGGTCCGCGCCGTGTTCTTCGACTGGCGGGTGTTCGGGCTGTCGTGGCCGGCGCTGTTCGATGCGTTCTGGCTCAACATCCGGCTGTTCCTCGTCGCCGAGGTGTTCGTACTCGTCTGGGGCCTGGTCGTCGCCGTCGCCCGGATGATGCCGGGCCGGGCCGGCCGACCCGTGCGGTTCCTGTCGATCGTCTACACCGACCTGTTCCGCGGCATGCCTGCGGTGCTGGTGATCTTCCTCGTGGTGTTCGGCCTTGCCATCGCCGACCTGCCGTTGATCTCCGACCTGAGCCGCGAGCAGCAACGGTTCTGGCTGCCGGTGCTCGCGCTCACCCTCGTCTACGGGGCGTACGTGGCCGAGGTGTACCGCTCGGGCCTCGAATCGATCCACTGGAGCCAGACCGCCGCCGCCCGCTCGCTCGGGCTGAGCTTCCCGCAGACGCTGCGATTCGTGGTGGTACCCCAGGCCGTGCGCCGGGTGATCCCGCCGTTGCTCAACGACTTCATCGGTCTGCAGAAGGACACGGCGCTGCTCGCCTTCGTCGGGGTGCTCGAGGTGTTCAACACCTCGAGCGTGCAACGCTCCCGCTACTTCAACATGACCCCGGTGGTCGCCGCCGGCGTGCTGTTCGTGATCGTCACCATCCCGCTGGCCCGCCTCACCGACTGGCTGATCAAGCGGGACCAGAGCCGCATGCGGGCGGGGGGCTGAACCCGATGCCGTTCCTCGAATTGCGCAACGTGCACAAGCACTTCGGCGCCAACCGGGTGCTGCGCGGCATCGATCTGGCCGTCGAGGAGCACCAGGTGGTCTGCCTCATCGGGCCATCGGGGTGCGGCAAGTCGACGCTGCTGCGCTGCGTGAACGCGCTCGAGGAGATCGACGACGGCGAGATCGTCCTCGACGGCGAGCGGGTGTCGGGCCCCGGCGTGGACGTGAACGCCCTGCGCCAGGACGTCGGCATCGTGTTCCAGAGCTTCAACCTCTTCCCGCACATGACGGTGCTGCGCAACGTCACCCTCGCGCCGGTGAAGGTGCTCGGCATGCCCAGGGCCGAGGCCGAGGAGCGTGCGCTGGCGCTGCTCACCCGGATCGGGTTGGACCACAAGGCGACCGAGTACCCCGACCGGCTCTCCGGCGGCCAGCAGCAGCGGGTGGCCATCGTGCGCGCGCTGGCCATGGGCCCGCGGGTCATGCTGTTCGACGAGGTCACCTCGGCCCTCGACCCCGAACTCGTCTCGGAGGTGCTGGGCATGGTGCGCGAGCTCGCCTCGGAGGGGATGACGATGCTGCTCGCGACCCACGAGATGGGCTTCGCAAAGGAGGTCGCCTCCACCGTGTGCTTCCTCTACGAGGGTGTCGTCCACGAGGCCGGCTCGCCGGAGCGGATCTTCGGCGACCCGACCGAGGATCGCACCCGGCTCTTCCTCCGCTCGATCATCGAGGCAGGTCGGTTGTAGACCTTCGGACCGACGCTCCGGGTTCCTCACTGTTCATCTGCCTGTGACCGATGGTGCCAGCAGATGCGGGGCGCCGGGTGCTACGAAACCGTCAACGTGTCCGATCTTGGAGCTGCCGTGAGCGATCGCCTCCAGACCGTCGCCTCCCCGACAGGAGGCGGCCAGGACGTCGCCGTCGGTCCGGTCCGCACCTGCGTCGTGCTCGACACCAGCGTGCTGGTCGCCGACCCGTCCTGCCTTGCCAGCTACGGGGGGTGCGACGTCGTCGTGCCCCTGATCGTCGTCGAGGAGCTCGACAAGCTCAAGAGCCGCCAGGACGACGCCGGCCGGGCCGCTCGACACGCCCTGCGAACCTTGGAGGACCTTCGCGTCGGCGCAGGAGGCTCCCTGAACCACCCGGTGCCGATCCCGGGCGATCCGCTCGGCGGCACGGTGCGCATCGAACTCAACGGCGTGCTCGGCCACCTGCTCGCCGAGCACGGCCTCGATCCGGCACGGCCCGACAACCGCATCATCGGCGCCGCCCTCGGTCAGGCCCAGGATCGACCGACGGTCGTCATCTCCAACGACGCTGCCTTGCGGATCAAGGCGGGCCACCTCGGCGTCGACGCCGGCGAGCACCGGCCGGTCGGCCGGTCGCCGGCGACACGCCCGGCCGGCTGGCTCACCCTCGACGCCGACCCTGGTGACGTCGAGGGGCTGTACGCCACGGGGTGCCTCGACGACCTCACCGATGGTCCTGCGATCGGCGACCTGCCCTGCAACACCTTCGCCGTCGTGCGCAGCGGCTCCCGTTCGGCCCTGGCCCGACGGTCCGACGCAGGCCTGTCGCTGCTGCCGTCGCCGTCCCCCGAGGCCTGGGGTTTACGGGCGCGATCCAAGGAACAGCGCTTCGCCCTCGAACTGCTGCTCGACCCCGACGTCAGCGTGGTGGCGCTCGACGGCCGGGCCGGCACCGGCAAGACCGTGCTGGCCGTCGCCGCCGGCCTCGAACAGGTCGTCGAAGCCCGCCGCTACGAGCGGCTGTCGATCTACCGCCCGCTCGTCCCGGTCGGACGGGCGGACGTGGGGTTCCTCCCCGGCGGACTCGACGAGAAGCTCGACCCCTGGATGGCGGCCATCCACGATGCGGTCGTCGCGCTCACCGATCGACGGTCGGCCCGCGACGCTCGCTCGTTGGTCGAGGAGCTCACGGCCCGGGGATCGCTCTCCCTCGAGTCCGTCACGTTCTTGCGAGGGCGTTCGCTGCACCGGCAGTTCACGATCGTCGACGAGGCCCAGAACCTGGAACCGACGACGCTCAAGACGATCCTCACCCGCATCGGCGAAGGCACCAAGATCGTGTTCACGGGGGACACCAGTCAGATCGACGCCCCCTACGTCGGCGAGTCCAACAACGCCCTCGCCGTACTGATCGACGCCTTCAGCGGCCAGTCCTGCTTCGGCCACGTGACCTTGAACGCGTGCGAGCGCAGCGAGGTCGCGCGGATCGCCGCCGAGCTCCTCTGAGGTGACGCCGGGCGCCGGCACCGGAACCCGGGTTCTTACGTGCTAAATCGCATTTACAGCGGCCTCGGGATGAATTAGCATTGAATTTGCCAGAGCGGCGGGGCCCAACCCCTCCCGGCCCCGCCGCTCCTCCACTCTCCCACCAGAGGACGTTGAGGTCGAAGAATGCTCGCCATCGAAACCGTCCTGCCGCGCCCCGCTGGGGACTGGCGTGAAAATGCCGGCTGCAAGGGCCAAACCAACCTGTTCTTCCCGCCTCGGGCCGAGCGGCCCCAGGCCCGTGTCCGTCGGGAGGCGCAGGCCCGGATGCTGTGTGCCTCATGCACCGTGGCGGTCCAGTGCCGCTCGTTCGCTCGGGACCAGCGCGAGTACGGCTTCTGGGGCGGTGAGTCCGAGGAGGAGCGTCACCTCGCCGGGTACACCGTCGCTGCGCCGATCGGCGTGCGGGCCCGGCAGTCGCATGCCTTGACCGCCTGACGATCTCCACCGTCGGCGCGCACCCCCGGCGTAGGGTCCGGGCAGTGCTTCGTGTACCCCTCGCCGTGGTCGACGTCGAGACCACCGGACTCCGGCCCGACCACGATCGGGTGCTCCAGGTCGCCGTCGTCCTGCGGTCCGACGAGGGCGCGACCGAGCAGCGGTGGGTCTCGTTCGTTCGCCCGCGCTGGGGGCCGCTCGCCAGCCTCGGCCCGACCGAGATCCACGGGATCGGTCGGCCCGCCATCCGCAACGCGCCCCGGCGGCGTCAGGTCGGCCGGGAACTCGCCGAGCGTCTCGCCGGGCGCCTCGTGGTGGCGCACAACCTCCCGTTCGACTGGGCATTCGTCCGCCGGCTCGCCGAGCCGGGACCCACTGCTCCCCGGTTGGGGCTGTGCACCCTCGCACTGTCGAGAACCGTGGAGCCCGACCACCCCGAAGGCCACTCGCTCGCTGCGCTCTGCCGCCGGTACGGCATCGACCCGGGCCGCCCGCACGACGCCCTCGACGACGCCCGGGCCACGAGCGAGCTGCTCGACCGCCTGCTCGAACGTTGCCCGGATCCGCCGCTCGTCCCCCTCGGTCAGCGGTAGGCGGCGAGCACCGACGCTGCCGTACGTGCTCCGAGGTCACGCCAGCGTTCCGGCGCCGCGACGCGAGCGTCGGGTCCGAGTTGTACGAGCAGCCGGCCCAGCCAGCGTTCGCTCGTCACCGGGAGCCGCACGCGCAGCGTCCCATCGCCGTTCACCTCGACGGAACGAACCGGATACCGGCCCGCTACCCAGGCCGCGTCGGACGGCAGGACCAGTTCGGCCTCCGGGAGCTCGACGTCGTCGAACCACCCATCGGTCAGCGGTTCGATCGGCTCGACCTCGACCCGCTCACCGGTCGGCTCGGCCGCTTCCATTCGATCGACCCGGAACGTCCGGCGCGCCTGCGCCAGCGCACACTCCGCCACGACGTACCAGGCGCCTTCGCGCACCATGACGGCTCGCGGGGTGATCACCCGCTCGGTGCGGCGGTCGTCGCCGCTGCGGTAGACGACGGCGAGGCGTTCGCCGCGCTCGACGGCATCGGTGACGACGTCGAGCAACGCCGGCCGCTCGACGTCCACGCTCACCACCGGTCGAGCGCCGAGCACCGCCTCGAGCTTGCGGAGCGCCCGGGCCAGGGGCCCGTCGGGATCCGCACCGGGAAGGGCGAGGGCGGCATGGGCCGCGGCGACCACCGAGAACGCCTCCCGGGCGGTCAGCCGCAAGGGCCGTCGGAAGAGGCGGGGCACGCCGACGTGCACCCGACCGTCCTCGACGTAGATGTCGATCATCTCGTCGATGTAAGGCGGGAGCCCGCACATCGACGCGACCTCGAGGTCGGCGACCACGTGCTCGGGCCGCATGTCGAAGCGCTCGGCCACCTCCTCGACGGTGGCACCGCCACGCTCCATGAGCCACGGCAGGATGGCCAGGAGCTGGTGCAGCCGTTGTTGCGTCGGCCTCGGCCCCCGCCGACCGCTCACGACAGCGCCTCCAGCCAGCCGACGACCTCCGAGCGCACCTCGGGCGGCTCGACGACGACGGCATGCTCCAACATCCCGAGCACCCACGACCGGAAGGCCGACCGGTTCGTACAGGGCACCCGCACCAGCACGGTGCCGTCGGCGTCGTGTCGGGCCACGACCCGTTCCGGACCCAATTCGGCCACCACTCGACGGGCCCAGACCGAGTCGATCCACACCACCGCCTCGCTGGGATCCTCGCCCGTGCCGCCCACGGACTTCATGTCCGACGCCAGCGCCCCGGACGGGTCGAAGCCATCGGGCACCTCGAACGAACCGGCCTCGCCGATCGCGACGTCCCCCTCGATGCGATCCACGCGGTATACCCGTCGTTCCTCGTGTGAGTGGTCGTAGCCGACCACGTACCAATTTCCGCCCCGGGACAACAGCCCCAGCGGATCGACCCGCCGGGCCCGGCCCCGGTACGAGAACGACACCGGGGAACGAGCCGCATGCGCGGCGAACAACCCGGCGAGTGCCGGCATCGAGGGCAGGACCGCCGCAGCCGCTCCTGCGCCGGTCGACGATCCCGGGCCCGATGGCTCGGGGGCGAGCTTGCGCAGCGCATCGTCCCCCCAGTCGACACCCAGATGCACCGTCGCCATGGCCAACTGGAGCGCCCGCTTCTCGTCGTCGGTCAACCCCAGGTCGCCGAGTTCGTAGGCGGTGCGGTCGATCCGGTACCCCGTGCCACCGTCGGCGAGGTAGGTCTGCTCGATCGGCACGCCCTCGGCTCGCAGGGCCGCCTTGTCCCGCTCGAACGCCGCCCGCCGAGCGGTCGGGTCGGCGGGGTACTGCCCCGAGAGCTCATGGACGATCCGATCCTGCGAGAGCGGCTCGCGGGTTTCGAGAAGCAGCGCGAGCAGGTTCGTGATCCGCTCGAGCGGGTCCACCGGCATCGCGCGCCCCGCTCGGCGATCAGGCCGAGGTCCGGCTCGCCGCGATCACCCGGTGCATCGCCGCCACGATGTCGCCTGCACCGGCACCCGGCGTCAGGACGGCTGCGACACCGAGTTCGGCGAGCTTGGCGATGTCCTGGTCGGGCACGATTCCCCCGACGACGACGGGGATGTCGACACCCAACGCTCGCACCGCCTCGACGACCTTCGGGGCGAGCGTCATGTGCGCCCCCGACAGCATCGACAACCCGATCGCGTCGACGTCTTCGTCGACGGCGGCGGCGGCAACCTTGCTCGGGGTCTGGAACAGGCCCGTGTAGATCACCTCGAACCCGGCGTCCCGCAGGATCCGGGCCACGACCTTGACCCCCCGGTCGTGGCCGTCGAGGCCGACCTTCGCGACGAGGATGCGATCAGCCATCACTTGCTCCCGTAGTCGTAGAAGCCCCGGCCGGCCTTGCGCCCGAGGAGCCCGGCCTCGACCATGCGACTCAACAGCGGCGGGGGTGAGTAGAGCGGTTCTTTGAACTCCGCGTACAGACTCTCGGCCACGGCCATCGTGGTGTCGAGCCCGATGAGGTCGGCGAGGCGCAACGGGCCCATGGGGTGGTTGCACCCCTCGACCATGCCGGTGTCGATGTCGTCCGCCGAGGCGAAGCCGGATTCGAACATCCGGATGGCCGACAGGATGTAGGGGATCAGCAGCGCATTCACCACGAATCCGGCGCGGTCCTGGCTCCGGATCACCCGCTTGTGCAACACGTCCACCGCGAAGCCTTCGGCAGCCGCGGTGGTGGTGGGCGCCGTCAACAGCGAGGTCACCAACTCGACGAGGCGCAGGACCGGGACCGGGTTGAAGAAGTGGATGCCGATCACCTGCTCCGGGCGCTTGGTGGCCATGCCCAGCTTCATGATCGGGATCGACGACGTGTTCGAGGCGAGGATCGCCGAGGGGTCGGTGACGGACCGATCCAAGGCGGCGAACACCGAGGTCTTCAGCTTCTCGTCCTCGATCACGGCTTCGACGACGAGCTGCCGGTCGGCGAGATCACCGAAGTCGGTCGTGAAGTGCAGTCGCGCCAATGCGGCGTCGCGTGCACCCTCATCGAGCTTGCCGGCCCGCACGCCCCGGTCGAGGCTCGTGGACAACCGCTTCATCCCGGCTTCGCAGGCCGCCGCGTCGATCTCGCGCACCAGCACGTCGAGCCCCGCCCGAGCGCACACTTCCGCGATCCCGGACCCCATCAACCCGCAGCCGACCACGCCGACACGTTCGATCGTCGCCACCGATACTCCGTTCGGGTCGTTCACGCTGCGGTGAACGCCAGGTCGAGCTTCTTCAGACCCCTCAACATGAAGCTGGGGTGGTACTCGAAGTCGTTGGACTCGAGCAGCCGGAGCGTATCGAGGCGGCGCGCCAGACGCTCGAAGGCCGCCACCATCTCCACGCGCGACAGCGGGGCCCCGAGGCAGAAGTGGATTCCCTTGCCGAACGCCAGGTGCTCCTTGAGCTCCGGCCGATCCGGGTCGAACGAATCGGGATCGCCGGAGAACACCTTCGGGTCACGATTCGCCGCCGAGTAGACGAGCATCACGCGCGCCCCCTTCGGCACCGGGCAGCCGTCGATGCTGACCCCGTCGGCGGTGACCTTGCGGAACATGCCCTGGGTCGGGGTGGCCAGGCGGAGCACCTCCTCGGTCACGAGCGGCGCGCGGCCTGCGGGGTCGGCCTTGAGCTTGGCCCACTGGTCGGGGTGCTGCGCGAGCAGCCGCACGCCCTCGGTGAGCGCCTTCGTCGTCGTCTCGTTCCCGGCGACGAGCAGCTGTTGGATGATCGACAACATCTCGGCCATCGTGAGGGGTCGCTTGTGCCCCTCGGCCTCGGGATCGTCGATGACCGATCCGACGAGATCGCTCATGAGGTCGCCGATCGGCTCGATCCGACGGCGCTCGAGTTGCTCGGCGAAGTAATGCTGGAACTCCACCACGCCGCGGGCGGCCTCCACCCGTCGGTCGTCGGAGATCGACGCGCCGATGTCGGCGATCGAATCGTCGCTCCAGCGTTTGAAGTCGCCCATTCGGTCGGCTGGGACGTTGAGCACGTACGCGATCGCCTCGATCGGCAGCGGCACGGCGAAGCTCGGGACGAAGTCGATCTCGCCGCTCGGGCCGACCGATTCGAGCAGGTCGTCGATCAAACGGTCGACGATCGCCTCGACCGGGGCGCGCAGCTCGGCGATCCGTCGCGGCGTGAAGTACGGGGCCACGGTCCCCCGGAAGCGGGTGTGCCACGGCGGGTCGATGGTGAGCATCGTCGGCACCCGGTCGTAACCCTCTGCGTACACGGCCCGAAGTCGGTCGATCACGTCGCCTTTCGGTGGTTCGCCGGCCGATCCGAAGGCGTTCGAGAACGTAGCGGTGTCCCGCAGCAGCGGGAGCATGAGATCGTGTCGGGTCACCATGAAGATGTCGGTGCCCTGGACGGGGTGGACCGCCGGCCCGTCCTGCATCGCCCGGTAGTAGGCGTGCGGACACTGCTGGACGGTCGGCGAGAAGGGGTTGAAGCCCTCGAGGCTGATCTGGTCGGCCATGATCCGCCGATTCTCCCCCGCCGGGTCGACGAGCGACCAACCGCAGGCGCTGCGGGTTTCAGCGCCGGTCGAGCACGCGCCGGGTGGCCTCACCGAGCAGTCGGCCCACCTCGAGCGGGGGCAGGGCGTCGAGATCGTCGTCGATCACCTCGACGCTGACCGGCGCCCGGTACGGAAGCCGTGCGAGGAACCCGGCGAGATCGAACTCCCCGTCGCCGGGCGCGCACCGGTAGTGCAGACAATCCTGGATGTAGTCGTCGAGCGTCGGGCGCATCGGGCCGTCGTCGAACTGGATGGTGGTCACCATCGCCGGGTCGAGCCCGTCGAGCGACGGGAGACCTCCCCCGCGGAACACGTGCCAGGAGTCGACGCACAGGCCGAACCCGTCGGGTCGGCCGGCGGCCTCCCACCAGCGCAGGGCCGTCGGCGCATCGGGAACGTCGGTCGGCGGGAGGAATTCGAACGCCAGGCGCAGACCCCGTGCCGTCGCCGCCTCGCACAGTGCCGCGATGGCCGCCGACCCTTCCTCGACGGCCATGCGCCGCTCGAACGGGGCGATGGTCTGGACGTGCCGGGCCCCGACGAACGCGGCGAGGTCGAGTTGCTCGATCGACCAGGGGACATCGGCGAGACGGGCGACCTCGACTTCGAGGATCGGGACGCCGTGGTCCAGCGCCACCTGCTTGAACCACTCGTCGCCCCGTCCCGGGTCGAGGCGGCGGAACGCCCCGGCGTTGAGACCGACGCCGTGGAACCCGCCGGCGGCCGCAGCGGCGCAGCGTTGCTCCCAACGAGCGTTGCGGAGGCTGAACCAGGCGAGGATGAGTTCGTTAGTGTCGCCCACGTTCGACAGTCTGCCAGGGGGAAGGAACGCACGATGGGTGAACGGTTCGCAGGCAAGGTCGGGGTGGTCACGGGAGCGGCCAGCGGCCTCGGGGAGGCCACCGCCCGGCTGATGGTGGCCGAGGGGGGCCGGGTCGTCGTCGCCGACCTGCTCGACGACCGGGGACGCGCCGTCGCGGAGTCCCTGGGCGACAAGGCGATCTTCGTCCATTGCGACGTGACCGACGAAGCGCAGGTCGCCGCAGCGATCGACGCCGCGACCACCACGTTCGGCCGGATCGACGGCGTGTTCGCCAACGCCGGCATCGTCGGTGCGGCCGGTCCGATCGCGGAGACGGACATGGACAACTACGACCGCACGATGGCGGTGCTGCTCCGTGGCGTGTTCATGACGGTGAAGCACGCCGCCCGGGCCTTGATCGCACAGGGCCAGGGCGGCGCGATCGTGTGCACGTCCTCGGTGGCGGGCGTGCAGGGCGGCCTGGGCCCGCACGTTTACACCGTCGCCAAGACCGGCGTGATCGGTCTCGCACGCGGGGCTGGGGCCGAGTTGGCCCAGCACGGCATCCGGGTGAACGCCGTCGCGCCCGGCTCGATCCCGACCGGCATGACGGCGCACGTGATGACAGGGAACGCCGACGACGTCGAGCGCGCGGCGGAGGCGATGGCGAAGACCTCGCCGCTCAAGCGGGCCCCGCACGCCAACGACATCGCCGAAGCCGTGCTCTACCTGATGAGCGACGGCGGGTCGTACGTCAACGGGCAGTGCATCGTCGTCGACGCCGGGGTCACCTCCGGCTCGGCGATGGCGCCGCGCTGGCGTGGTTCGGAGATGGTGGTCGCCCGCCCCACCTGAATCGGCGGCCTCGACCGCGGGCTCAGCCCTCCAGCGCAGCGAGGATCGTCTCCTGGACGGCCTCGCTGCGCAGGAACGAACCGTCATCGGCCAGCGGGCCGAGCACGCGTCGGGCAGTGACGTCGTCGGTGCGGTCCATCCGCACGATCGCCGCCAACTCTGCGGCGATCTCGTCCGGGTCGAGATCGCTCTCCTTCAACGCTGCGACCAGCCCATCGACGATCTCCGGGATACCCATGACGTGGGCGGAGGCGGCGTTCAGTTCCCGCACGACGGCGAACACGTCCCCCAGCGCCGTGAAGTCGACGGCCACGATGTTCGGCACGATCGTGCGGGTTCGGATGCAGTCGTCCAGGCGGGCGCCGAGCACGGCACGGGTGTTCACCTTGCGGCCCTCGTCCGGACTCGGCGGGCCCGACGGGCGGAGCCAGTGGTTCACGAGGAACAGCGGTGCGGCCGTTCCGCCACGGTTGGGTGCACAGCTGAAGTCCTTCGCCGTCGGGAAGGTGTACGGCGTCTCCTGGAACTGCTCGAAGGCGCCGAGCAACCAGGGCAGCGCGCCGCCGTGCTTCTCGCTGGTCACGATCACGCGGGCATCGGCGTCGATGAGCTCGGCCATCGTTCGGTCCGCGAGCGGTCTCGAACCGGTGAGCGACTCCCCGGGCACGTACACCATCGGCAGCAGTCCGGACTCGGCCAGGATGCGTTCGGTGTCCTCCGGCAGGACGTAGTCCTCGAACATCAGATGGATCACCTCGCTCTGGTTCTGTTCGAGGAACCGGCGGATCTTGACCAGCTCGTCCACCGCCTTCGTCGCGCCGAGCTCGCAGGCGACGTGGCAGAAGTAGACGTCGCGCGCGTCGGGGCGGGCGGTGCCGGTCACCCCACCGAGACGGTCGAGGGCTGCGAGCCCGTCCGTACCGAGCTGCTCGAGCAGTGCGTCCTGGTCGACTCCGCCGAGGAAGTTGGTCCGCACCAGCGTCTTGCCGGCGAGGCGACCGTCCTCGTAGCCGTAGTACGTGTCGAGGAGCAGCGCACGGACGCCGGCACCCAACTGGTCCGAGATCGACTCGGTGTGCTCGGCCAACAGGAAGCCGGCGGCGGTGTTCGACATCGCGTTGTGGCTGCCCACGAAGGCCACGGTCCGCAGCGGCATCAGGCAGAGCTCGAGGCTGCCGTTGCAGGCGAAGGGGTTCTTCGGGGCCGGATCGGACCGGCCGAGCAGGGACGCGACGGCGACGGTGGAGCCGCCGACCACCAGCAGGATCGATGTCGCCACGGCGCCGGCGGCCAGCGCGAACGACCGGCCCTGCCGGACCGGTCGATCGACGGCGGCAGCCACCGGCCCGAGCAGGCCGAGGGCATGGGCGACCCCGACGGCGGCGAGGTAGATCAGCACGAGGCCCGCGAGCGCACCGAGCCCTTCCAGGGTGCCCATCGGGTCCCGTGCCATCGACAACCCGACACCACCGACCACCGCCCAGCCGGCGATCCGCCAGATCCGACGACCGGCCCGAACGGCCATCCAGGCCCGCACGACGGCGATGCGCTGGGCGACCGTCGCCGGACCGCTGCTGACGGCGACGGCGACGACGACCAGTCCGAACACCACCCAGAAGGACCCGACGGCATCGAGCGGAGCGGTGAACGCGGCGACACCCGCCGCGACCGCCGACCGGCTCGATTCGGGGGCACGGAGCGACGCGGCCTGTGGCCCCGGGACCGACAGCGCGAGCAGGACCGCTCCGGTGGCGGCGATGCCGATGCCCGCGGCCCGCAAGGCCCGCCGACGGTCGGCGGCGACGAACACGGCGAGGACCGCCACGCCGAGCGCGGCGGCGAGGGTGAACGACCACAGGTCGTCGAGCAACGTGACGACCGTGAAGGCCAGGTCCGCCCCCCGGCTCTGCGTGAAGTTCAACGGCACCTTCAGCGCGCTCTCGGGGATGCGGGCGGCGATCTCCGGGTTGATCGCGCGCAGCCCTTCCTGCACGGCGACGAGCGCAGCCGACACGTCGAGTTCGGACCGTGAGGTGGAGCGGATCCGCAACACGTTGCGGGCCAGCTGCACACCGGCGTTGCGGACCTCCTGGCGGACGAGGTCGGTGTCGAGTGCGGCGATCAGCACCTGCACGACGAGCGGTTTGGCCGCCGTGAACACCTGGCCGACCGGAGCGAGTCGATTGGCCACCTCCTCGGCGATCGCCCGCCGGACCTCGGGTTTGTCGAGGGCGGCGACGACCCGGTCGCCGAATCCCTCCGGGTCGGTGACCGATCGCGACGCCCACCACCCGAGGCTGCTCACCGTCAGCAGCAACGAACAGACGACGACGAGGGCCCGCACGATCCACGGCCCGATCCGCTCGGGTGCTCGCACGGTCAGTCCCAGCGGACCGGGAGGCGTCGACGCCCCCACAGCAGGAACGGCTCGATTCGCTCGGTCGCGCCGTCGAGTCGAAGCGTGGGGAAGCGTCGCGCCAACTCGGGCAGCAGGATCGCAGCCTCCAGGCGGCTCAACGGCGCCCCGGGGCACGCGTGGACACCGAGCCCGAAGGCGAGGTGGGTCTTTCGCAGTTCGAAGGCGTCTCGATCGAGCCGGAACTCGTCGGGGTCGGCAAAGGCGTCGGGATCCCGGTTCGCGGCGGCGTACAGCATCATCACCTTCGCCCGTTCGGGCACCTCGACACCGTGTTTGTGCACCGGGCAGGTGGTGGTGCGGAACAGCCCGAGCACCGGCGGGTCGTACCGCAGGCTCTCCTCGATCACCGTCTCGACGAGCCCGTCGGGGTCGGCGCAGAACCGTGCCCAGCGCTCCGGCACCTCGAGCAGTCGCCACACGGCGTTGACCACGAGGGAGGTGGTCGTCTCGTTGCCCCCGACGAGCAGCTGCCCGAGCATGACCAACAGTTCGTCGTCGGTGATCGGTCGGGGCGCGTCCAGCGCGTTGCGCACCAACGTCGACACGAGATCGTCGGGCAGTGGGGCGCCGGCCGAGATCAGGTCCCTGCGACGGGTCACCTCGGCCAGGAAGTACGCGTTGAGCGCCACCCGGGCCCGGTCGGACCGCTCCCGGTTCGGGCCGAGCCCGGACACCTGGTCGTCGCTCCACTGCTTGAACTGCTCGCGCTGGTCCTCGGGGACGCCGAGGATGCGGGCGATGATGATCACGGGCAGCGGGAACCCGACGTCGTCGTGCAACTCGGCGCGCCGGTCGGGGTGGGCCGCCATGTCGTCGAGCAATCCGGTGGTCACCTCGCGTACGTCGTCGGCCCACCCGTTCACGGCCTTGGGAGCGAAGGCCTGGGCGATCAGGCGCCGGAACATCGTGTGCTCCGGGGGATCCTGGAACATGGCGCCCTGGTTCGTGTAGTGCGGGCCCTGCCCGTACTTGGACGAGTAGGTCGCCACGTCGATGAGGCCGTCGCGCACGTCGGCGTACCGGCTGAAGCTGTAGAACTCGAGGCCGTACCCGGCGAAACGGTGGACCGGGCACTCCCGCACCAGCGCCCCGTACGCCGGAGCCGGATCGTCGTAGACCGGGGCTACGAACGGGTCGTACGCCGTCACGCCCGCCGCCTAGGCCCGCAACGACGTGGGCCAGGCGACCGGACACTGCCGAGGGCCGCGGACCTGACCGCCCGCCCACGTGACCTCGGCACCCTCGACCAACTCGAACTCGGGGATGCGGGCGAGCCACTCCTCGATCGCGACCCGTAGTTCCATGCGCGCCAGGTTGGAGCCGGCGCACCGGTGGATGCCGGCACCGAAGGCCACGTGGCGGTTGTGCTGGCGGTCGATGATCACCTCGTCGGGGTGCTCGAACACCTCGGGGTCGCGGTTGGCCGCCGGGAAGTTGAGGATGATGCGGTCGCCCTCGCCGATGCGCACCCCGGCGAAGTCGATGTCGGCATTGGCGACCCGGGCCATGGTGACCGGCGAGTACGCCCGCAGGAGCTCCTCCACCGCAGTGGGGATGAGCTCGGGCTCGGCGACGAGACGGCGGCGGTCCTCGGGGTGGGTGGCGAGGTGCCAGAGCGAGGACCCGATCGAGGACCACGTGGTGTCGATGCCCGCGACGACGAGCAGGAAGCAGGTGCCGATGATGTGCGCCGGCGAGACCCGCTCGCCGTCGACCTCGGCCGCCATGAGCTGGCTGATCAGGTCGTCGGTGGGTTCGACCCGGCGCTTCTCGATCTGCCCGATGAGGAACTCGATGAGTCCCCGGCGAGCGGCCAGCCGAACGTCGATGTCCGTCGCGCCGAGCTCGAGGATCCCGCGCACCCAGCCGACGAAGGTGTCGGACATGTCGAGCGGCACGCCGAGCATCTGGCCGATGATCCGCACCGGGATCTGCTGGGCGTAATCGCTGGCGGCGTCGGCGTGACCGTGTTCGATGAAGCCGTTCACCAGCCGGCGGCACAGGTCACGGGTGATCGGCTCGTAGCTCTCGACCATGCGCGGCGAGAACGCCGGCAGGATCAGGCGGCGGGCCCAGGTGTGCTCCGGCGGGTCCGACGTGATCGGCGGCGCGCCCACCTGGTTGTAGGCCCCGCTCGGATCGTCGACCGGCGGGAACACCGTCACCGATCGGGACGAGAAGGCCTCGGGCGCCCGGGCGAACGCGCACACGTCCTCGTAGCGGGTGGGCAGCCAGGACCCGCCCATGCGGTCGGTGTGGGCGACCGGGCACGTGCCGCGCAGTTCGGCCCAGATCGGGTACGGGTCGACCACGTACTGGTGGGCGAACAAGTCGTAGTCGGTCGCCCAGTCCTTGACCGGTTCGGTCGCCGTCATCGTCGGTCCTCCATCGCTTCGTTCCCATCTTCTCGCATCGCCCGACCGTCCCGGCAGCGCAGCGCCGATCAGTGGCCGTGGCCGCAGCCGCCACCGTGGCTGCTCACGGCTCCGAGCGGACCGTTCCCCTCGATCCCGGCGAAGGGACCGCACGGATGGTCGACCAACCAGACGTGCAGCATCGGCGCCGTGGCCGCGAAGGTGCCGCGCGGGAAACAGCTTCCGTTGCGTAGCACGCCGACGACCCGGCCGTTGGCGTCCCAGCACAGATTCTGGTGGTCGTGCCACAGCGTCAGCGGTCCGCCGACCTCGGGCACGTCGGCCATGGTCTTGCCGTCCTCGAGGATGTACATGCCCGACACGAGGGTCTTGGTCCGGTTCGCCTCCACCCGGAACACGATCGACTCGATGCGCTCCGGATCGAGTTCGCGCCCGTCGGTCAGATACCCCCGGTTGACGAAGTGCTCGAAGCCCGTCGCCGCATCGCCGATGGAGCGGTAGCCGGCCGCTTCGACGTCGGCCGTCGTCTTGTACCGGGCCAGCGCTGCGGTCGTGGTCTCGACCAGGGCTGCGGCCCGAGCGAGTTCCTGGCGCGTCGGCGGGCGGCTCGACGCGACCTCGTGGTTACCCGCAGCGCTCGACGCGACCGTCGCCTCGGGCGCCGCCGCTCCGCTCGCCGCGCCGGCGGCCGTGTGCTCGGCCGTGTGGTTGGCCGTGTGGTCGGCGGAGTGGGCCGCACCGCCGTGCTCGTGGCTCATGGCCGATGCCGGAAGGGCCAGCGCGAGCGCGCCGAGCGCAGCGAGCGGCACCATCGGGCGGATCGCCCGCAGCCGTGCGACGGCGGCGAGCGCTGCCACGCCGGCTGCGAGTTCGAGGCCGACGCAGAGCAGGTCCTGCGCCCCCACGTCCTGGACGACGTCGAGGCCGTCGATCGCCTCGATGGCGACGACACGGGTGAAGGCCCACGCCCCGACGGTGAGTG
>JBILVB010000064.1:0-19547 GCA_044370695.1 Acidimicrobiales bacterium | reverse complement strand
GAGAGTGCTTCGGTCGTATGCCCAAGCCTGGCTTGCATCCGATCTCGAGAAGGTGCTCGCCGCATACCACGACGACATCGAACTCCACTACATGGGCGACAGCCCATTGGCTGGTACTCACCGAGGCCGGGACGCAGCATTCGCGGCGTTGGGGCAGGCGTCGGTTCGAACATCTCGGAAACTCGTGGATGTGAGGGACGTGATGGTGGGCGACTCGCTCGGCGCACTGCTCGCGATAGAAGATCTGGGGAACCCGCCGCGACGTGTTCAGAGGGTCCTGCTCTACCGAGTGCAGGACGAGAAACTGCGTGAGTGTTGGCTTTTCGACGAGGACCAGCGGTTCATCGACGAGTTGTGGTCGAAGGAACCCTGATGCCATGCCCGGAATGCCGTCCGAACCGTGGTGGGGGACTGCGGATTCGAGCTTCAGCGTCGTTGGGAGCCATCACTGAAGTTGTTCGCCCCCAGGGACGGTCGAGCGGCCAGGGCGCAGGGTGCTTACCATGAGCGCCGATGCAGCTGCTCCCGTTGGCCGACGAGCCCTTCGCGCTGCCCACCGACCGGGACATGCTGCCGTCGGAACGACGGCGGTTCGTCGAGACCCACCGGACCGGTGTGCTCGCGTACGCGCGCCGCAAGGACGGTCCGGCACAGTCGGTCGTCTACTACGTCCCGACCGATGACGGCCGACTGCTCATCGCCACGATGGGAGCCCGTGCGAAGGCACGGGCGGTCGAGCGGTCGGGCAAGGTGAGCCTGCTGGTGCTCGACGAGAAATGGCCGGTCGGCTACCTCACCGTGTACTGCGACGCCGCCGTGGAACGGGACCTCGGACTCACCGTCGACGTCGCCATGGCGGTCGCCGGGCGCATGTCGGGCACGCCGCTCGGCGAGGAGCTTCGACCGTTCGTCGAGAAGATGGTGAACGAGGAGGGGCGAGTGGTGTTGAGCTGCACGCCGTATGCCACGTTCGCGACGCCGCCTCGCCATCTCCACCGCAACGACCAGGCGGAGCAGGTGACCCACTGGTTGTCCGGTTCGGTGCCGTGGGACGCGGCCGACCCGGTCGATGGATGACACCGACCGAGACAGGAGGTGTGGCGCGCCCACGATGCCCGAGCTCTTCCACCTCGCTCAGGGGCGACGTCGGAGCTGCTCGAGCGCGTCGAGCTTCTCTCCCCACATCATCATGCCGGCCGATTCGTCGACGCGAACCTCGGGAAGCGGAGCCGCCCTGGTGTTCGTCTTCACGTGTTGCCCAGCGTGCGGTGATCGTCGCGATTCGGTGAGCACGACGACCGCGATCAGGCCGAACACGCCGACGGGGAGCAGGGAAACGACGGAGAGCGAAGCGGCGCGGACGAACTGCAGGTGCATGGCCGCAGCGAGCCCCGTGCCGAACGCCAGCAGCACCGTGCTGAGTGAGACGGACCACAGCGCACGACGCCGCTCCGACCCGCCGTTGCGCTTGCCGAACAGCGCGCCGACGACGAACGTGAACGCGCTCAGTCCGCCGAGCCCGACCGTCGCCGTCGTCAACGGTTCGATGGCTCGTGCGCTCCAGCCGTCGGTCACGGCACGCTTCGCACTGCGAACGAACTCGACGAGCGTCTCGAGGTCCTGGGCCACGGTCGACACGGCAGCAGGGCGAGCGAGCGCAAGGTCGGCCTGGACCCTCGACAGCCGGAGCCCGAGCGTCCGAACCCGATCCTCCAGGACGGCCCACGACGCCTGGTCGGCTGCGGGTGCACCGGCGCCGACCGCAGCGAGGTCTCGCTGCACGCTCGTTGCGTACGACTCGAGGCGAGGGATCTCTCGCGCGGCCCTGGTGATCGACTCGGCGTCGTCGGCGCTCGTCTTCAGCGTGTCCACCAGGACCTGGGTGTCGGCGACGAGAAGGTCGACGGCAGCGAAGGCGGTATCGGCCGGAGCGGTCGCCTGCGCACGAGCGGTGCCGGGGAGCCCGAGAACGGCGAAGACGGCGAATGCTGCGACACACGCCCGCCTCGGAATCCGCATCGGCCTACGGATCGGCCGGCGGTCGTCGCACTTGAGCGATCAGGCGGTCGTCGCCTCGTCGATGCCTTGGACCAGGGTGTTCCACGCGAGCGTTGCGCACTTGATCCGCACGGGGAACTTGACCACGCCGCGGAGCGCTTCGAGGTCGCCCAGTTTGACCGCCGAGGCAGCCTCGTCCGGGGCCGCCTCCTCGCCGTCTCCGCCGAGGTCGTGCTCGTGGATCGACATCATCGACTTGAAGGCGCGCACCGTCGCGCGCACCTCGCTCAGGGTCTTGCCCTTGACCGCCTGCGACATCATCGATGCCGACGACTGGCTTATCGAGCAGCCCTGACCGCTGATCCGGACGTCGACCACCCGGTCGCCTTGCACCAGCAGGTAAACCTGGATCTCGTCACCGCACAGCGGGTTGTGGCCTTCCACCTTGACCGCCGGGGGTGTCTCGAGCTGACCCCGGTTCCGCGGGCTCTTGTAGTGATCGAGGATGATCTCCCGGTAGAGGTCTTCGAGTCCGGGCATGGCCACCTGCCTTACAGGAAGAACGCCGAGGTGCCCTCGAGGCCTTCGGCGAGGGCGTCGACGTCGTCGGTGTCGTTGTACACGTAGAAGCTGGCCCGGGCCGTAGCCCCGACCCCGAGCAGGCGCATGAGCGGTTTGGCGCAGTGATGCCCGGCCCGCACGCACACGCCGTGCTGGTCGAGCACCTGGCTGATGTCGTGGGGGTGCACCCCGCGGAAGGCGAAGCTGAGGGCGCCACCCCGGTGCTCCACCTCGGTCGGTCCGTGGATGGTGATGTCGTCGCCGTAACGCTCTTTCAGCGAGGTCAGTGCGTAGCCCGTGACGGCCATCTCGTGGGCCCGCACCCGGCCCATGCCGAGCTCGCTCAGGTAGTCGACCGCAGCGCCGAGGCCGATGACCTCGGCGATGGGGGGCGTGCCGGCCTCGAACTTGGCCGGGAGCTCGGCCGGGGTGAACCCGTCGAGCCGCACGTCGCTGATCATCTGGCCGCCGCCCAGGAACGGGGGCATCGCCTCCAGCAGTTCCTCGCGGCCCCACAGCACCCCGACGCCGGTCGGGCCGCACATCTTGTGCGACGAGAACGCGACGAGGTCGGCACCCATCGCCTGCACGTCGGTCGGCAGGTGCGGCACGTACTGGCAGGCGTCGACGACGGCGATCGCCCCGTGGGCGTGGGCGGCGTCGGTGAGCTGGCGGACCGGGGTGAGCGTGCCGAGCACGTTCGACATGGCCGAGAACGACAGCGCCTTGGCCCCGTCGAGCAGTCGGTCGAGGTCGGTGAGATCGAGCCGGCCGTCGGCGGTGAGCGGGATCCAGCGCAGCTCGATCCCGCGCTCGGCCGCGAGCATCTGCCACGGCACGATGTTGGCGTGGTGCTCGAGGTGGGTGAGCACCACGGCGTCGCCGGCGTGGAGGTTGGCCCGCCCCCAGGATCCGACGACCAGGTTCAGGCTCTCGGTGGCGTTCTTGGTGAACACGACCTCGTGGTCGCGGCGGCCGTTGATGAACCGGCGGACCTTGCGCCGGGCCGTCTCGTAGGCCTCGGTCGCTTCGGTGGCCAGTTCGTAGGCGCTGCGATGGATCGGTGCGAACGAGGTTTCGTAGAACCGCGTGAGCGACTCGATGACCGCCCTCGGCTTCTGCGACGAGGCGGCCGAGTCGAGGTAGACGACCCGCCGACCGTGGATCACCCGGTCGAGCACCGGGAAGTCCTTGCGCACCGCGGCGGCGTCGAGCGGCACGCCGACGGCGCTCACGGGTTACCCGCGAACCGGTCGTACCCGTCCCGCTCGACCGCAGCGACGAGGTCCATGCCCCCGGACGCCACGACCCGACCGCCGACCAGGACGTGCACCTGGTCGGGCTGCAGTTCGTCCAGCAGGCGCTGGTAGTGCGTGATCAGCACGAGTCCGAGCCCGGGCCGATCACGGCGGATCTCCCGGATGCCCTTGGCCACGATGCGTAGCGCATCGATGTCGAGACCGGAGTCGGTCTCGTCGAGGACGGCGAAGTCGGGCTCGAGGATCGCCATCTGGAGGATCTCGTTGCGCTTCTTCTCGCCCCCCGAGAATCCCTCGTTGAGGTGGCGGTCGGTGAAACTCGAATCGAGTCCGAGACGGCGCATCCAGTCCATGATCGACAGCCGGAGCTCGAGCACCGACAGGTCGATGCCCTTGCGGGCCGACAGCGCCTGACGGAGGAACTGGATCACCGAGACGCCGGGAATCTCCTGGGGGTACTGGAAGCCGAGGAACATCCCGGCCTTGGCCCGCACGTCCGTCGGCCACGCCGTGACGTCGTCGCCCTTGTACCGGAGGGTTCCCGACGTGATCTCGTAGTCGGGCGAGCCGAGCAACACGTTGGCGAGCGTGGACTTGCCCGAACCGTTCGGGCCCATGACGGCATGGATCTCTCCCGGCGCGACGCAGAGATCGACACCGCGCAGGATCTCGGCCGCCGGCTCGTCCCCCTCGCCGCCCGTCGGCCGGGCGTGGAGACCTTCGATGGCGAACAACGGCTCGCTCGACATGGGCGGAAGTGTATTACCACTATGGCCATAGGAGAAATGTCGGAGCCGGATCGTCGGGTAGGAAATCGGCAACAATGCGGCCGTGGTGCGGTCGACGGTCGAACCGAGTTACGCCGATCGGCTTCGCAGGCTCGAGCGCCGAGGCCGGTTGCGTCGGGTGGTCGACGTCCAAGCGCCCTACCGGTGGAACCTCCGACGGCTGCGGCCGGGTCGAACCCTCGACGTCGGGTGCGGCCTCGGTCGAAACCTCGCCCACCTGGCGTCGGACCCGTCGGCGAGCGGGGTGGGCGTCGACCACAACGGCGCCTGCGTCGCGGAGTGCCGGTCGCGCGGGTTCGAGGCGTTCACGCCGGAGGAATTCGAGCGGTCGCCGTGCGCAGCGGAGTGCGGTTTCGACACGTTGCTGTTCGCCCACGTGCTCGAACACCTCGACGAGGAGGCCGGGGTTGCGCTCGTACGGCGGTACCTGCCGTACGTGCGCCAGGGCGGCAAGGTCGTCGTCATCGTGCCGCAATCGGCCGGTCAGCGCACCGACCCGACGCACGTCCGCCTGATCGATCGAGCCGCCCTCGCGCGGCTCGCGTCGCACGCCGGGCTGCGGGTGGTGTCGGTGCGGTCGTTCCCGTTCCCCCGGCCGGTCGGACGGGTGTTCCGGTACAACGAGGACGTGTCGGTGCTGCGGGTCTCGACCCGATGACGGCCCTTCGTGGCTTGCTGGGCCGCCACTCGGGAGTTCTCGTCGGGCTCCTCACCTTCGCCATGGCGGCGGTCTGGTCGGTGGCGACCCCCCTCAACACCGGACCCGACGAGGCGTCCCATGCCGCGAAGGCGGCGAGCACCGTGCGCGGTGTGCCCCTCGGGGAGCGCACCCCCGGCCGGTCGCCGGGCTATCGCGACGTCGTGATTCCCGGAGCGCTCTGGGGCCCGGACTGGCAATGCCTGATGCTCCGGCCCGACGTGACGGCCGATTGCATCTCGTTCGACCTGCCGTCCGGCGAGGTCACGTACACGACGAGCGCCGGAACCTATCCGCCGACGTACTACGCAGTGGTCGGTCTGCCGACCCTGGTGTTCACCGGGATCCTCGGCTTCCGTCTCGAGCGGCTCGTCGGCGCCGCCCTGTTCGGGGCCTTCATCGGCTTGGCGTGGACGGCGGCGGGCTGGAGCCGACGCCCCGGCGCCATCCGGGCTGCCCTCGCCATTGCGCTCACTCCGATGGCGCTGTTCTGCGGGGCGGTCATCAACCCGAGTGGGCTCGAGATCAGCGCCACCATGGCATTCTGGGTGGCGCTGATCGCCCGGGTGACGACGGGCGACCGTCGGGCAGGGGTACTGGTCGCGGTCGCCGGGGCGGCCCTCGCGTCGTCCCGCGCCGCCTCCCCGCTGTGGGCGGTGCTCATCGTGGGGGTCGTCGTGCTGTGGGCCGGGGGCACCCAGCGCGAGTGGCTGGTGACCTCGATCCGGCGGCTGTGGCTACCGCTCGTGCCGGTGGCCATCGCCTGTGGCCTGCAGGCGGCATGGGTCAAGGTCGTCGGCGTCGACGATCTCCACGAAGAACCGCTCGCCCGCTTCGGCGATGTGACCGAAGCGTTGCGCAGTGCGTTGGGCCGCATGGGGATCCTGGTGCAGCACTCCATCGGCACGATCGGGTGGCTCGACGTCTACCCGCCGTTCGTGACGGTCGTCGTGTGGTGCCTTGCGCTCTCCGGGTTGTTGGTGTTCACGGTCGTCGGCGCCCGGGGTCGACAGCTCGCTGCGCTCGCGGTGCTGTCTGCGCTGTGGTGGGTGATGCCGGGGGTGTTCGAGGCGGACCAAGCGACGCAGTCGGCCTTCCAGTGGCAGGGTCGATACGGCCTGCCGTTGCTGGTCGGCGTGCCGTTGCTTGCGGCCGCATCGCTCTCGTTCCGGCCGGGCGACGTCGTCCGCCGCCGAGCCCGTCTCCTCCTGGGCGTCGGCCTCTGGGTGGGGCACGTGGCCGTGTTCTATTGGGCGCTGCACCGGTACATGGTGGGGGCGTCGGGTCCGCTGTGGCCGTTCGGGTCGCCGGCGTGGAACCCGCCGGGCGGCGGCCCGGTCAACCTCGTCGTGTTCGCGGTCGTCACCGCAGGATTCCTGGCGGCGGTGCTGGCGCTCCCGGTCGGAGCGTCACCCGATACGAATGAGGAACCGCTGCACGGGACGGAGGGCGCGCTCGAGCCCGGCACTCACAGGCCCTGAGGGTCCGAGCGGCGGCAACGCCGTGCTCATCCGGGCGAGGATCGAAGCGTCCGGCGTGCGGCGCCGATGCTGCACGGTGCGTCGATGGGCGGCGAGGACACGCCGGTGCCGGAGCAGCCATCGCCAACCGCCGAGGGTGGCACGCAGGTGGCGGTGAACGATGCCGTGGGCGACGCTGCCGATCTCGGCGACGACCAGCAGCGGTGAGAGCAGGAGCAACGTTCGGGTGCGGAAGGTCGTGAGGAGGACGGCGCGCCGGTTCCGGTCGGCGAGGCCGATCTTCCAGGCGCCGAAGTTGGTCCGGTAGTGGTGGAGGACCACGGCGTCGGGGACGTACCGGACGGTGAGGCCGTAGAGGTGGGCCCGCAGGCTCAGTTCGGCGTCCTCGTAGTACATGAACAGGGGTCCGAAGAAGCCGCCGAGGTCGTCCCACACCGCCCGCGAGACAGCGAAACAGCAGCCGCTGGCGAGGAGGACGTCGGACTCGACGAGGCCGGCCGCCGCCGCTGGCTCACCGAGGTGGCCAGCCCAGGAGTGGCCGAACACGTTGAGCACGTTGCCGGCCGAATTCAGCAGATCGGGGTGATCGGCGAGTCGGACGCTCGCCGTCGCCAACCCGACGCCGGGGCGTCGGGCGGCGTCCGCGAGGTGTCGCAGGCAGCCGGGTCGCAGCGAGGCGTCCTGGTTCAGGAACACCACCACCCGACCGGTGCTGCGCTCGGCCCCGAGGTTCGCGCCGTCGGCGAAGCCGAGATTCGTGCCGTCGCCGACGACACGGACTCCGGCTCGACCTTCGAGTGCCCGGCGCCGCTCGGCCGGTAGCCCATTGTCGACGACGACCACCTCCACCGACGGGTCGTTCGCCGATCGCACCTGGGCCGATTCGACGGCATCGACCAGGCGGGGCTCGTCGCCGTAGGCGACGAGGATCACCGAGACGTCGACCGGGGTACCGGAATCCGGTGGAGAGGCGATGCCACACTATGGCGTATGGCGCCCACCGCTCGGCCTCCGGGGCGGATCGTGGTGGTCGTCCCGGCGTGGAACGAGCGTGCCACGATCGCCGACGTGGTTCGATCCGTGCGGGAGGCGACCGGGTTCGAGGTCGTCGTCGTCGACGACGGCTCGACGGACGGCACGGCGCAGTGCGCGCGCGCCGCCGGGGCGACCGTGTTGCGCCACCCCTTCAACGTCGGTGTCGGCGGCGCGGTCGGCACGGGTCTGGCGCACGCCCAGCGGCTCGGTGCCGGTGTGGTCGTGCAGGTGGACGCCGACGGTCAGCACGACCCGTCGGCCATCGGTGCGCTGGTCGCCGCGGTCGTCGACGGTGCCGACCTGGCCATCGGCAGCCGGTTCGATGCGGGATACACGATGGGATGGGTCCGCCGCACGGCCATCCGCCGCTTCGCCCGTCACGTGGAGCGCCGACTGCGCACTGCGGTGCCCGATCCCACGAGCGGGTTCCGGGCGTTCGGCCCGCGAGCGATCGACGCGCTCACACCGACGTTCCCCACCGCGTACCTGTCCGACACGGTCGAGGTCCTGCTCCACGCGGCCGACCGCGGGCTCGTGGTGCGGTCGGTGCCGGTCCCGATGCGTGTGCGGCAGGCCGGTCAGGCCTCCGCGGGGTTGTGGCGCAGCGCGGGGTACGCGCTGCGGATCTGGTGGATCCTGCTCGCGCACCGGCTGCCGGCGGGACGGGGGGAGGCGTCGTGGACCGCCTGACCGTGTTCTTGGTGGCGGTCGCATCCGCCACGGCGGCGACGGTGCTCGTGTTGGTTCGGCGCCGTGCGATGCGGGCCGGGTACGCCCTGCTGTGGTTGGGCGTCGCCGTGGCTGCCGTGCTCGTCGTGCTGCTCCGGCCGGCGATCGACGCCCTCGCCCGTGCCGTCGGCTCGACCGGACCGTCGCTCGTGTTCCTGGTGGTGTCGTTGTTCCTGTTGTTCCTGTCCGTCGGACTGACGATCCAGCTCTCCCGGCTCGACGGCAAGGTCGAGCGTCTCGCGCAGGCGGTCGCCCTGCTCGGCCAACCGGTCGGGCCGAGCCCGGGATCGTCAGCGGCCGTGGTCCCGGAGGTCCTCCTTCCAGGCCCGGAACCGGACGTGGGTGACTCCCGAGGGCCCGACGCCGCGACCTGAGCCGTCGGGATCGAGGCGGAACTCGAACTGGCGGTCGAGGTCGTCGGCATCGGCCGCCCAGTAACGGGCGTCGGCATCGACGGCGGGACCGGCTCGCCACAGCAACCATCGGCCGATCCGCCGCTTGAACGCTGCCTCCGGCCTGCCTGGCAGGTCGTCGCCCAGACGAAGGAGCCGATCCGGTGCTTCCTGCCACGCGCCCGCGGCGATGTTGCGGTCTCGGGTCGGGGTGGCCGGGAGATCGGTGGTGTGCACCGGGGTGTGGTCGAAAGGCCGCTGGTCGGCGGGCAGCGCCCCGTCGATGGTCACCGGCTCACCAGCCCCGGTCGATCCACTCCTGCAGGTGTGGGCGTTCGGTGCCGATCGTGGTGTCGGTGCCGTGGCCGGGGAGCACGATCGTGTCGGCTGGCAGCGTGAACAGCTTGCGGTCGATCGAGGTGATGATCGTGGGGAAGTCGCCCCCCTCGAAGCCGGTGGCACCGGCCCCGCCGGGGAACAAGGTGTCGCCGGAGAACAGGATCGGGTGGCCGTCGAGGCGGAAGCAGATCGAGCCCTCGGTGTGGCCGGGCGTGTGGATCGCGTGCAGCCGCAACCGGCCGAGCGCGACCACCTCGGCGTCGTCGAGGAACACGTCGTAACCGACCTCGGCCAAGCGAGGCGCGTCGAGTGCGGTGACGGCGACCTCGTAGCCGGCTTCGCGCATCGCCGGGACGGCTTGGATGTGGTCCCAATGACCGTGCGTCTCGAGGACCCGCCGCACCCCGAGACCCCGCGCGAGCTCGAGGAGTTGCTCGTGCTCGTTGGCGGCGTCGATGAGCACGGCGTCGCCGGTCTCGGTGCACCGCAGCACGAACACGTTGTTCTCGTAGGGGCCGACGACCACCTTGTGGATCTCGGCGCCGGTGGCCGACCAGTGCAACGTCATGGGCAGAGGTTACGGCGACTCCGGCGGTCCCCTTCGCATGCCCTGGGGAGCGAATCGTCAACGATTCGCCGAGAAGGGACGTCGAGCGATGTGGCTGGCGGGAGTATCGCCACGAAGCGCAGCCTCGCTGCCGCGATCGGTCTCAGGTCGACACCACCTCGAACCCCAGCGCAAGGGCGACAGGGATCTGGTTGGGGTCGAACGTGCAGTAGCGAACTGGGCTCGGCAGACGGGCGACGGCGGCGAGGTGGACGGCGTCGGTCGTGCGCACCGGATGCGTGCGGCCCAACTCGGCCGCGAGGTCGAGGCAGCGCTCGTCGACGGGCACGACGGCGATGCGCTCCCAGTCGTCGCGAAGCGCCCGGCGCAACACATCGGCGTCGAACGGGTTCCCCACGACGCGCTCGGCCAGCATCAGGGCCTCCGTGAGCGCGAGCGCGCAGGCGCACCAGGCCGGGTCGGCGGCCATGGCGGCCACGACCACCTCCCGTTCGCGGCCGCGCAGGTACCGGGCCAGCAAGGCGCTGGTGTCGAGGGCGAGGGTCATCGGCCGCGGATCTCCTGCAGGAGCCGGTCGAGACGGACGCCGGCCCACGGTTCGAGCGTGGCGGCCGGGTCCGGCCGGTCGGGGCGGCGGGGCAGGGTGAGCAGGCCCCGTGCGGCCAGATCCTCCAAGGTCGGGGCGTCCTGATCGGCGCCGAGCGGACCGAGTTGGGCGACCGGGCGGCCGTCGACGGACACGACGATCCGCTCTCCGGCCTCGGCCCGCCGGACCACGGCGGCCAGGTTCGCTCGCAGCTCCCGGATCCCCATCGAGTCCACCGCTGCAGTGTACGCCGGTGTACACAGCGGGGTTCGACGGCGCCGTACCCAGCGGGCAGGATGAGCGCATGAACTTCGCCTTCAGCGAGGAGCAGGAAGAGCTCCGCAAGACCGTTCGTCAGTTCCTCGACTCGAAGTCCCCCGAGCTCGAGGTCCGCCGCCTGATGGAGACCGGCGACGGCTACGACGCCTCCGTGTGGTCCCAGATGGCCGAGCAGATGGGCCTGCAGGGCCTCGCCATCCCCGAGGAGTTCGGTGGCTCCGGGTTCTCCTGGGTCGAGCTCGGCATCGTGCTCGAAGAGATGGGCCGCGCCCTGCTGTGCGCCCCCTATTACTCCACCGTCGTGCTCGCCGCGAACACGCTGCTGCAGTCGGGCGACGATGCCGCCAAGGCGAAGTACCTCCCGGGGATCGCCTCCGGCGAGACGATCGCCACCCTCGCCTTCACCGAGCCGGCGGGCCGGTGGGACGAGGCGGGCATCACGATGACGGCCTCGGGGTCGGGCAGCTCCTGGACGCTCAACGGCACCAAGTCCTTCGTCCTCGACGGCCACACGGCGTCGCTGATCCTCGTCGCTGCCCGCACCGCCGCCGGCGTGAGCCTGTTCGCGGTCGACGGTGGCGCCGCCGGTCTCACCCGCACGGCACTGTCCACCATGGACCAGACCCGCAAGCAGGCCAAGCTCGAGTTCGCCAACACCCCGGCGACGCTCGTCGGCACCGACGGCGACGGCTGGAACGTCCTGTCGAAGGTGCTCGACCTCGCCGCGGTCGGCCTGGCGGCCGAGCAGGTCGGCGGCGCCCAGAAGGTGCTCGAGATGGCGGTCGAATACGCCAAGGTCCGCGTGCAGTTCGGCCGCCCGATCGGTTCGTTCCAGGCGATCAAGCACAAGTGCGCCGACATGCTGCTCGAGGTCGAGTCGGCGAAGTCGGCGGCGTACTACGCCATGTGGTGCGCGTCGGAGATGAACGACGAGCTGCCCTCGGTCGCCTCGCTGGCCAAGGCGTACTGCTCGGAGGCCTACTTCCACGCCACGGCCGAGAACATCCAGATCCACGGCGGCATCGGCTTCACCTGGGAGCACCCGGCCCACCTGTACTTCAAGCGGGCGAAGTCGTCGGAGCTGCTCTTCGGTGACCCCAGCTACCACCGCGAGTTGCTCGCCCAGCGCATCGGGATCTGAGCGACACCACCCGAGCTCGCACGAGGGCCGGCCCCGAGCGGGCCGGCCCTCGGCGCGTGTCCGGGGCGGCACTGCGCCGGGCGGCGCCCTAGCGTGATCGGCGATGACCTGGCTGATCCTTGCGGCGACTGCCGTGGTCGTGTTCGTGATCGCGGCCGTCGTGGTCGGCCGTGAGGCCCGCCGTCTCGACGCCGTCGCGCCGCGGGTCACGTACGAACTCGACGAAGCGGTCGTCTACGTCGCCGACCGGTTGCCGCAGCTCACCCAGGCCCGGCTCGGGTACGACGACGTGCGCGAGGTGCTGCGGATCCACATGCGCCTCCTGCACGCGCACGGACTCCAGCCCGACCGTTTGATGGACCGGCCGCAGGACATCGAGGACGTCGTCCTCGTGGACGACACGGGTGCGATCGGTGAGGTGATCGGTGCTGTCGAGAGCGCCGGCCTCGATCTGGTCGACGAGGACGTCGCGGCGATCGTCGATGCGCACCTGGCGTATCTCGACTTCATCGGCGCCGTCGGCCCGCAGGCCCCGCCCGACGAACTCGGTGCCGACGTGCCGCCGGGCCGCTAGGCGGAGAACCCGTCGAGGTGGGCGGCGTGCCAGCGCCACGCCGTGTCGACGATGCCCTGCAGGTCGTAGCGCGGGGTCCAGCCGAGCAGCTCGTGCGCCAGCCGGTTGTCGGCGTAGACCTGGACGGGATCTCCCGGACGGCGGGCGGTGTCGGAGTGCGGAACGGGCCGGCCCGACGCCCGCTCGATGGCGTGCAGGACCTCTCGCACGGTCGAGCCGATCCCGGTGCCGAGGTTGACCGCCGTCGACTCGCCCCCGCGTTCGAGCCATTCGAGGGCGGCGAGGTGGGCGGCGGCGAGATCGTCGACGTGGATGTAGTCGCGGATCGCCGTGCCGTCGGCGGTGGGGTAGTCGGTCCCGAACACGTCCAAGGGCGCACGCCGGCCGAGTGTCGCCTTGATCGCCACCGGGACGAGGTTGAGGCTGAAGCGCCAGTCCTCGCCGAGGTCGCCGTCCGGGCTGGCTCCGGCGGCGTTGAAGTACCGCAGCCGCACCGAGCGAACTCCGTGCAGCCGGTCGTACCAGTCCAGGATCCGCTCGACCATCAACTTCGATTCCCCGTACGGGCTTTCGGGGCGCAGCGGCGCCGTCTCGGCGACCGGTGACACCTCGGGGGTGCCGTAGACGGCGCACGTCGAGGAGAACACGATGCGGCGTACGCCGGCACGCTGCAGGGCGTCGACGAGGGCGTGGCTGCCGGCCGTGTTGTTGCCGAAGTACTTGTCCGGGCGCAGCATCGACTCGCCGGCGTTCTTGTAGGCGGCGAAGTGGATGCAGCTGTCTATCCCGTGACGGGCCACGACCCGCTCCACGAGCGCTGCGTCGGCGACGTCGCCGACCACCAGCGGAGCGTCGCCCACGGCTCGCCGGTGCCCGAGTTCGAGGCTGTCGAGCACCACGACGTCGCGCCCGGACCGGCGCAGCCAGCGGGCCGTGTGGGAGCCGATGTAGCCGGCGCCACCGGTCACGAGAACGGTCATGCGAAATCCCTGGGGTCGAGGGGCCCGTAGACCGTAGCGGCCCCGACCTCGGCTACGTTGCCCGCCCGTGGAACGCCTCACCCGCTTCGAGCACAACCGGTACGTGGGCGACAAGCGCTCGCAGATCGTCCACGACATCGACGCCTGCGACGCCCACGAAGTCATCGACGAACTCCTGGCTGCCGAGGCGTACCTGTGCTTCGGACCCGACACCGTCGCCGAAGCCCGCAACCGGGGCTATCGCCTGTGCGCGCAGTGCCCGGGGGTACGGGCGGCGGCCAGGGGCTGAGGGCGGGTCCACGGGGTGAACGGGACGTTCCGGTCCGAGGGGTTCAGCCTCGCCCGGCATCTCGTGTTCCCTGGGGGTCGCCGGGAACCCGGCCTGCCGGGGTTCGTGCTGTGCCACGGCTTCCCCACCGGCCCGATCGATGCCCGGCGCTCCGCCGGCACCTTCCCGGAACTGGTCGAGCGGATCTCGAACGACCTCGGTTGGGCCGCGATGACCTTCACGTTCCGCGGCTGCGGTGACAGCGAGGGCAGTTTCTCCTTCGCCGGCTGGATGACCGACCTGCGCAACGCCGTCGATCATCTCGAGACCGAGGCCGAGCCCTCGGGCATCTGGTTGTGCGGCACCTCGACCGGTGGTTCGCTCGCCGTGTGCGTCGCTGCCGGCGACCTGCGGATACGTGGCGTGGCGATGCTGGCGGGCCGAGCGGATTTCGACGACTGGGCTCGGCACCCTCGACGCTTCCTCGAACACGCTCGAGACGTCGGAGCGATCCGGGACCCGGCGTTCCCGCCCAGCTTCGAAGCCTGGGCGCGTGAGGTGGCCCGGGTGCAGCCACTCGCCGCGACGGAACGATTCGCGCCGCGCCCGCTGCTGGTGATCCACGGCGCCGACGACGACGTCGTACCGGAGGCCGACGCCCGGCAGTTCGCCCGGGCGCACGGCGAGGCCGACCTCCGCTTGCTCGGCGGTGCCGGCCACCGGCTCCGGCACGACCCCCGGGCGGTCGCGCTCCTGCTCGGTTGGCTCGACCGGCAGCGGACCCGGGTCTGACGCTCAAGAACCCGTCTCGTACGCCGACGGTGCCTGGGTATGGTCCTGACGGCTCCGGCACGGGGCGGGGCGCCCGTCGAGACCGGCGCCCCGCCCGATCGTCGCCTCGCTCCGTCGCTCGCCGCAGCGGTGGTCGGCTACGTGATCGTCGGTGTTGCGTTCCTCTGGCCAGCGGTGTCGTCCTGCGAAACCGTGGTGTTCGGCCCGCGCGGCGATGCCACCGCCGGCGGGCTTCGCACGGCCTGGACCTACCAGCAGCTGGGCGGGTGGCCGTTCCACGGCTGGACCACCTGGAGCGCAGCGCCCGGCGGGGAGGAGTTCTGGTTCCCGTACCGGTGGTCGTCGCTGTTCACCGAGCTCCCGCTGTGGGCCTTCGGGAAGGTCACCACTGCGGCGTGCGCGTGGAATCTCACGATCCTGCTCGGATTGGTCGGCTCTGCGACGGCGACGTTCGTCCTGGTCTGTCGAGTGATCCGGCTCCGTTCGGTCGCCTTCGTCGCCGGCCTGGCGTGGGGGTACTCGGCGTTCCACCAGATGCATGCGCAGTTCCACGTGAGCTACGTCCACAGCCAGTTGTTGCCGCTGATCGTCCTCGCAGCGCTGCGCCTGTGGGAGCGGCCACGAGCGCGGGCGGCGATCGCCCTCGGGCTCGCCGTGGCCGCCTACTGGTACACCGAGCCGTACGGTCCGGTGTTCACCGCGGTGACCGTCGTAGGAACGGTGCTCGGCCTCGTGCTCGCCGGTTGGCGGCAGCCGGCCGATCCCCGCCGGAATGCTCGCCGCCGCTCGCTGGCGTTCGCCGCAGCGGTGGCAACCCTCGCCGTCGTGCCGCTCGGGCTCGCGCTGCTCGCGCTCCGTAGTCGGACGGGAATCTCCGCCGCCGTGCAGCGACCGTTCGACGAGGTGCGGTACTGGACCGCCTCGCCGTTGGACTTCCTGCTCTGGCCGCGCAACAACCCGCTGCTCGGCGGTATCGCCGGAGGCTGGCGTGACGGCAGGCTGACCGGGAACTACATCGAAAAGACCCTGTCGGTCGGTCTGCTGATACTCGTGCTCGCTGCGGTCGGTGTGCGACGTGGCCTGCGCGCCGAGGCCGATCGACCCTCGCCGCTCGGGCTGCCGACGCGCGCGATCGTCGCGGCGATGGTGGCGCTCGCCGGCATCGCGTTCTGGGCCACGCTGCCGCCGGATCTCCCGGTGCCGGGGCTGTCGGCCATCCACGGCGTCCTGCCGTTCTGGCGGGTCTACGCCCGTCTCGGCACGGTGATGCATCTCGCCGTGGTGGTGCTCGGCGCGCTCGGACTCGCCTTCGTCGTCGAGCGCCTCCACCGATCGCGCCGGACCCTGGTCGTCGTCGCCGTCGCCGTCGTGACGATGCTCGAGACCGCGACGGTCCCCGGAGCGGGGACGTTCGACGTGTCGGCCGCCCCACCCGGGTACCGCTGGCTGGCGGCGCAGACCGACGTCGGTCTCATCGCCGAGTACCCGCTCGACAGCCCGCGCATGCAGCCCGACGGTCAGTTCCAGACGTTCCAACCGATCCACGGCAAGCGCCTGCTCAATGCGAGCGTCCACTGGGCGCCGTCGGTCCCGATCCAGGAGGCGATGGTCGGGCTCGGCGATCCGCAGACGCCGGGACTGTTGCGTGCCATGGGCGTCGACCGGGTGGTGGTCCACCGGCTGCTGTACCCGGGGTTCTCCGGTAGCGGCGAGCTTCCGGGCGGCTACCGGCTGGTGCACTCGACGGTCGGGTCGACACCGATCGCCGAGCCCGGAGCGCTGTGGGAGCGAGGCTTCGCTTCGATGGAGGTCCTGGTCGTCGAGCCGGGTCCGGTGGCCGAGGTGGTGGCGACGATCGGTCACGGTTTCGACCCGCCGGACTACGTGGGCTGGCGTTCCGTGGTGTGGACCCAGGAGCGAGGCCGTCTACCGGTCGTCGACCTCGGCGAGCCGACGACCCGCGCGCAGGTGTCGTTCGACCTGCGCAGCGCCGTCGGCGAGGAGGAGGTGGTCGTGTCGGATCGGACCGGCGAACGATGGCGCGGTCGGGTGCGGGACCCCGAACGCGTCCCGCTGCGCTTCGACGTCGAAGTCGGCGATGCGCTGGAGATCCGGGTCCAGGGACCACCTCCACCGGGTGGCGGGATCCGGGTGGGGATCGAGCGGCTTGCCGCGGAGCCGGTTCGATGAGGGGAGGCCGTCAGCCTGTGCGAACTCGGAAGCAACTCGCCGTGCACGATGCGCTACGGCGGATCGGCCTCGGTCTGGCGCTCGCCGGAATCGATCCCCGAGCGACGTCGACGGCGGTCCGCCACGTCCCACGATTCGTGCGCGACCTGCGCACGTTCCGGACGATGAGCCGCAGCGCCGGCACGCCGCTGCCGTCCTGGCGAACCGCTCTCCCGGCGCTCGCCGACGCCTCGAGCGGGGCCGGCACCACGGGTGAGTATTTCCTGGCCGACCTCTGGACCGCCCGCCGGATCCGCGAGCAAGCCCCGTCGCGGCACCTCGACGTCGGCTCGCGCATCGACGGTCTCGTGGCTCACCTGCTGACCTTCACGTCGGTGGACGTGGTCGACCTCCGGCCGTTGACGACCGAGATCGACGGCCTCCGGTTCATCCAGGCCGATGCGTGCCGGCTCGACGGGATCACCACGGTCTCGGCGTCGTCGATTCATGCGCTCGAGCACTTCGGGCTGGGCCGTTACGGCGACCCGCTCGATCCGCTCGGACATCTGCGTGGGCTCGATGCGCTCGCCGGCACCGTCCTGCCCGGCGGTCACCTCTACGTCGGGTATCCGGTCGGGCGACCCCGCGTCGAGTTCAACGGTCACCGCATCATCGATCCGATGCTGGCCGTCGAGCGTCTCGCCGGCTTCGAACTCGTCGAGTTCGCCGCCGTCGTCGACGGCGCAGTCCGTCCGACCGATCCGGGAGCGGTGGCACATCTGCCGTACGCCGTGGGGCTCTACCACTTCGTCCGGGCGTAGCGGGGGTCAGCGTCGACGGTTGGGGGATCGATACCGAGTTCGCGCAGCAGCGGGGCGAACAGGACCGGCCAGTCGAACCGGCGTGCCTGGGTGAGGGCAGCGAGCCGTCCGGCACGCCAGCCGGCGGGATCACCGACCCAGCGGGCGATCCCCCGTGCGACGGCGACCGGATCGTCGTCGACGAGCGTCGCTGCTCCGCTCGCCGCGAGCTCGGCCGCATTGGGCGGCACGGGGGTGAGGACCAACGGAAGTCCGGCGGCCAGGTACACCTTGAGCTTGCCGGGGTCGGCGTAGCGGGTGAACGAGGAAGGGTCGTCGCGGTAGGGGGCGACGGCGACGTTGCACCGGGCCAGGATCGCCTCCACCTCGCGTTGGTCGGCGACGAAGCCGTGGAACGTCACGGCGTCATCGAGTCCCCGGGTTCGGCAGCGCTCCCGCAGCGGGTCGAGTTCGGGTCCGGCGCCGACGACGTCGGCGGTGACCGTCAACCCCTGGGCCCGAAGCAGCGCAACGGCGTCGACGAGACGGTCGACACCTTGGCGTGGGACGAGATGGCCGACGAAGGCGATCCGCGCCGTCGAGGTGTCCGTGTCGGGAGAGGTGGTCCTCGTCCGGTCGCACCAGGCGCCCATGGGGACGACGGTGACGGGTGCAGCACCGGGCCCGAGGCGGTGACGTGCCGCTCGCCCCTCGGCGGCGGCGACCGACAGCTCGACTCTGCGGTCCGCCCGCCGGGCCATCAGCGAGTCGACGGCGTCATAGACCGAGGTGAGCGGTCCGGTACCGAAGCGATCCGGAACGAAGTCGATGTTCCACACCACGACCTGCCCGGCGCGCTGACGGCGGCGCTCGTGCAGCCCCCGGGCAGCGGCGAGGGGGTTGAAACCGACCCACACGTCGCAGGGGGCCAGGCGGGTCGGGATGACGACGTCGAGCGGGAAGGTCCACGGCGGCCGGTGCGGCGCACGTACGAGCCGGCGGGTGTGGCCGATCGAGCCCGCCACGTCGACGACGTGCACACCGGCCGCGTCCGGCCGGAGGGGATGGGCGACGGTGACGACGCGGCGGGCGCCGTTCGCGAGCAGGTACTCGCGGAACGCCTCGGCCGGCCCGTCCGCGCACCCGGCCCCCGGGTCGGCGTAGCCGTTGAACACCAGGGTGAAACTGCAGTGCTCGAGCCGTCGGGAGGTCACGGCCGTCGGCTCTCCCGAACGATCGCGACGGCGGTGATCGCCAGCAGCAGACCGGAGGCGGCGAGGCACGACCACACGACGTCGGTCGGCCGTTCGTGGGCGAAGATGAGCCACACCACCTGCGCCAGCGGAGCGAGCGGCAGCCACAGGATCCACCACGACCCGTTCCGGGCGAGGAGGAACTGCACCCCGAGGCCGGCGAGCGCGAACGGGATCGTGGCCAGGCCGAGTTGCCAGACCAGCGGTGCGGCCGAGGCGTAGGCCGGGCCGAGGAGGTGGGGCAGCAGCAGTGGTGAGGCCAGCGCCGACACGCCGCACACGGCGAGCGCCCCTGCCACGGTGAGCGCAGCGGCGTAGGCGAGCACGGTCCGCTCGCGACGGTCGGTGCCCCGCCCGTGCCGAGCCAACTCCGGCAGGGCGATCGCGACGATGACGGCGGGCACGAGCAGCACGGCGCGTGCCAAGGTCGAAGCGGCGGCGTACCGGCCGGCCGTGGTCGGATCGAGCCAGTAGCGGGCCAACGGGATGTCCGCGACGGCGACCACGGCGACGACGCCGAGAGCGCCGAGCGCACGGCCGACGTCGCGCACCACGGTCCGGGGATCGTCGATGGGCGCGCGAGCACCCCACCAGATCCCGCCGAGTGCAGCGGCGACGGTGAGCACACCCAAGAGGGCGAGGATGACCGAGCTGTCCAGACCGGCGGCGAGGGCTGCCGCAGCGATCGCCAGCTTGCCCGCCGCGAGCACGACGTTCACGAGCGCGAGTGCTGCGAAGCGGCGGGAGCCCTGGAGGACGCCGAAGGCCACCGAACACAGAGCAGCGCCGGGAACCAGGACGGCGACACCGATGGCGAGGTCGGTGTCGATCGAGGCGATCCGCCCGATGCCCGGGCTC
>JBILVB010000212.1:0-5898 GCA_044370695.1 Acidimicrobiales bacterium | reverse complement strand
ACGAGATCGATCTGCTCGAGACCGCAGCGGCCCTCGGCCTCGCACCGTCGACGGCTCGGCACAGCCCGCTCGGGCGCACGCTGCACCGGTGCTGCACGTTCGACCTCGCGGCCCCCCACCGGTGGGGCTTGTGTGTCCGGCGCCGGATCCCGACGCTCGCCGCGCACCACCTCCAGCGCCTGCCGTCGTCGTTGCAGACGGCCCACCGGGACTGGATGGCTGCGCCGGTGGCGCCGGTCACCCCTTGGGCGGGCTGAACCGATCGAGCAGTTCGACCAACGTGCGCACACCGAACGCCGTCGCGCCCTTGGCGACCCACCCCTCGTCGCCGTCGGCCTTCATGGGTCCGGCGATGTCGAGGTGCGCCCACGGCTTTGCGCCGACGAACTCCTGGAGGAACAACCCTGCGGTCAGCGCACCGGCGTTCGGACCCCCGATGTTCTTGAGGTCGGCGACGTCGGAGTCGAGCAACTTGCGGTACTCCACGGGCAGGGGCAACTGCCACAGGCGCTCGTCGGCCCGGTCGCCCGCCGCGCGCACCTGATCGATCCACCCCTGGTGGTTGCCCATCAGACCGGCGTACTTGTTGCCGAGCGCCACCATGCACGCCCCGGTGAGGGTGGCGATGTCGACGAGCGCATCCGCGCCTTCCTCCACGGCCAGCGACAGGCCGTCGGCGAGGATCAAGCGACCCTCGGCGTCGGTGTTGAGCACCTCGACGGTGCGCCCGTTGCGGTACGTGATCACGTCGCCGAGCTTCATGGCGCTGCCCGAGGGCATGTTGTCGGTACACATCAGGTAGCCGACCACGCGCACGCGCGGCCGGGTCGCCCGCAGTGCCAGCATCGTGGCGAGAACGACCGCCGCGCCGGTCATGTCCATCTTCATGTACTGGTGCATGCCGTCGGACGGCTTCAGCGAGATGCCGCCGGAGTCGTACATGACGCCCTTGCCGACGAGCGCGACCGTCGACTTCCACGACCGGGGCGTGTAGGTGAGCTTCACCATCCGGGGCGGTTCGGTCGAGCCGCTGTTCACGGCCAGCATGCCCCCGAGGCGCAACTCGGCGATCGCCTTCTCGTCGAACACCTCGACCGTGAGCCCCATCGCATGCCCGCGTCGCACGGCGAATTCGGCGAGGTCGTGTGCATTGAGGTGGGCGGGCGCGGTGTTGGCGAGGTCGCGGGCCAGGTTGACGGCTTCAGCGACCGCACCACCGCGGCTCGCACCGTCCTCCATCGCCTTGGCGTGCTCGAGGTCGCTGGCGAGCAGGGTCACCTGTTCGATCGCGCTGATGCCGCTGCGGTCGGATCGGTGGTTGACGAACTTGTACGAGGCGAGCACCAGGCCCTCGGCCACGGCCTGAGCGGCCTCGAACGGGTCGAGCCCTTTCACGTCGGCGAGCGCGGTGACCAGGCGCTTCCACTTGCCCGCAGCGCGGGCCAGCGACGCTGCCGAGGTTCGCAGGCTCGCCGGGGTGACCTTGCTGCGCTCACCGAGCCCGACCGCGATGGTGGCCGGTCCGGCGAGCGCCGGCAGCACGGCCACCTGGCCGAGCTTGCCCTCGAACCCCAACTGCGCCAGGCGGGCGCGGTTGTATCCGACGGACTTGGGGACCTGACCGTCGGAGGTGACGCCGATGCCGATGGCATCGAACTCCTTGGGGGCGGTGCGGGAGATGGCGAAGCTGACAGCCATGGGGTGCTCCGGTCGGGTCAGAGACGGGCGGCGAGGGAGGTGCCCTCCTGCCAGCGGGCCATGGTCCACAGCAGGTCGGACAGACGGTTCAGGTAGGCCACGACGTGCGACGGCGCGGGCGCCGCGCTCAGGGCGTGGCGCTCGGCCCGCCGCACGACGGTGCGGGCAAGGTCGAGGTGGGCGGCGACGAGGGATCCACCGGGCACGACGAACTCTGTCGGCGGGTCGAACCGTTCACTGAGGGCATCGATGTGACGCTCGAGGATCGTGACCATCTCCTCGGTGACCGCAGACGAACCGGGGGTCAGCTTGTGGCGGTTGTCGGGCAGCGTCGCCAGCTCGGCCATGAGCACGTAGAGGTCGCGTTCGAGGGCGATCAGCAGCCCGTCGAGCTCGGATCCCGCCCCGGCGTGGGCCCGGGCGATCCCGAGCACGGCCTGGGCCTCGTCGACCGTGCCGTAGGCGCGGGGAAGCTCGGAGTCCTTGCGCACCCGACCCCCGTAGAACAGGCCGGTCGTTCCGTCGTCACCGGTCTTGGTGTAGATGCGCTCGCGGGTCATGGGACCACGCAGAGTACCGGGCATTGCGCCGCACGGCGCAGCAGTGGAGCACCGGTCACCGATAGCCTCCGCCCGGTGCGTCAGCCGTACCTGTCCGCAGTCGCCGAGCGGGTCGTCGTCTACGACGGGGCCACCGGCACCAACCTGCAGCGCCGGGACCTGACCGCCGACGACTTCGGCGGTCCGGCACTCGAAGGGTGCAACGAGCACCTCGTGCTCACCCGGCCCGACGTGATCGCCGATCTCCACGACTCGTTCTTCGCCGTCGGCGTGGACGCTGTGGAGACCGACACGTTCGGGGCCTTCGCGCCCGTGCTCGCCGAGTACGGCCTGCAGGACCGGGCGTACGAGATCAACGTGGCCGCCGCCCGGATCGCCCGGGAGGTCGCATCGGGGTGGGAGGCCGACGGTCGTACCCGATACGTCGCCGGCTCGATCGGGCCGGGCACGAAGTTGCCGTCGCTCGGTCACGTGCGCTTCGCCGATCTGCGTGATGCGTACGAAGAGATGGCACGGGGGCTGCTCGACGGCGGCGTCGACGTGTTCCTCGTCGAGACCTGCATGGATCTGCTCCAGGTCAAAGCCGCCATGCTCGGGTGCCGCCGGGCGATGGCGGTGGCCGGACGCACCGTTCCCATCCAGGTGCAGGTCACCATGGAGACCACCGGGCGGATGCTCGTCGGGTCCGAGATCGGCGCAGCGCTCGTCGGTCTCGCCGGTCTGCGCCCCGACGTGCTCGGGATCAACTGCGCGACCGGCCCTGCGGAGATGAGTGAGCACCTGCGCCACCTGTCGCACTACTCGCCGTTCCCGATCTCGGTACTGCCCAACGCCGGTCTCCCGCAGGTGCTCGACGGGCGCACGCACTACGACCTCACCCCGGCCGGCCTCGCCGAGTTCCACGCCCGGTTCGTCACCGAGCTCGGCGTACAGGTCGTCGGCGGCTGCTGCGGCACCACGCCCGAGCACCTGCGCCAAGTGGTCGAACGCTGCCGGGACCTGACCCCGGCTCGTCGCACCCCGATGCTCGAGCCCTCGGTGTCGTCGATCTACAGCCCGGTGCCGATCCGTCAGGACAACTCGTTCCTCATCATCGGCGAACGCACGAACGCCAACGGTTCCAAGGCGTTCCGGGACGCGATGCTCGCCGGCGACTGGGACGGCTGCAGCCGGATGGCCGTGGAGCAGGTGCGGGAAGGGGCGCACGTGCTCGACGTCTGCGTCGACTACGTCGGCCGAGACGGCACGGCCGACATGGACGAGATCGCCGCCCGGTTCGCCACCGCCGCCGCGGCCCCGCTCGTCATCGATTCGACCGAGCCGCCGGTGATGCAGGCTGCGCTCGAACGCATCGGGGGCCGGGCGATCCTCAACTCCGCCAACCTCGAGGACGGTGAGCTGCCCGGGAGCCGGCTGGATCGCGTGTTCTCGCTCGCCCGCGATCACGGTGCGGCCGTGATCTGCCTGCTGATCGACGAGCGCGGCCAGGCCCGCGACGTCGAATGGAAGATGGAGATCGCGCACCGATTGCACGAGATCGCTACGGAGCGGTACGGGCTGTCGGCCACCGACTTGATCTTCGACGCGCTGACCTTCCCGCTGTCGACCGGCGACGACGACCTTCGGCGCGACGCATTGCACACGATCGATGCGATCCGCCGCATCAAGGCCGAGATCCCCGGCGCGTCGACCACGTTGGGGGTGTCCAACGTCAGCTTCGGGCTCAAGCCGGCGGCCCGTCACGTGCTCAACAGCGTGTTCCTCCACGAATGCGTCGAGGCCGGGCTCGATTCGGCGATCGTCCACGCCGGCAAGATCGTGCCGCTCAACCGGATCCCCGACGAGCACAAGCAGGTCTGCCTCGACCTGATCCACGACCGGCGCGCGCCCGGCTACGACCCGTTGCAGCGCCTGCTCGAGGTGTTCGCCGACGTGCAGAGCATCGCGGCGGCCAAGCCCGACCGCTCCTCCTGGCCGGTCGAGCAACGCCTGACCGCCCGCATCGTCGACGGCGACCGCGACGGTCTCACCGCCGATCTCGACGAAGCGCTCACCGCCGGCTGGAACGCGCTCGACCTCGTCAACGACGTGCTGCTCGACGGGATGAAGACCGTGGGCGAGCTGTTCGGGTCCGGGCAGATGCAGCTGCCGTTCGTGCTGCAGTCGGCCGAGACGATGAAGACCGCGGTCGCCCACCTCGAACCGCTCATGGAGCGCGTGGGCGAATCGTCGTCGAAGGGCACCCTCGTCCTCGCGACGGTGAAGGGCGACGTCCACGACATCGGCAAGAACCTGGTCGACATCATCCTGTCCAACAACGGGTACCGGGTCGTGAACCTCGGGATCAAGGTACCGATCGCCGACATGATCGCTGCGGTGAAGGAACACGAGGCCGATGCGCTCGGCATGAGCGGCCTGCTCGTGAAGTCCACCCTCATCATGCGGGACAACCTGATCGAACTCGACGAGCACGGGCTGTCGCACGTGCCGGTGCTGCTCGGCGGCGCTGCGCTCACCCGCAGCTACGTCGAGAAGGACCTGCGGGAGTCCTATTCCGGCCGGGTGTTCTACGGGCGTGACGCGTTCGAGGGCATGTCGGTCATGGACCGCTTGATGGAGCTGCGCCGCAACGGCGTCGAGGACCCCGACTTCGGTCGGCTCCCGACCGGCCGTGGGCTGCCGTCGCGTTCGGCACCGGCGAACGACGCACGCCCGGCGGCAACGACGCCTGTCCGGTCACCCGACGTCGTCGCCGACAACCCGGTGTTCCGCCCACCGTTCGTCGGTAGCCGGATCGTCAAGGGCATCTCGCTCGACGACATCGCCCTCTACGTCAACGAGACTGCGCTGTTCCGCAATCAATGGCAGTTCCGCCCGACCGACGGCGAGACCGACGACGCGTTCAAGGCCCGCATCCGGGCCGTGCTGCGCGAGCAGCTCGCCGCTGCGAAGGCCAGCGGCGTCCTCGTGCCCCAGGTCGTCTACGGCTACTTCCCGGTCAACGGCGACGGTGACGAACTCGTCGTGTGGACCGACGAGTCCCGGACCGAGGAACGGTGCCGGTTTCGGTACCCCCGCCAGCGCGAGGCGCCCTACCTGTGCATCGCCGATTTCTTCCGCCCGCTGACCGGCAGCGCCGAAGTGGACTACGCGGCGTTCCACATCGTGACCATGGGCGGGGTGGTGTCGGAGCGGACGGCCGAGCTGTTCGCCGCCAACCGCTACCAGGACTACCTGCTCCTCCATGGTCTGGGCGTCGAGATGGCCGAGGCGCTCGCCGAACTCTGGCACCGCCGGATCCGGGAGGAGTGGGGGTTCGCCGGCGAGGACGGACCGTCGGTGGCGGGGCTGTTCCGCCAGCAGTACCGGGGCGGCCGCTACTCCTGGGGCTACCCGGCCTGCCCCGACCTCGAGGACAACGCCACCGTCGCCGCGCTGCTCGGCGCGGATCGGCTCGGCATCGAGGTCTCCGAGGAGACCGGCTGGCAGTACCAGCCCGAGCAGACCACCTCTGCGATCATCTGTCACCACCCGCGAGCCAAGTACTTCGTCGCCCGCTGAGCGCGCGACGAAGACGGGCCGGCCGGAACCGGCGGGCGCTCAGACGGCGGCGAGGAGATCGACGACGAACACCAGGGTG
>JBILVB010000063.1:0-19573 GCA_044370695.1 Acidimicrobiales bacterium | reverse complement strand
GGAGCACGACGGCGTTGCCGATGCCCGAGGCCAGCGTGGCGGCTTCGAGCAGGACCACCGGCGCCCACGACCGGCGACGGGCGGGTCCGCACCGGTCTCCGGTCGGACCGGTTCGGGTGCTCATGGCAGAGGAGTTCAACCGGTATCACTCCCGAACGGCGAGTCGGGAGGCGCCCGAGGCGCCGGTATCGGGCGCGAGGTGAGCAGGAGGCCGGTGCGGCTGCGCACGAGTTGCCCGCAGGCGGCGGCGCCGCCGACGACGGGTGCGCGTCGGACCCGACGAGGCGCTGCTGTGTAGGGTCGCCGCCGTTCGCACACCCTGGGAGGAAGGTCCCCGCATGTCCGAGGCCTGGATCATCGATGCGTGCCGCACCCCGCGCGGCGTCGGCAAGAAGGGCAAGGGTGCCCTGGCCGACATCCACCCGCAGCAGCTCGGTGCCACGGTGCTCGCCGCCCTGCGCGACCGCAACGGGCTGAACACCGCCGACGTCGACGACATCATCTTCGGCACGAGCATGCAGGTCGGCACGCAGGGTGGCGACCTCGCCCGCATGGCGGCCCTCGACGCCGGCTTCGACGTGAAGGCGAGCGGCGTCACGATCGATCGGTTCTGCGGCTCGGGCATCACCACCACGAACATGGCGGCGGCGTCGATCGCCGCCGGGTTCGAGGACGTCATGATCGCCGGGGGCTGCGAGATGATGTCGCTGCACCCGTCGCTGGGCGAGGCCCAGGCCGGGGTGCGGGGCCCCTTGATGGATGCCGGCAACCTGCGTCTGCGGGCACGGCACCCCCAGACCCACCAGGGCGTCGCAGCCGATGCGATCGCAACGATCGAAGGGATCTCCCGCCAGGCGCTCGACGAGCTCGCCGTCGAGTCGCAGGTGCGGGCGGCGCGGGCCATCGCCGAGGGCCGCTTCGAGAAGAGCCTCGTGCCCGTGTACCACGAGGACGGGCGCCTGGCGCTCGACCGCGAGGAGTTCCCGCGACCGGGCACGACCCTCGAGGGCCTGGCCAAGCTCGGGCCGTCGTTCGCCGCGATGGCCGACGTGCCGCTCGACGCCGAGGGCACCACGCTGCGCTCGATGGTGCTGGCCCGCTACCCGGGCCTCGACATCGAGCACGTCCACCACGCCGGCAACAGCTCGGGTGTGGTCGACGGGGCCGCCGCGATCCTGTTCGCCAGCCCCGAGGCGGCCAAGGCCCGCGGCTGGAAGCCCCGGGCCCGGATCGTGGCGATGGCCAACATCGGCGACGACCCGACGCTGATGCTCAACGCGCCGGTGCCGGCGGCCCGCAAGGTGCTGGCCCGCGCCGGGCTCGGGATCTCGGACATCGACGTGTGGGAGATCAACGAGGCGTTCTCGGTCGTGGCCGAGAAGTTCATCCGCGACCTCGACCTCGACCGCGACAAGGTGAACGTCAACGGTGGCGCGATGGCACTCGGCCACCCGATCGCGGCGACCGGCGCGATGTTGATCGGGACCGCACTCGACGAGCTCGAGCGCACCGACGGCCGCTACGGCCTCATCACGATGTGCGCGGCCGGTGGCATGGCCCCGGCGGTGATCATCGAGCGGATCTGATCCGCCGGCCCGGCGGGGCCGAGCCTCGGCGCCCCTCGGCGCGAGGGGCGCCGACGCGTCCGCTCCTATGCTCGGCCGGATCCCGCTCCCGTAGCTCAGGGGATAGAGCGTCGGTTTCCTAAACCGTGCGTCGCAGGTTCGAATCCTGCCGGGGGCGCCAGCTATTGGCATGGGGGCTCGGTGAAGCGGGTCCCGGGCTGCGTGCCAGCCGGAACCTCGGCGGCTGCTCGTCCCCCGGCGCCGATCGTGCAACGAGTCGTTGCACAGTTGTCGGGACGTGGGTAGTCCGCCCCACGCCGATCGGGGGTGTCCGTTTGGCCGACAGCTTGTCGGCCAATTCGAGAGTCGAAGGTGCCCTGCCGTCGTGCGGCGGACATCGACCCGCTGGTGGCGGTAGGAATCCCTGAACGTCATATAGCATGAGCGCTATGCCCTGGGGCGACGTTGAACTCGAGCCGGAGGTTCGAGATTGGTACCTCGTCCTCGACGAGCAGTCGCAGGCGCGGGTCCGTTTCCACATCGATCGCCTCGCGGAGCTGGGCCCCTGCTCGACGAACCTCACACCAAGCAGCTCGATGGCAAGTTGCGCGAACTGCGGTTCTACCTCGGTGCCGCGGCTACCCGGATCACCTACTGGATCGCGCCGGGACGGCGCATCGTGTTGCTGACCGTGTTCGTCAAGACACGCCAACGAGAACAACGCGAGATCGAACGGGCCCGCGCCGCCATGCAGGCCTGCATCACTGACGATCACTCCCTCGACGACGACTGACAAGACGGGATACCGAACATGGCAACGAACCGATCCAGTTGGAACGACCTCTCCTCCGAACCGATGACTGAACATGCGTCGGCGGCGTACCGCGACGAGGCGCAGATCGCCGCCTTCCGTGAGCTCGTCTTCAGGTTGCGCACCGATGCCGGACTCACCCAGCGAGAACTGGCGTCCCGGATGGGTACCACCCAGTCCGCGATCGCCCGGATGGAAGGCGGCGGTGCGCGGCCGAGCTTGGAGACCCTGGAGAAGCTTGCTGCGGCGGTCGGCTTCGACCTCGTGGTCGGGGTCGCTCCTGGCCTGGCGGAGAACCGTTCTATCGCCAAGCTGCTACGCGACGGCCACGCCGTCCTCCGCACCGCCAGTTGAACGCCGCGGCGCTGATCGCTTGGTAACGAACGCTCCGAGAACAGTGGTGAACGACCCTGAACAGCAGTGAACGAGCGGCGAGCGTGTGCCCAGCTCACGGTGCACTTCTTTGAACGGCAGTGAACATCTGCAGCATCGTTCCAGGCGTTTCCTAAACCGTGCGTCGCAGGTTCGAATCCTGCCGGGGGCACTGCTGCCGGGTGACGGCCGGTCAGTCCGGCCCGACGTCGAGTACGGCCTGCTCCCGGTCGGCGCCCGACTCGAACATCTGGTGCGCGACCGTCGCGAAATCGATGCGCCGCAGGTCGATGCGTCGCACCTGACGGTTGGCCATCGTGTGGAAGTACACGGCCCGGTTGGTCAGATCGGACACGGTGGTCACCTGGGTGGCGCTGACGATGTCGGTGGCCGTCCGCCCGGCCGGCCCGGTGGCGCCGACGGGGATGTTGAAGCTGTCGAGGATGCGGAACGCCTCGAACACCGCGTCCGCCGCATCGGCGAGCGGCCGGGCCGATGCGGTGAGCGCAGCGGCCCGGACGAACCGGGACGGCGGGGTGAAGTCGCCCGGCAACCCGATGAACCCCGAGCCCGAGCCGAACGGCGCCAGTCGCACGCCGTCGATCGTGAGCGCTGCGTTCGGCGTGGGCGAGAGCCCGACGTAGTTGCGCAGGTTGGTGAGGTGCCAGTCGTACGACGGCGAGTTGGTGACGACCCCGAGGAACGCGTCGTAGACGTGCACCTGCCCGCCGTCGACGATCTCGACGACGATGGCGTCACCGGTGGGATCGGCGATCTTCCAGTGGAACGGCAGCGGTGCGCCGCCGAAGCGAGGATCCTCGACGTTCACCACCCGGACCTCGTCGAGGTGCTCACGGACCTCGGCCACGGTGGTGAACGACGACAGCAGCCACTGCATGAAGTCGCCGACGCTGGCGCTACGGCCGGTCTCCGCCGGGTCGTAGGGGGCCAGCGAGCAGTACCCGGGGAAGTAGTACACGCCGACGTAGAGGCCCGCCTCGTTCAGGCCGTCGGGGCCGTAGGGCTGGCCGTACGCCGTCACCGTGACGAACCCGAAGCGACCCTCCCAGCGCATCCCGCTCGGGCCGTCGGGGGTGAGGGCCACGAACCGGTGCCGTCGGGGGAACACGGCGAACCGGTCGTGGTGCGCGTCGCTCAACGCCCACTCCACCGTGCGACCCGCCACCACGCTGCCGTCGGTCGCCCGCAACGAGATACCGGTACACATCCTGGTGCTCCTCACCGCCGGGACCGTGCGGGTCCGTGCCGCCGCGCTGCGGCGCGGCCGGACCGTAGCGCCGGGCGCCGGACGCCGGCGGCGCCGCTCAGCCCTGCCGCACCCGCCGGGGCAGGCCGATTCGCACGGCCACACCGTCCGAGGCGCGCAGGTGCGGATCACCGGCGGGCGCCGGTAGGCCCGCAGCCCGCACCAGCGACTCGTCGACGTGGCGCAGCGTTGCCGCCCGCAACGGCCAGGGGGCGTGGTCCACCGGGGCGTAGCGGATGCCGCGCCCGCGGCGCGAGTACAGGCCCCAGCGGGCCGTCAGGAACACGTCGAGCGCGTCGGCCGTCACCGGCTCGCCGAGGTCGACTTCGAGGCAGGAGTCGACCACCCGGTCGGGCCAGCGGCGGCGCACGACGGTGGTGAGCACGTCCTCGCTGCGCTCGTGGGAGGTGCGACCCCAGCAGTACGGGAGGCGGTAGGTGAGCCGGGCCGTGAGCGCCGGGATCAGACGGTCGACGTCGAGCGAGAAGAACCACACGCCCGGCCCGCTCGCTGCGCGCACGTAGGTGCGTACGTTCACCTCGGCGAACGACCCGAGGTAGGGCACCGCGGGCCCCCGGCCCAGGCCGATGTGGCGCATCGAGAACGGGATCAACCCGACCCAGGCCGAGCCGTCGAAGGTGTCGACGGTGAGCCCGGTGGGCAGGAGCGCCTGCACGGCCGCCGGCTCGTAACGCCAGTGAACGTAGGCGAGGTCGAGCCACTGCTGGCGCATCACCGCCACCCGCACCGGGGCGGGGCACCGCTCGGCGTCGCTGACCACGACCGGAGCGTAGGACCGGTTGCGGGCCGACCACCCGACCGATCCGAGCGGCCCGGTCTCACCGACCCTCGAGCAGCACCCCGAAACGTCAGAGTTGGTAGTGCTCGCCGGAAGCCCGAACGGTGATGTCGCCGATCGTGATTCCCCACGGTTGGTCGATGGCGTACAGCACCTGATCGACGAGGTCCTGCGGGGTGATCGTCCAGTACGCCATCTCGTCGCGGTCGGCCATCGCCGCGGGCAACGTGCCCGACGCCCATGCCGTCGCCGCGTCGGCGAACGCAGCGGCGTTCGTGCCGACGATCCCGGCGATGGCGTCACGGTTCACGACCCCCGCCCCAAGCCCCGTTCCCACCACCCCGGTCGGGCGCACGACGGTCACCTTGATCCGGCCCTGGGCCTCCTGGCGCAGCGTGTCCGACAGGATGTTCACCGCCGCTTTGGTCGCCGTGTAGACCGCCGAACCCACCACGGCGTGGTTGCCGTAGATCGAGGAGATGTTCACCACGTGGCCGCGGCCGCGCTCGGTCATGTGGTCGTACACCGCAGCGATGCCGTGCATGACCCCTTTGATGTTCACGTCGATGCACCGGGACCAGGCGTCGAGCGCGCGGCCGTGGTCGGCCCAGAACGCGAGCGGCATGATCCCGGCGTTGTTGACCATCACGTCGACCGCACCGAAGGCTTCGATCGTCCGGGCCACGGCGGCCCGCATGGCGGCCGCATCGGTGACGTCGGCGCGCACGGCGATCGCACGGTCGCCGAGATCGGCCACCGTGGATGCGGCCCCGGCACCGTCGACGTCGAGGGCGACGGCACGGGCCCCCCGGGCCACGCTGCCCCGTACGAGCAGCCGGCCGAAACCGCTCCCTGCTCCGGTGACGACCACGACCCGATCCTGCAGGTGGCTCATCGCTGCTCTCCTCACGTACGGCGGTGATGCTGCCATGGGCGGTCGGGCCGGCCGACCATCCACCGCGCATTACTGACACGGTGTCACGATGTTCGGCACCTGGGGCCTCGACACACGGAGCGACGGAGGCAGGACACCAGATGATCAAGAAGACCATCACCAGGAACGGCGTGAAGGTGACCTTCGTGCTCGACGGCGAAGGGCAACCCGTCTCCGTCGTCGGCGATTTCAACGGGTGGGACCCGTACGCCCACCCGTTGCGAAAGCGGTCGAACGGGATGCGATCGGCTGCGGTCGAGTTGCCGAGCGGGCAGGCGATCCGTTTTCGCTACCTCGACGGGAGCGGGCGGTTCTTCGACGACGCCGACGCAACCATCGAGCCGAACGGCATGGGGGAGACGCACTCACTCCTGCACGTCTGACGACGCGCCGTCGGCTCGGGCGCCGAACCTCGGCCCGCTGCCCACCACCGGTCAGCCGGAGCGCAGGCTCGACTCGAACGCTGCGACGTGGCGGGCGAACCGGACGAGATCACCTACTTCGAGAGGCTCCGGCCGGGACGGCGAGAGTCGCTGCCACGCGCCGTTGCGTTGGACGAAGGTGCCGTTCGTGCTGCCGCCGTCGCTGAGCACGACGTCCCAGTCGCGCAACTCGAGCCGTGCGTGGACGCGTGACAACTTGCTCACGTCGCCGGTCGGGACCAGCCCCAGCGCCCGGTTCGCCCGCACGGCCGGGTCGACCGTCGGTTCGCGACCGATCACGAGCGCCGTGGTGAGCGGGTAGGTCGCCCCGTTCTCGAACACGAGGACGCCCAGCGGGGGGCGTGGACCCTCGATCATCACGAGACTGGCCTGGTGCATCGCCAGCCCGCAGATGGCGCAATAGCGGGCCCGAGGGTCGTTGAAGTGGCCCCGAGCGCAGTTGACCCCCAACACGAGGCCCTCCGCGGGCACGGGCTCGACCGGCGGCCGCTCGGCTGGCGCGCCTCGCGGCGGGGCGGGTACCGCCGGCGCATTCGGTACGGGCAACGGCGCACCGGGCGAGCCCGAGCGGTCCCGGAGTGAGAACACGAGCGGCTCCGAGGCACCCACCGGAGCGGGCGTCGACGGTGCAGGCTCGGGCCGCGCCGGTGGCTGCGGGGCCGGTGGCTGCGGGGCCGAGGGTGCCTCCACGCGGTAGGTGAAGCCGTCGGCCGCAACGACGCCGTCGGCCAACTCGACATCGTCGTCGCCTGCGGCGAGAGGCCCGACGGCGATCGAACGCAGATCGCGGACGGTCTCGGCGACCGGGTCGTGCCCGGCGCTCGCCACGGTGAGCCGCCGGCGTTCCGTGGTCATCGCAACCTCGTAGTCGCCGACGACGACGACGACGAATCCGTCGTCGGCCGGAGCGACGAGCACCGCAGCTCGAAGTCCGCCGTCGGACGGGAGCCGGAGTGCATCGACCAGCGCCGCCTCCTCGATCCCGTCGCGGAGCACCGCCCACACCCGCGCCCGCAGGTTCCGCGTCGCGTCCGCCGTACCGTCGGTCAGGAGGGCGACGCCGTTGCGGCACTGCAGACGGGCCGAGCCGGTGCCGGCGGCGGGAATCACGCGGATCGTCACGGTGCGTCCGCGAGGGTGCGGAGTTCCTCGGCGAGGGCGAGCGCAGTGGTGGGCCGTTCCTCGAGACGCGCCGACAGGCAGCGGCGCAGGACGTCGCCCGGTCCGGGGTTCACCGACGGGTCGATGCGCGGGCTGGACCGGAGTGCGGCTCGCATCGCGAGCAGGGGATCCGCCGGCAGGTCCGGGTAGATCGGTGTGCCGGTGACCATCTCGTGGAGGACTGCGCCGAGCGAGAACACGTCCGTCGCCCGGGACGGCGGTTCGCCGCGCAGGTAGGCCGGATCGACGTACCCGACCGCGTCGATCGACGCGAGCGTCGTCATCGCCGCGCTCTCGTCGGCCTCGATCGCAAGAGCGAGATCGGCGAGGCAGGCCCCGCCGTCGTGCACGAGGATGTTGCCGGGCCGGATGTCGCGGTGGGTGAGTCCGATCTCGTGGAGCGCATGGGCAGCCTCGGCGGCATCGGCTACGGCCCGGATGCGCTCGCCCAACGTCATCGACGCCGAGGCATCGGCCAGCGAGCCCCGGGGGAAGTAGCGCATCGAGTAGAAGAACACGTCGCCGGCCTGGCCGGCGTCGAAGAGCGGGACCAGGAACGGGGACTCCGCGGCGGTGAACGCTCGCAGCTCGCGCACGAGGTGGCGGTGCGCGCCGTCGTGCGCCCCGGTCATCACCTTGACCACGACCACGTCGTCGGTGAGCCCGAGTCGAGCGGGCGGCCGGGCGAGGAAGAACGCACCGTGGTTCCCCTCGGCGAGGGGGGCGGTGATCTCGTAATCGGCGACCCTGGTCAGATCCATCGGCCGCCTCGGAAGCGCCAACGCAGCAGGAAGATCTTCAGCGGTCCGATCGCCACGAGCCAGACCAGCAGCCAGGTCGTTCCGACGTGGATCGCGAACGACACGAAGCTCGGGCGCGGGTCGAGCACGAACCAGATGACCGCTGCTTCGTTGACGACGGTCAACAGGCCGAACATCGTCGGCCAGTCCTTCTCCCACCGGAACTGCTGCAGCCCGTGGTAGATCGGCTCCCACACCACGGCGCCGATGACCGTCATGAAGGCGAGGGCCTTCAGAGTGATCTCGTAGACGTCGGCCAGTTCCGCGCCGGTGGGGCGGGGCAGCACGAGGCTGACGAGCAGTGTCCAGGGCAGCCCGACGAGCAGCATCAGCAGCACGCGGGTCTGGATCCGACCGAACAGGGTGGGCGTCACGTCACACCGGCTTGTTCCGGGCCCAGCGAAGCCACTGGGCGGTGGAGCGACCGACCCCGAGACGCCGGCACCAGCCGGTCGAGGCGAGGTCGTCGCAGATCTGGAGGGCGGCGTACTGCAGCCCGAGGAAGGAGTCGACGCCGGCGTAGTAACCGCCGAGGGTCATCGAGCCCGATGCGTAGAGCCGACCCGTGCCGCTGCGGGTGCCTCGCAGCTCGAACGATCGCTCGACGTCGAGACGCCCCATCGGATTGCGGCCGGCTCCGCTGTGGTCGAGCAGGTCGGCGAGCACCCGATGCTCGCGCAGATCGCCCTCGAGGCCAGTGGCGTCGATGATGTAGTTGGCCGGTAGGAGGGCGCGCTGACCCGCTTTGGTGGTGACTTCGGTCTCGACCCTGCCGTCGGGTCCCGGTCGGACGGACGCCACCTCGCCTTGGGTGGCGTGGTACCACCCTTCGGCCCGCGCCCGCTTCATCTGCTGTTGCCAGAGCTTGCGCTTCGGGGTGTGCGTACCCCCCAGCTTGCGATAGAGCGCAGCCCGCTGGTCGCCCTCGAGCGATTCGAACTTCGACTTCAGCTGACCGCCCCAACTCCCCTTCGGCCAGTTGAACCCCTGGTAGGCCCAGCCGTCGCCGCCCTTGCGCCGGTAGAAGGTCTTGCCGTGCGGACCGGTGACGAAGGTTCGGAACAGGTGGATGATCTGGGTCTGCGCGCCGCGGTTCCAGCGGTCCTCCATCAGCCGTTGGAGGATGCGCGACGCCACGATCCCGCCACCGCGCACGAGCACCGTCCCGGGTGCGGCGATCAACGCTTCGTACACGTGCTCGTGGGACTCGTAGGCGTTGACGACCCGTGTGTAGTCCTCGTACCGGGTGCGGTACTGCTGAAGATCCGGGAGGAACCGCAGACCCGGGTAGCCGATCGCGACGTGGACGAAGGAGCTCCGGTAGGCGACACGAGGCGTGGGCGAGGTGCCGGGCGGTGGGGTCAGGAGCGTGTAGTAACCGCCTTCGGCGCGCCGCCGGATCAGTCGTACCGTGCCGCGGTGGAGCATCGAGGACCATGCGATGCGATCGGCCTCGCGCGCCATGGCATCGAACACCTGACCAGCGCGCGGCGTGTAGTAGTCCGTGAACACCGGCTCGACGAACACCTGGAACAGGGGGGCGATCGTCCGTTCCTTCACCGCTTCGCGCACCGCGTACGAGGGGAAGCCCCAGATGTTGTCGGGCATGCCGGTCGAATCCGACCGCAGCCGCTCGGGTCGCGGGATCTGGGAGACCCGGGTGAGGTACTCGTAGGTCTGCCACGGGAGGTCGATGTTGCTCAGCACGGCGATCGAGCTCGCCGGGACCCCGGCGATGCGCAACACGTCGACCACCACGAACGACCCGACCCCGCCGCCCACGGTGACGAACGGAACGTCGACGACGGGTATACCGGCTTCGGCGACGGCACGGTCGGACCAGACGCTCGTCGAGAGCAGCGCGTCCGTGAGATCGCCGGCGGCGGTCATCGCTGCGATCCCAGACGTGGACGTTGTCCGTCAGGTGTACGACGAGTGGGCCCCATGGCCCTGACAGTCTGCCGTCGTGTGCTGCGATGTGCTAATGCCTGATTCCTGGCCGGCGCGACGAAGGGAGGGGCGGGATGGCTGGGGAGATCGGTCGGTACACGATCGAGCGGGAGCTCGGCTCGGGGTCGTTCGCCGTCGTCTGGCTGGCTCGGGATCCGGTCCTCGAGACGACCGTGGCGATCAAGGTCCTGGCCGACAACTGGTCCCGGCAGCCGGCGATCCGGGATCGGTTCATCGAAGAGGCGAGGGTGCTCAGCCGGATCGATCACGACCGGGTGGTGCGGGTCCGGATCGTCGACGAGCTGCCCGACGGTCGGCCGTTCTTCGTGATGACCTACGCCGATCGAGGCACGCTCCACGACCGCATCAGCCGCTACCGCAGCAGCGGGCGGTTCATGCCGATCGACGAGGCGTGCCTGTTGGCCGCCGAGTTGTGCGAGTGCCTCGAGGTCGTCCATGAAGTGGGCGTCATCCACCGCGACATCAAGCCGTCGAACGTGCTGTTCCGTTCCCTCGCATCCCATCAGCGCAAGGGCGCTGCGCTCGGCGACGAGCAGATGCTGCTCGGCGACTTCGGCCTTGCCCGTTCCGTCGGCGAGGGGCTGACGCTCGCAGCGGGAACCCCGCAGTACATGGCTCCGGAGCAGGCGCGTTCGGGCAGCGACCTCGACCACCGGGCCGACGTCTTCGGCGCCGCGGCCGTGCTGTTCGAGATGCTCGCCGGTTCCCCGCCGTCGACGGCCACGACGTTGGCCATGGTGGCGTCGTCGAAGGAACCGCAGCAGGCGGCGAACCGTCTGGCTGCCGTGCGCCCCGAGGTGGCCCCGGCCTTGATCGAGGTGGTGCGCACCGGTCTGGCTACCGATCCGGCTGATCGATTCGGATCGATCAGCGAGATGTCGGCGGCGATCCGGGCCGCGGTCTCGAAGTCGACCTCGGTCGCGCCGACCGTCATCGACGCCGAGCCTCCCCACCTGCCGGCGAACTCGCTCGAGGCGTCGGCGGCCATCGCCGAGTTGGTCGACTGGATCTACCAGCGCGTGGTCGACCGGCGCGCCCGATCGCTGCTGCGGGCCGCCCGCCAGCGTCTCGCCGATCCGTGGCGCCTGCTCGTCGTCGACGGAGGCGACGGGCGCGGGATCGGACTCGCGCTCGAGGTCGCAGGGGTGGCATTGGCGGACCCGTCCGTGCTCGGTTCGTTGGCGTCGGTCTGGCTGCAGCGCGCCGATCGGGGGGAACTGCGGGCCCGGGACGACGACGGGGTCCACGACGTGGCGTTCGAGCTCGACGGGTCGGGCAGTCTCGGGTTCGCGCTCAGCCGTCCGGCCGAGCGCCTCACCCTGCGGTTGCCGCGACCGACGCTGAGCCGGCACGCGATCCTTGCGACGGGTCCGGACCGTCTCGGTGAATGCGTACCCGAAGCGGACCTTGCGGTCGTGCTGCTGCCTGCCGATCCCACGAGGGCAGCGGCGCTGCTCGCGGCGGTGCGTTCCGCCGGTGCGGGTTCGGTCACGGGTCCGGTCCGCGTGGTCGGCCTGGCGCGCGACGACGCCACGGCCGATGCGTTGCTCGCGGACCCCACGATCCGGCTGCACGTCGCCGAGGTGCTCCCCCTCGACGAGTCGGCCCTCGCAGCGGTCGCCGAGGCGGTCGGCCCCGTCGACGCCGTCGCCGGGCCGTTGCGCCTGACGAGCGCGCTCGCGCTCGTGGCCGAGGCGGCCAAAGCCAGCGATCCGGGGTTGCGACGCACTCGTCGTCCGCTGTTGGAGCGGATCGACGCCATGAAGCTCGAGGCGCCCGTGCTCGCCGAGCTCGACGTGTTGCGGTCCGAGGTCGCCGGCCGGCTCGTGCTGCCGCTGTCGATGCGCGACGAGATGCGACGACTCCTGATCGAGCACGACCCGGACGCTCGGCTCGGGCTCGCGCCGGGTTCGAGTCATGCCGAGCGGGCCGCAGCCGCACTCGACGGTCTCGAGCGGTGGCGAGCCTTCGTGAACACCGGGCGCGCTGCATTCGGCACTCGGGACGCCGCGACGGTGGTGGCTCGGGCCTACGACCGGTTGTTCTCCGGGAGTGCGTGAACACTCGGTGAAACGGCCGGTTCGCCGAGTTCGGTGGTCCGTGTTGGCTTTACTGGCCCGTTCGGCGGGTGAGAACATCCCCTGCGTTCGCTGCGGGCGAACGACCGAGGGGAGGGGCGGAATGGCGTCGCCGTGGCGCTTGGCGATCGATTTCGGCACGAGCTTCACGGTGGCCGCCGTCGCCGGGAACGGCGCGGCCGAGATCATCGAGATCAACGGGGAACGCCGGATGCCGTCCGTCGTGTTCGCGAGCGAATCCGGGGCGATCCTCGCCGGGCGAGCCGCCGAGGACATGGCGACATCGCAACCGTCGCGTGCCATGCGAGCACCGAAGCGTCATCTCGGCGAACCGTCGCCCGTGGTGTTGGGCGGACGCTCGTACGCCGTCGTCGACCTCGTGGCCGCGGTGTTGCGACCCGTGCTCGCCGAAGCCGTCCGCCATCAGGGATCCGAACCCGCCGAGGTGCGCCTGACCCACCCTGCCACGTGGACCCGGGTGCGAACCGCAGCATTGGTGCGGGCGGCCGAGGTGGCCGGGATCTCGTCGCCGGTGCTCGTGCCCGAGCCGGTCGCTGCGGCGGTCGCGTACGCCGAACAGGCCGGGGTGCAGCCCGGTGACCACGTGCTCGTGTACGACCTCGGGGGCGGCACGTTCGACACCGCCGTGCTGCAGTCGACCGGCGCAGGATTCGTCGTCGTCGGCCGCCCCGGGGGCGAGGGTCGCCTCGGCGGTGAGTTGTTCGACGAGGTGGTGGCCAACTTCGCCGGTGAGCGGCTCGATCCGGCGGTGTGGGAGCGGCTCAACACCTCGGACGACCTCGTCTGGCAACAGGCGGCGGTCCGGTTGCGCAACGAGGCCCGCCGGGCGAAGGAGACCCTGTCGGTCAACGACGTCGCGAACTTGATGATCAGCTTGCCGAACGGCATGGTCCAGCAGCAGATCACCCGCCAGGAGCTCGACGATCTGCTCGAGCCCTACCTCGAGGAATCCGTCGACCTGCTCCAGCAGACGATCGACGATGCCGATCTCGACGTGGGCGACATCTCCTCGATCTACCTCGCCGGCGGCGCGTCACGGCTCGGACTCGTCGAGCGCATCGTGCGGGAGCGTTTCCCGGGGGTGACGGTGTCGCGCCGGGGTGATCCGAAGACCGCCGTGGCGCTCGGTGCCGTCGGCGGGCAGGCCCTGCCCAGCAAGGAACGCTCGCTGGGCACGCCGGCCCCGGTCGTGCCGGTCCCGGGAACCGTCGTCGAATCGGCTCCCCCGACGGCCCCGGTGCCCCCGACGGCGGGCACCGTCGTCGAACCCGGTCCTGCATCACCGTCACCGGCCACCGTGGCCGCAACGGTGATGGAACCGGCCGGACCCGGCAGCCTTCCGCCGCCGCCCGTTGCGCCGGCGCCCGCGGCGGCGACGTGGACCCCGCCGCCGCCGGTTCCCGCACCGGCGGGTTCGAACAAGTCGCGGACCCCGTTGATCGTCGGGGCGGCGGTCGCCGCAGTCGTCGTCGTGGTCGGGCTGTTGTTCGTTCTGCGCGGCGGCTCCGACGACGGCCGTGCCACGTCCACGTCCACGTCCACGTCGACCAGTGTGGCCACGACGGGCTCGACCCCAGCGGACACCTCCGTGAAGGCGACGATCGGCTCGATCGGTTCGATCGGTACGACGGCGGCCACGACGGCGACCACGAAGGCGTCGGCCACGACGGCGACCACGAAGGCGTCGGCCACGACGGCGACCACGAAGGCGTCGGCCACGACGGCGACCACGAAGGCGGCCACGGCGACCACCGCCCAGGCCCAGGTCACGCCGGCGGCGCTGTTGCCGTTGACGATCTCCAAGGAGGAGCTCAACGACCCGGCGTTCGTGGAGACGGCCTACATCTACGACAACACGCCGATCTGCGGCCGATCGGACCCGCCCGCCGACGCGCTTGCGGGTCGTGCGTACACTCGGGCGAACCCGGCCACGGAGATCGAGTCGGCGGTGTTCTTCTTCCGGGACCAGTCCAAGGCCACGACCCTGGTCAACAACCAGCGGGAGATCATCCTCACCTGCTCGGGAGATCAGGTGATCGGTGGTGTCCAGGCGAACGTCCAGTTCATCCCGGTCGACAACTTCGACATCGCCGGCTGCCAGGAGGTGGTGATCGCGGGATACGTCGTGCGAGGTGCGGGCATCGAGCCGTACGCCGGATTCCTCGGAACGTTGAAGTGCGGATCGGTGGTCACGGTCCTGAACGAACGGTTTGCGGTCACGGCGAACACCGATTACGCGGGGATTCAGGCCGAGTTCAATCGTTTGTTCCTCACCGTGTACAGCAAGACCAAGCCGAAGTGACGTCGGCGGATTCCTGAGCGAAGGAGATCGAGATGGCACCCTCTCTGCGAGTACTCGCCGGATCCCGCCAGGGCGAGGTCATCCCCGTCGAGACCGCGATGACCGTCGGGCGCGAACCGGATTGCGACCTGCAACTGGACGACGACCGCTTGTCCCGACACCACGCGCGGCTGCGACCGGTGGGCGACGCCGTCGAGGTGGAGGACCTGCGATCGACCAACGGGACGTTCGTCAACGGGCGGCGGATCAGCGAGCCGACCGTGCTGCGGGCGGGTGACGTGCTTCGGCTCGGCACCCACGAGTTCGGCCTTGCCGGCGGGGCGCCGGCGACGGTGGTGAGCTCCCCGGGCACCGTGGTGGAGACCCCGGCGGAGTTCGCAGGCCGGCCGGCAAGCCCCCCGTCGTCGCCTCCGATCGCCGTTCCGGTGAACGTTGCGCCGCCCCCGGTGTCGGTCCCGCCGCCGCCGGCCGCCACCGGAGGTGGCAAGGGCAAGGGCCTGATCGTCGGGGCGATCGCTGCGGTCGTGGTGCTCGTGGCGGTGGTCGGCTTCGTCGTCCTGCGCGGCGGCGGCGAAGCTACCGATCAGGAACTGTTCGAGGAGGCCAAGCGCTCGACGGTGCTTATCGGCGCGTCGGTCAACGGCCGCTCGACGGGGAGCGGCACCGGCTGGGTGCTCGACGCCGAGCAGGGTCTGATCGTCACCAACCAGCACGTGGTCAACTCCGGCACGGCGTGGTCCGTGGGACTGGGAACCGACAAGCAGCCGGCGGTGCTCATCGGATCGGCGCCCTGTGAAGACCTCGCCGTGCTGCGGGTGTCGGACCGCCGGAACCTGAGAACCCTTCCCATCGGGAAGCAGACCGACTTCAAACAGGGCGACCGGGTGATCGCGCTCGGGTACCCCGGCACGGCATCGGCGAGCCCGACGTTGGTGTTCACGGCCGGGAACATCTCTGCGGTGAACACGACCTGGGACGCGCAGTCACTCGACGTTCCGAGCTACCCGAACGTGGTGCTCCACACGGCGCAGATCAACCCGGGGAACTCCGGCGGTCCGCTCATCAACTCCTCCGGCGAACTGGTCGGCGTCAACTCCGCCGGGCTCACGCAGCGCGGCGGTCGACCGATCCAGGGTCAGAACTACGCCGTGGGCGCCGATCGGGTGAAGGAGATCGTCGGCCGGCTGCGGACGGGCAAGTCGATCTTCTACACGGGGATGTCGTTCGATTATCCGACGACCGAGCGCGACTTCGATGACTTCGACCTCCCCGTCGTCGACGGCGGCATCATCGTGCCGTTCGCCACGCCTGAATCGCCGGCCGCGAACGCCGGCTTCGGGACCGAGCCGGTGGTGCTCGTCGCCGTCGACGGCAAGGAGCTCAACGGAACGCTGCAGTCGTACTGCCAGGCCGTCCGGGGCGTGCGCGATGGCGACCAGGTCCCGTTCACCATCGTGCTCAGCAGTGGCCGGCAGGGTGACATCCGCGTTCGCGTCCCGGTCTGACGCGAACTCGCCGTGACCGATCCCGGCGAACTCGCTGCGCGCACCTTCCTTGCGCTGGCGGTCGTGCTGGTGGTCGCCCGAGTGGTCGGGAGCCTGTTCCGGCGGGTCGGTCAACCCGCGGTCATCGGCGAGATCGTCGCCGGCATCGCACTCGGCCCGAGCCTGTTGGGTCTACTCCCCGGTGACCTCCCGGCGGTGCTGTTCCCGCTGGAGATCCGCCCGTACCTGCGGATCCTCAGCGAGTTCGGCCTCGTCATCTTCATGTTCCTGATCGGGCTGGAGATCGACCCGAAGGTCCTGCGCTCGAACGGTCGGCGGGCGGCGACGGTGTCGTTGTCGTCCATCCTGTTGTCGTTCGTCCTCGGTACGGTGGTGCTCGGTCCCTTGCTCCACCCGGACCACGACGTCGTCGGCGGCAAGGCGGTCGGGTTCATCGGGTTCGCCACGTTCATCGGGGTGTGCATCTGCGGCACGGCGTTCCCGATCCTGGCTCGCGTGCTCACCGATCGCGGGCTGTTTCGGATCCCGCTCGGGATGATGCTCGTGTCGTCGGCTGCGATCGACGACGTGGTCACGTTCGCGATACTCACCGGCGTCCTGGCGATCGCGACGGCCGGGGGACTCGCCTCGGTGCCGGTCACGCTGGGTGGCCTGGCGTTGATCATCGGGTCGTTGTTCCTGGTCGGCCGGCCTCTGCTGCGGCGAACGATCGCCGTGGCCTTCGACCGCGACGGGCTGACCCTCGGCATCCAAGCGGTCGCGGTGATCGGGCTGATGGTGTCGGTGTTCGCCACGGAGTTCATCGGACTCGCCTTGCTCCTCGGCGCCTTCCTGTTCGGCGCGTCGTTCCCCCGCGGGACCGATGGTCGCTTGGCGGCTGCGCTGCAGGAACGCTTCGAGCCGGTCGCGACCGGGCTGCTGCTGCCGGTGTTCTTCGTCGTGACCGGCCTCGGCGTCGATGTCAAGGGTCTCGGTGCGCAGAACGTGCTCCCGGCGCTCGCCGTGTTGCTCGTGGCCAGCGCCGGCAAGCTCGTCGGAGGCGCCACGGCGGCACGCGTCACGGGCGTGCGCGGGCGTCAGTGCCTGGCCGTCGGGGTCCTGGTGAACACCCGGGGGTTGGCGGAACTCGTGATCATGCGGATCGGCCTCACGGTCGGCGTGTTCGACGAGCAGGTGTTCACGATGTTGGTGCTCGCCGCGCTGACCACGACGGTGATGGCTGGACCGCTACTGCGCTTGGTGTACCCGGATCGGATCCTGCAACGTGACATCGCCGAGGCCGAACGCGCTCGGGCGGCCCGGGCCCGGGGCTACCGGGTGCACGTCGTCACGAGCCGTCCCGAGGACGTCGGGCCGCTCTCGGGCCTGGCGACGGCTCTCGGGTCCCGGGACACGGTGGTGACCCTCCTCCAACCGGCCTCCGCCCCGTTGTCGGGCACGCTCGAGGCGCTTCGGGTTGCCGACGAGGCACGGCGCGCCGGGCTCGACGGCGGGGTACCGGTGAACGTCACGAGTCGCCGATCGGCCGACCCGACTGCGGACAGCGCCGCCGCGGTCGGCGAGGCGGGGGCCGACCTGGTCCTCGTCCGGTTCCCCGATCCCGGCTCCGACTACGAGACCCAACGGGCGATGGTCGACGCCGTGCTGGCCCACTCGACCGCGGACGTCGCCGTGATCGCCCGCCCGCCCGAGACCTGGTCGCCGGCATCGATCGCCGTGACGAGCAGCGGGACCGACGCCGCGGCCGAATTCGCGGTCCGGGCGATCCGCGGGTTCGGTGGTTCGCTGTCCGTGACCGGGGGTGGCCGCTCCGCGGTCCAGGTGACGACCGCCTTCGAACGGGCTGGCGTCACCGTCGTCCCGACGCACGGCGAACCGGACGTTCGCATCGAACCGCTGTCCGAGGGCATCGACGCGAAGGTCGAGCGGGAGCTGCTCGGCACCCGCCAACCATTGGTCGTGGTCCGCTCGTCGTTCGGGGAACGAGGTCCGCTCGCCGAACTGTCGTTGGCAAATCGAACCGCCCAGGCATCGGAAGAGGGGAAGGCGTCATGATCACACTGACCGTCCTTGCGCAGGCCAAGCCCCCCAGCCTTCCTGGCGATCAGGTGCTCGCGTTCGTCCTGCTCGACATCGCGATCATCCTCGTGGCGGCCCGCCTCGTGGGCGCTTTGTTCGTGCGGCTGAAGCAGCCCCGGGTAGTGGGGGAGATCGTGGCCGGGGTGCTCCTCGGCCCGAGCCTGCTCGGGCCGAAGGTGTTCTCCTGGGACAACCCGTGGGGAGTCCTCGCCTGTGACCGATCGCTGGCCGCAGGCGCAGCCGGCCCGAGTATCACCGACTGCCTGTTCCCGGTGCAGGCCCGTTCCGTTCTCGGGATCCTGGGCCAGATCGGTTTGCTGTTGTTCATGTTCCTCGTCGGGCTCGAACTCGACCTCTCCAAGCTCAAGGGCCGGATCCGCGCCGTGGTGGCCGTCGGTGTCGGCGTGGTCGTCGTGCCGGTCCTCGCCGGGTTCCCGGTCGGGGCGGTGCTGTTCGGCGAGGTGTTCACGGGCAACTTCGCCGATCCCGCCCGCCGTCCGTCCGAGATCGCCTTCATCCTGATGATCGCGGCGATGCTGTCGGTGACGGCCTTCCCCGTGGCGGCTCGGATCCTGCAGGAGAAGGGCCTGACCGAGACGAGGATGGCGACGACGGCGCTCGCCGTCGCCGCCGTGGTGACGACGCTGATGTTCCTCCTGCTCGGCGTCGCCCGGGGCGTGGCCCGGGAGCAGGCGGCATCGTCACACGCCCTGCGGCTGCTCGGGCTCGTCGTGCTGCTCGTCGTCGCCTTCGCCGTGGTTCGCCCACTGCTCGCGCGATTCTCGGGGGGCCTCGCGAACGGAGCGCCCCTCGGGCAGACCCAGTTCGTCGTGTTCGTCGCCGTGGCGATCGCCTTCGGCTACGCCGCCGATCGGATCGGGGTGAACGTGATCCTGGGCGGGTTCATCGCCGGAACGGTCATGCCCGCTCGACCGCAGTTGTTGCCGCAACTGCGGTCACGGCTCTCCGACATCGTGATCGCCGTGTTCCTTCCGATCTTCCTCGCCGTGTCCGGCCTGCAGACCGACATGACCAAGCTGACCGGCTCGGCGTTCGTCGGCCTCGCCCTGTTCCTCGTCGCCGGCGTCGTCGCCAAGTGGGGCGGAGGCCTGCTGTTCGGACGGCTCGGCGGCCTGAGCTGGGGTGAAGGCAACGTGATCGGCGTGCTGATGAACTGCCGGGGTCTGCTCGTGCTCGTGGTGGCGCTCGAGGGCCTCAACAGCGGCGTGCTGACGCCCGTGATGCAGGTCGGCGGAGTGCTCATGGCGTTGATCACGACGGCCATGACCGGCCCGCTCGTCGATTGGGCGCTGCGCCGAGCCGGTCCGGGTCTCACCCCGTCCGGGACCTCTGCCGGGGTTTGAGCCGCCGACGCCCCGGCGGCGGTCAGGGCTCGGCGCCGGTGAGCTCCATCCCGGGCAGCCCGCGGCTGCGCCACTCGGCCAGTACCTCGGCGAAGGCGTTG
>JBILVB010000211.1:0-5905 GCA_044370695.1 Acidimicrobiales bacterium | reverse complement strand
CGCCGACGTCGACGGGTGTGCCGGTGGCGCCGTGGGCGTCGTCGTGGGCCGGTGCGCCGTGGTCTCAGGTCACCGGCTTCCAGGGAACGTGGGACGGCCTGCGCTGGAGAGGCGATGCCTGGAGCGGCCTGCGCTGGCGCGGCGACACCTGGAGCGGCCTGCGCTGGCGCGGTGTGGCCTGGGATGGCCTGCGCTGGCGCGGCACCAGCTGGGATGGCCTGCGCTGGCGTGGTTCAGCCGACTGGTCGAGTGCGAGTTGGTCGTGAGGTGCGACCGGTGACCGAACCCAGCGCGGATGCGCCCGGGAACACGACGTCGGCGGCCCAGCCGTCGACGTCGTCCGGTCGCGCTTTCTCCGCGCTGCTCGCCCAACTCGGCCTGCTCGCCACGACGGCCATCGGGGTCCTCGTACTGACCGAGCCCATGCCGACCGTCATCGACCTGAGCTGGCCGATCGCACTGGTCGCCCTCACCGCCGCCTACGTCGTCATCGGTCGACACTCGATCGACATCGAGACGGACAAACACTCGATCGCCATCGACCTGTCGGAGTTGGTCTTCGCCGTCGCCCTCGTGGTCGCCGGACCGGCGGTGGTCGTCGTGAGCCGCATCCTCGGTGGCGGCTTCGACGAGCTTCGCCGCGACCAACGCGACCCCCGCAAGATCGCCTTCAACGTCATGCTCTATTCCGCCGAGGCGACAGCGGGTACCGCCATCGCCGGTCTCGTGGCGGGCGGCAACCCGGTGACGTCCTACCGGGGCTGGGTGGCGGTGCTCATCGCAGTGGCGATCGTCGGTGTGCTCTCGTGGCTCGCCGTTGCGTCGGTCATCCGCATCCACGGCGGCACCGTCGGGTTCTCCGCTTCCGCTCGAATCCTTCCGGTCGAAATCGGTGGGGTACTCGGCGTGGTCTGCCTCGGGCTCGTGATCGCGTCGCTGCTCGTCAGCGATCCGGCCGCCGCCCTGCTGCTCGCCCCCCCGGTCGCGCTCCTGCTCTACTCCTCCCGCTCGTACCTGCGGTTGGCCCAACGCCAACAGGTGCTCGGGCGTCTGCACACCTACAGCTCTCGCGTCGCGGCCTCGACGAGCGTGGACGCGAGCGTCGAGGCCGCCCTGCGCGACGCCGCCGACATCACGCGCGCGGCGAGCGCCGAACTCGTGCTGCTGGACTCGGACGGTTCTACGCGCCTGCTGCGTTACGACGGCGAGGCCGGCACGATCGTCGAGGTGGATGAGCCGGCGGTGGAGAGCGTCGGGACCGCTGCGTCCGCAGAAGCGACGCTGACGACGCCGGACCACGTCAGCGTGCCGCTGGTGCTCGGGGAGCGCCAGCTCGGCGTGCTGCGCGTCCGGCAACGGCTCGGCGCCGACGGTGAGTTCGACCACGACGACGCCACCGTGCTGGGCGCCATCGCCAACCACGCGGCGGTCGCCATCGAGAACGCCAGGCTCATCGACCGCCTGCGCGACGAGTCGCACGAGCGGGAACGCCTCGCCCATCAAGACGCCCTCACGGGCCTCGCCAACCGGCGTGGATTCACCGCCGCGCTGCGCGCCGCCACGGAGCGCCACGCCGCAACCGGGCGCCGGTTCGCGCTGGTCATGATCGACCTGTCCCGCTTCAAGGACGTCAACGACACGTTCGGCCATGCCGCCGGAGATCGTGTGATCAGCGCGGTCGCCGACCGGCTGCGGAGCCTGACCCGGGCGACCGACGTGGCCGCTCGCCTCGGCGGGGACGAGTACGCCGTGCTCCTCGACGGCGCGGGCAGCACCGACGCGTTCGACTTCTCCCGCCGGGCCCGAGAAGCCATCGAGCGACCGGTGCAGCACGACGGCGTCTCGGTCATGGTGTCGGCCTCGATCGGCATCGCCTGTGCACCCGACCACGGCAGCGACGATCGCTCCCTGATGCATCACGCGGACGTCGCGCTCTACGCCGCCAAGGAAGACCTGTCGCGCCCGATCCAGGTGTTCGACGCCGCCAAGGAACGCGCCACCAATCGGCGGCACCGGCTCGCGATCGACCTGCGCCACGCACTCGAGGCCGACGAGGACCTCGATCTGTTCTACCAACCCAAGGCGAACCTCGAGACCGGCAGGCTCACGGGTGCCGAAGCGTTGTTGCGCTGGAACCACCCCGAGCTCGGCTACGTGCCCCCCGACGAGTTCGTGACCCTGGCCGAGCAGACCGGTCTGATCAACCGGCTCACCGACACCGTCCTGCGCCGCGGCATCGGCCAGGCCGGTCGGTGGGTCCGCGACGGGCTCGACCTCGGCCTGTCGTTGAACGTCTCCGTCGCCAACCTCGCCGACGACTCCCTCCCGCAGCGGGTGGGGGCGCTGCTGGAGCAGCACGCCGTCGATCCGGCCCGCATCACACTCGAGGTCACCGAGACCGACATCATGCGCGACCCGCAGCGAACCACCCAGGTGCTCGCCCGGCTCGACCAGCTCGGGGTCCGGCTCTCGATCGACGACTTCGGCACCGGCTACTCCTCGCTCGCCTACCTGAAGCGGATCCCCGTGCGCGAGCTGAAGATCGACAAGTGCTTCGTGTCCGATCTCGAGACCAACCACAGCGATCTCGTGATCGCCCGCACGGTGATCGGCCTGGCGACCAATCTGTCGATCTCCACCGTGGCCGAGGGCGTGGAGAGCCAGGGCACCTGGGACATCCTGGAGTCGCTCGGCTGCCACCAGGCCCAGGGCTACCTCCTCGGTCGCCCGATGCCGGCCACCCAGTTCGAAGCCTTCCTCGGCGACTACCAGCGCTGAACGGCCCACACCGCCCCGGGACCGAGCAGCTCCGGCAAATGAACCGATCGGACTATGGACTCTTTCCGGGGAGTCTGATTGGTGTTACCGTCAAGAAGTGGTCAAGAAAACACGTAGCGTGGCGACTTGGCGGCGGGCGGCCGGGATCATCGCCTTCGGAGCCGTTGCCAGCGCTGCGACCAGCGCCGTTCTCCCCGCATCGGCAGCGCCCGCCGACGACGCTGCCGCCATCGCCGCGCTCGACACCATTGCGGCCTATGCCGGCAGCCGGGACCTGTGGGCCTGCGGCTTCGACGGCAGCGGCATCGATGTCGCCCTGATCGATACGGGCATCAGCCCCGTCGCCGGCACCGGGCTGCGCTACGCCGGGCCCGACCTCTCCTTCGACGCCCAGGTAGGAATCCCCGCCGGGCTCGACCTGTTCGGTCACGGCACCCACCTCGCCTCGTTGATCAACGGCCGCGACCCCGGCGTCGGGGCGCCGGCGACCTGCCGGGGCAACAACGGCAACACCACCACCGGCGACGGCCTGCCCCGGGCCGGTGGGTTCGCCGGGATGGCGCCCGGCGCCCGCGTGGTGAACCTCAAGGTCGGTTCGGCCGACGGCGCCGTCGACGTGACCCAGGTGGTCGCGGCGATCGACTGGGCCGTCCAGTACCGCACGCACTTGGGCCTGAACATCCGCGTGCTCGCCCTCCCCTACGGCACCACGAGCACCTCACCGGCAGCCACGGACCCGCTCAGCCACGCCGTGGCCCGGGCGCTCGCCGCCGGGATCGTGGTCGTGGCCGCGGCCGGGAACGACGGCACCACCGCCATCGACCTCGCCTATCCCGCCCGGAACCCCGACGTGATCGCCGTTGGCGCCGCCGACCCCACCGGCAGCGCCGACGTACGCAACTGGACGGTGGCAGCGTTCTCCGACCGCGGCACCGCTGCGAGAGTGCCCGACGTGTTCGTGCCCGGGGTGGACGTGCCCGGCCTGCGCGTGCCGGGCAGCGCAGTCGATGCGGCGACGACGACGTCGGGCGACCGGCTCGTGCGGGGCAGCGGCACGTCGCAGTCCGCCGCCATCGTCGCCGGGCTCGCGGCTCAACTCGTCGACCGGTACCCGTCGGCGACGCCGGCGCAGGTCAAGGACATGCTCGTGTCGTCCACCTGGGCGGCCCGGCGCGGTCAGGTGCTCGAGAGCGTCCCCGTCGTCCACGCCGATCGGCTCCGAAAGGCCGCACCCCGGAACGTCACCGCCAGCATCGACGCCACGACGGGCACGGCCCCGTTCGAGGCCCTACGGGTGGACGGCACCCTGGTCGTCGACGACGTCGCTCTGCAGGGCGAGATCGACGTGCAGGGCCGCTCGGTGACCGGCTGGGCTGCGCAAGCCACGGCCGGCACCTCCTGGGACGGCGGGCGATGGCTCGGCGGGCAGTACACCGGGACCCCGACCACGGCCGGCGTGCCGGTCGCCACCTGGTCGTCCACCTGGTTCGGTTCGGCTTGGACACTCGCCCCCGGGGAGTCACTTCCCCAGTGGGACGGCGGGAAATGGTCGGGCGGCAAGTGGTCCGGCGGCAAGTGGTCCGGCGGCAAGTGGTCCGGCGGCAAGTGGTCCGGCGGCAAGTGGTCCGGCGGCAAGTGGTCCGGCGGCAAGTGGTCTGCCGATTCCTGGTCCGGTGGGAAGTGGTCGGGCGGGAAGTGGTCCGCGTTCGCCTGGTCCTGACGTCTCAGTCATAGGCAGGGGCCTAGGCTACGAACGTGTCCGGCTCACGCCTGCAGTCGGGGTGGCCACACCCGCTCCTTGCTGCGTGGATCGGTGGGCTCCTAGCCGCTGGCAGCGTGCTTTGGTGGGCGGTGGTCCACACGGACACGGCCGAAGCAGTCAACCGCCCATTCTCCATCGACGGTGCGCTCGGCATTGCCGTGTTCACGGCGGCGTTCGTCGTCGTCGACCGACTCGAGGTGCACATCGAGTCCCGGACGGACACGGTGACGCTGACCATGTCGGAGTGGCCGTTCATCGTTGCGCTCGCGTCGATGCCTCCCGCAGCAGTCGCCGGCGCCCGCCTGCTCGCAGCGGTCGGGGCCATCGCTCTCGAACCGAGGCGTCGGCCACTGTCGAAGGCGCTGTTCAACCTGGCGCTCTCCTTTGCAGACACCATGACCGGACTGACGCTGTTCGCCGTCGCCGCTGGCGGCGCCGCGCCGGGTAGCGGGCGGTGGTGGCTGAGCGCGCTCCTGGCCACCATGGCCATGATGACGCTCGACATGGTGGCGATCTGGGTCGCCGTCCGGGCGCAGTTCGGGCGCGCCGGCACCGGTCCTGCGCTGGGTCGCATGCTGGCGATCTCCCTGGCGAGCGCTGCGAGCGTCAGCTGCCTCGCGTTGGCCAGCGTCGAGCTGGCCGAGTACGACCCCACCACTCTGGTGCTGCTCGGCCCGCCGATGCTGGTGGTGCTCGCCTGGTCGCGCTCTTACCTCCGCTTGGCCGAACGGCGCAAGACTCTCGAACAGCTCCAAGGGTTCGGATCCCGGCTCGCCGAGTCCGGCTCGCTCGAATCCGGGGTCGAAGCAGCGATGGCCGGCGCCGCCGAGATCGTCCGCGCGACGGACAGCAGCATCGTTCTGCTCGACGATGACGGGGGCTCCCGGACCTGGACCTTGGGCCAACGCAGTTCGGCCGAGGCACCGACGGCGCTGGACGACGTGGCGGCCGGAACGAGCGAGGCCGTCGTCACCCCGGACCACGTCGTCGTGCCATTGCGCCTCGGCACCCGCACGATCGGGGCGTTGGCAATCGAGCACCACCAGAGCGATTTCGACCACTTCGGACGGACCGACGCCACCGTCCTCGGCGCCATTGCGAACCAGGCCGCCGTCGCCCTCGAGAACGCCCGCCTCATCGAGCGCCTGCGCTCCGAGTCGACCGAGCGGGAACGGCTCGCCCACACCGACGCCCTCACCGGGCTCGCCAACCGGCGCGGTTTCACGGCCGAACTCCGCTCCCGGTTCCAGGCGGGTCGGCCGTTCGCGCTGGTGATCATCGACCTGACCCGGTTCAAGGAGGTCAACGACACCTTCGGGCACGTGGCCGGCGACCTCGTGCTCGCCACCGTCGCCGAGCGGCTCA
>JBILVB010000210.1:0-5922 GCA_044370695.1 Acidimicrobiales bacterium | reverse complement strand
AGCGGTTCGGCGCCGAGCGCGTAGAGCTGCCCGAGGAGCGGGTGGGTGAGGGAACCCGTGATGCCGAGCAGGCCGCCCATGGGGGTCACCGGGGCGCCCAGGCGGGCGGCGAGCCCGACGAGCTCGGTCGCCAACGCCGAGCCGACCTGGGCGGTGGGCAGTCCGAGCGCGCGGGCGCGGTCGGTGACGACGGCGACGACGGCGCCGGGCTGGGACGAGACGTCGACCCGCCCGGCAGGAGCGAGCTCGAGGTACACCCGGAGGCCGCCCGCCCGGCGACGCACCGAGAGCACGGGACGCCCGGCAAATTCGCCGAGCACCCCTCGGTCGACGTCGAACCACTCCCACCGAGCGACGTCGCGAGCCACCATCGAACTCGAACACCCGTGCGTTGTGGACCGCAAGTGGACGACTTGTGGAATTCGGCCCGCCGCCTGTGTATTGCGCGGTGGCACCGCGCACCGTCGTGCGACGCCCCCGCTGCCGGTCACGCACGGTGGGGATCACCCAGGCGCGATCGAGGCGGTGATGCGTCCCCGCCGTCAGGCGCCGGTGACGATCCGCTCGAGGTTCGCGACGCTCTGCTCGAGCATGGACACCGGCACGATCGGCCAGGTACGGCCGCTGGCGCGCAACGCGTCGACGATGTCGGTCCAGTCGCAGTAGTTGGTGACGTCGGTGTGCTCGGCGTCGACCGGGTCGAGCTGCCAGCCGTAGACGTGGCCGAGCGGTGGCTTGTCCACGGCGCCGACGGTCCACTCGACGAGCCGGTCGGGCTCGAGGCGCGTGACGGTGTTGCGCACGCGGTACTTGCCCAGGCCCGGGACGTCGTTCAGCGGCGCCCGGTCCATGTCCATGTCGAAGGTGTCCCCTACGGCGCCGACGGGTCGGGCGTCCGGGGCCGCTTCGAGCATCCCGGAGCCGTCGATGCGGACGTGGCCGGCCGGGTCGCACACGACGGCGTAGATCGCCGAGGCTGGCGCAGCGATACGGCGGGTGACGGAGACACGTTCGTCGGACATCACCCGAGGGTACCGGTCACGGGAGGACCGCATTTTTCGACCGGGCTACTGCTTGCCGGCCTTCTCCGAACCGAGCGCACCGAGCAACCCGCCGGCGGCTTGCGCGTCGGGGTCGACGCAGATGTTGACCAGCGCCGGTTTGCCCGAGGCGATCGCCCGTTGCAGCGCCGGCGCGATGTCGCCGGGTCGTTCGACGAACTCGCCGTGCCCCCCGAAGCCAGCGACCATCAGGTCGTAGCGCTGGAAGCCGAGCTCGCGACCGGTACCCATCGCGGCGGGCCGCCCGGTGAACCCGGCGTTGTTGAACACGATCCCGACCGCGGGGAGCTCGTGGCGGATCAGGGTGTCGTACTCCATGCCGTGCCAGCCGAACCCGCCGTCGCCCATGATCACGAACACCGGCCGCTGCGGCGCGGCGACCGCGGCGCCGAGCGCGAACGGGACACCGACCCCCATGCAGCCGTTGGGTCCCGAGGTGAGGTAGTTCGCCTCCGACAGGCTCGGGATCCAGCGGCGGACGAACTCCAGGGTCTCGTGCCCGTCCACGATCACGACCGCGTCACGAGGGAGCACCCGACGGATCTCCTCGCAGAACCGGTTCGGATCGATCGGCACCCGGTCGCTCAGCGTGACCCGGTCCGGCTCCTTGCTCGCGTCGAGATCGACGAGCTGCCCGATCCACGCGCGGGCCGCGTCGCTGATCCCGCCGAGCTCGGCGAGCTCGTCGCGCAGCTGGCCGAGGAACACGCCGGCGTCGGCGACGACGCCGACGGCGGGCACCACCCCCCGACCGATCTCGTTCGGGTCCACGTTGGCCACGACGAAGCGGGCGTCGGGTGAGAACCGGGGCGGGCGCAGATGGCCGTTGAGCCAGTTGGCCCGCGTGCCGACCACGACCACGACGTCGGCCTCCCGCTGGGCCCGGTTGCGGGAGGCCACCAGCGCGAGCGGGTGGTCCTCGGGCACCACCCCACGCGTCTGGGGCGTGGTGACGATCGGCAAGCCGGTGGCGGTGACGACGTCCAGGAGGGTGCTGGCGGCGTCGGACCACACGATGCCGCTCCCCGTGAGCAGCAACGGCCGCTCGGCCTGCGCGACCAGCCGTGCGATGGCGTCGAGGTCGTCAGGGGCGGCGGCGGGCCGGGCCGTGGCCGGCATCCGCTTCGGCCAGGCGAGGCGGGACGCATCGACCTTCTCGGTGAGCACGTCACCTGCGATCTCGACGTACACGGGGCCCTTGCGACCGGTATTGGCCTCGTGGAGGGCGATGGCCAGCGTCTCGGGGATCTTGCGAGCGAGCTCCACCCGGAACGCCCGCTTGCAGGCCGGGCGCATGACGGCCATCTGGTCCTGCTCCTGGTACGCCTCGAGGCCCCAGTCGCCCCGGTTGGGTCCACCGGCGATGAGCACGACCGGTGACGCATCGAGCAAGGCGTTCATCAACCCGGTGACGGCGTTCGTGGTGCCCGGGCCGAGCGGGGTGCAGCAGACGCCGGGCCGCTTGGCCAATCGGCTGTAGGCGTGGGCGGCCATCGCCGCGCCCTCTTCGTGGCGCACGTAGTAGCCGGCGATGCCGGCATCGAGGCACGACCGCACCGCGGGCGAGTGTGGGCCACCGATGCCCATCATGAAGAACAGGTCGGTCACGCCCTGGTCGGCCAACGCCCGGCCGACCAACTCGGCACCACGGACCAGATCGGTCTCACCCATGACCGCTCCCCTCGACTGCGGGCGCACGGCGAGCCCGGCCTCATCCGAGAGTGTATGGCGCCATACAGTTGGGCCCCAAGCGACCGACCGTGCGAGGGTTGATCGTGCGCAGCGTTGCGGACATCGGCTCCTCGGTCCCGGCCTACGACACCGCCGATCAACTCGAGGCGCTCGTGGTGCTGGCCGCCCGGGAGGTGCGCAGCGCGTTCGACCGCAGCCTCGTCGAGCTCGACCTCAACATGTCCGAAGCCGGCGCGCTCGCGAACCTCACCGCCCGCGGTCCACTCACCCAGAGCGAACTCGCGCGCCGCCTGCACGTCGGCCGGGCGTCGGCCGGGACGCTCGTCGACGCGCTCGAAGCCCGGGGCATCGTGCGTCGGGTCGCGGACCCCGAGGACCGGCGGGTGTGGCGCGTCACGCTCACCGCCGCCGGCGTGCACCTGGCGGCACGGTTCGACCGCCGGCACGCCGAGATCCGCGCCGCGCTCCACGCCGGCATCAGCGCACGCGACCGCAAGCTGCTCGCGGCGCTGTTGCGGCAGTTGATCGACAACGCCACCCGGCTCGATCGCTGATCCGGATCGGTGGCGATCGACTCGATCAGCTGACCGCCGTACTGCGCCAGTCCGAATCGGGCGCGCATCGGCACGGTGCGGCCCCGATAGGTGACCTCGGGGATCGCGACGTCGTACAGGAGCCGGGTGGGCACCCCGCCGGCCGAGGTGCTCACGGGCCCACCCGCCTGCCGCTGCTCGGACGGTCGAAGTCGTTCTGGCGGAACGTGGTCGTCGTGATGTCCATAGCGACGGGATCGGTCACGGTCTGCGTGCCGTGGTGGACGCAGACCCGGTCGATGATCCGCCACTCGTCGCCCCGCTTCTCGTAGGCGTCCAGGTAGCGGCCGTACCAGGTGTCGATCGCACCGGTGTCGGCCCGGGCCATCGAGGTGACGTTGTACAGCTCACCTCGGGCATGGATCCCGTCGTCGTCGAGCTCGATCGTGTGGTTGAAGATCGAGTGCATGGTCCACTGCCACCGACGGTGCGCCGGCATGCAGTAGGCCGAGAACTCGTGCGCATTCCCCACGAAGTTGCCGTGGTGGTCGGCGGCCTCGGGCCAGTACGCCGACTTCATCAGCTCCTCGTCGAGCCGGTCGACGCCCCGGCAATAGCGCAGCGTCGCGTCGCGTATCTGCTGCATGTCGGACAGCTGCTGAAGCGTGTAGGCCATGGGAGCGGACCTCCTGCGGTCAGAGGCGGGCGAGCGCCCGCCGTCGAGTGGGATGTCGTGGCCGTCGATCATCGCTGCTGCGTCGCGCATCGCTTCGGGCACCGCCTCACCGCCGCCGGCGCAGATCCGCTCCCCCCCCGACCGACCCCGCAGGCACCCGCACCGTAGTGCGAGCACACGAGCTAGCGTCCGGGGTGCCCCCCACAACCGAGACACCTCTGAGGGGGAGGCACCACGATGCGCTTCGGCATCTTCATGGCACCGTTCCACTGCCCGGCCGGCCAGGACCCGATCTACGCCCTGCAGCGGGATCTGGAGGTGATCCAACTGCTGGACCGGCTCGGCTACGACGAGGCCTGGATCGGTGAGCACCATTCGGCGGGGACGGAGATCATCCCGGACCCGATGCTGTTCATCACCTACTGCGCGCCGCAGACCCGCCACATCAAGCTCGGTACCGGCGTGCTGTCGCTGCCGTACCACAACCCGCTGCTGGTGGCCGACCGAGCCCTGTTCTGCGACCAGCTGCTGCGTGGCCGGTTCATGCTCGGTCTCGGGCCGGGCGCGCTCCCCGGTGACGCAGCGATGCTCGGCATCTCGATCGAGGACCAGCGGTTCGCGCTCGAGGAGGACACCGAGGTGCTGATGCGGCTCCTGAACGGTGAGGTCGTCAACCACCGCAACAGCCGCTACCACCTCGTCGACGCCCAGACCCAGTACCGGGCCTACAGCGACTTCGACATCGCGGTCGCCGCCATCGCCTCCCCCACCGGGCCGCGCATCGCCGGCCGCCACGGGCTCGGATTGCTGTCGATCGGCGCCACGGCCGCGGGCGGCTTCGACGTGCTCGCCCATCACTGGGACGTCATGGAAGAGCGCGCCGCCGAGTTCGGCCAGGTCGCCGATCGGCGCTCGTGGCGCCTCGTCGGACCGATGCACCTGGCCGAGACCCGCGAGCAGGCCATCGAGGACGTCCGGTTCGGCCTGGACGACTGGGCCCACTACACCCAGAAGATCCTCGCGGTCCCCCACTTCCGGGCCGCAGGCGAGACGTTCGAGGAGCGCATCGCCTGGGTGAACGAGTCCGGCCTCGGCGTGATCGGCACCCCCGACGACGCCATCCGCCAGATCGAGCGGCTCGACGCGCAGTCCAACGGCGGGTTCGGTGCCTACCTCCTGATGCACCACGAGTGGGCCAACCCGGCCGCCACGCAACGCCACTACGAGCTGTTCGCCCGCTACGTGAAGCCTCGCTTCCAGGGTCTCGCGCGTGGGCCGGTCGTCGCCGAGAACCGGGCGATCAGCGAGTGGGAGTCGCTCGGCGATCGCGTGGAGCGGGCCGTCGCGGCCGCCACCGAGCGGCACGTCGCCAGCCGCAACGGGGCCTGATCGGACGCCCCATGGGAGCCGTGCAGCCGTCGGTGCGCGTCGCCACCTCGGCCGACGCCACCGAGGCGGCTCGGCTCCTCGATGCGTTCAACCGCGAGTTCGACACGCCGACGCCAGGGACCGAGATCCTCGCCGCCCGACTTCAGCGTCTCGCCGAGCATCCGGCACTCCTGGTCCTGCTCGTCGGCGACCCGGCGGTCGGGTTGGCGGTCGTGTCGCTTCGGCCCAACGTGTGGTTCGAGGGTCCGGTCGGGCTCATCGACGAGTTGTACGTCGCGCCGGCTCATCGCGATCGCGGTCTCGGCAGTGCGTTGATCCACCGCATCCGTCGGGAGATGGCGAGGCGGGGCGTCGAAGAGCTCGAGATCGACGTCGACGACGTCGACACCGACGCACAGCGCTTTTACCGCAGGCACGGGTTCCGCGAGGTCGACCCCGACACCGGAGACCGGTCGCGGCGTTACCGGGGAGCGGTCGTCGACCCGGCCAACACGCCCGCCGTCAACCCGGCCACCTCGGCGATCACCGAGTACGAGTAGCGGCGCGCGGCCGGGTCGAAGATCGACGAGGT
>JBILVB010000062.1:0-19641 GCA_044370695.1 Acidimicrobiales bacterium | reverse complement strand
AAGGTCCGCCACACGGTGTTCGGCGGTGTCGCCGTGGTCGTGGACGGCGAGCCGCAACGGTGAGCTTCATGAATGACTATGCAGAGGTGAGCATTATCATGCAAGGATGGTCGTCATGAGCGCCACCTGCGACGCCGTACTGGTGCTGGCCGACGGTGAGGTGTTCGAAGGCGAGGCGATCGGGGCCCCGGCCCTCGCGGCCTCCGGTGAAGTCGTGTTCAACACCTCGCTGTCGGGCTACCAGGAGATCGTCACCGATCCGAGCTACGCCGGTCAGATCATCACCTTCACCTACCCCCACATCGGGAACTACGGCGTGACCGCCGCCGACTTCGAGGCCCGGCGCCCGTACTGCCGGGGGATCGTCGTGCGGGAACTGGCGCGACGGCGTAGCAACCACCGGGCCACGGCCGACCTCGACGAGTTGTTGCGCCACTACGGGGTGCCGGGGATCGCCGGGATCGACACCCGCCGCCTCACCCGCCACCTGCGCGACGCCGGCGCGATGCCCGGCGCGTTCGGCACCGGCGATGCGGCCACGCTTCGGGCCGCCGCTGCGGCCGAACCGGGCACCGGCGGCGTCGACCTCGTCGCCCAGGTGACCACGGGGGCGCCCTACGTCGTCGGTGACGGGGGCGGGTTCCGCATCGTCGCCTACGACTTCGGCATCAAGCGCACGATCCTGCGCCACCTCGCCGCGCTCGGCACCGTCGAGGTCGTGCCGGCATCGACCTCGGCCGCCGACGTGCTGGCCCGCCGGCCCGACGGGGTGTTCCTGTCCAACGGCCCCGGCGATCCCGAGTGTGTCGGCGGTGCCGTCGACACCATCCAGGGGCTGCTCGCCGGCGACGTGCCGGTGTTCGGGATCTGCCTCGGTCACCAGCTGTTGTCGCTCGCGATCGGTGCCCGGACGGTCAAGCTGCCCTTCGGCCACCACGGTGCCAACCACCCGGTGAAGGACCTCACCGACGGCCGCATCGACATCACCAGCCAGAACCACAACTTCGCCGTCGCTGCGGACACGCTGGCCGGCAAGGCGGTCATGACCCACGTGAACCTGAACGACGGCGTGTGCGAAGGCATCGCAGTGAGCGGTGCCGACGCGTTCTCCGTGCAGCACCACCCCGAGGCGGGCCCGGGACCGCACGAGGCCACCTACCTGTTCGGCCGGTTCGCCGAGCGCATGGCCCGACGGCGGGTCCGCAGCGGCTTCACCGTCACCGCGGTCGATGCCCACGAGCCGGCCGGTCTGCCCGCACCCGAGGCGGGGGTGGCCTGATGCCGCGCCGCGACGACCTCTCGTCGATCCTGATCATCGGCTCCGGCCCGATCGTGATCGGGCAGGCCTGCGAGTTCGACTACTCGGGCACCCAGGCCTGCCGGGTGCTGCGGGAGGAGGGCTACCGGGTGATCCTGGCCAACTCCAACCCGGCCACGATCATGACCGACCCGGACTTCGCCGACCGGACCTACGTCGAGCCGCTCACCCCCGAGGTGCTCGCCGCCATCATCGAGCGAGAGCGCCCCGACGCCGTGCTGCCCACCCTCGGGGGCCAGACCGGGCTCAATCTGGCGATGGACCTGTACCGGCGTGGCCTCGTCGGCGTGCCCGGCACCCCGGAGCTGATCGGGGCCAACGCCGAGGCAATCGACACCGCCGAGGACCGGGAGCGGTTCAAGCAGGCGATGATCGAGATCGGCCTCGCCGTGCCGCCGTCGGGCACCGCGCACACGCTCGAGGAGGCCTTCGCCGTCGTCGAGCGGATCGGCCTGCCGGTCATCATCCGGCCGGCGTTCATCCTCGGCGGCCGGGGCACCGGCATCGCGTCGACGATGGAGGAGTTCCGCCGCGTCGCCGCGAACGGACTCGACGCCAGCCCGATCTCGGAGATCCTCATCGAGCGCTCCATCGCCGGCTGGAAGGAGTACGAGCTCGAGGTGATGCGCGACCGGGCCGACAACTGCGTGATCATCTGCTCGATCGAGAACGTCGACCCGATGGGCGTGCACACCGGCGACTCGATCACCGTCGCCCCGGCCCAGACCCTGTCCGACGTCGAGTACCAGCGCATGCGCGACGCCGCGTTCGCCTGCATTCGCCGGGTCGGGGTCGAGACCGGGGGCTCGAACGTGCAGTTCGCCGTGAACCCGGCCACCGGCGAGCAGGTGGTCATCGAGATGAATCCCCGCGTGTCGCGCTCGTCGGCGTTGGCGTCCAAGGCGACGGGGTTCCCGATCGCCAAGATCGCGGCCCGCCTCGCCGTCGGCTACACGCTCGACGAGATCCCCAACGACATCACCCGGGCGACGCCGGCCAGCTTCGAACCGACGATCGACTACGTCGTGACCAAGGTGCCGCGGTGGGCGTTCGAGAAGCTCCCGGGCACGTCCGGGGTGCTGGGCACCCAGATGCAGTCGGTCGGCGAGGCCATGGCGATCGGGCGGACCTTCACCGAGAGCCTGCAGAAGGCGCTGCGCTCGCTCGAGCAGGGGCGGCTCGGTCTCAACGCCGACCCGGCCGAGGCCCAGTACGACGCGCTCGGCGACGACGAGCTGCTCGCCCGGTGCGCCGTCGCCACCCCGGAGCGGTTGTTCCAGGTGGAAGCGGCGTTGCGGCGCGGCATCCCGCTCGAACGGGTGCACGAGGCGTGCCGCATCGATCCGTGGTTCCTCGACCAGATGGCGATGATCGCCGAAGCCCGGGCCGAGGTCGTCGCCGCCGGCGGCCCCGGCGCGCTCGACCGCCGGACGTGGCGGCGCATCAAGCGCCTCGGCTTCGCCGACGCGCAGCTCGCCCACCTCTGGGGCGTCGCCGAGGACGAGGTGCGAGCGGCCCGCACGGCCCACGGGATCGTGCCGACGTACAAGACCGTCGACACCTGCGCCGCAGAGTTCGCGGCCGAGACGCCGTACCACTACTCGACCTACGAGGACGAGAGCGAGGTGCGGCCCTCGGATCGCCCGAAGGTGATCATCCTCGGATCGGGCCCGAACCGCATCGGTCAGGGGATCGAGTTCGACTACTGCTGCGTCCACGCCAGCTTCGCCCTGCGCGACGCCGGCTTCGAGACGATCATGGTCAACTGCAACCCCGAGACGGTGTCCACCGACTACGACACCTCGAACCGGCTCTACTTCGAGCCGCTCACCCGGGAAGACGTCCTCAACGTGATCGAGGCCGAGACGGCGTCGGGCACGATCGCCGGCATCGTGGTGAGCCTCGGGGGCCAGACGCCGCTCAAGCTGTCGGGTCAGTTGCCCCGCGCGCTCGTGTCGGGCACCAGCCCCGAGTCGATCGACCGGGCCGAGGACCGGGAGCGCTGGAACGCGCTGTGCGCCGAGCTGCACATCCCCCAGCCGCCCGGCGGCACCGCCACCGACGTCGACGAGGCGCTCGCCATCACCCGCCGTATCGGCTACCCGGTGCTCGTGCGGCCGAGCTACGTGCTCGGCGGTCGGGCCATGCGGATCGTCGAGGACGACGACACCCTGCGGGCCGCGATGGCCGAGCTCGCCGGGTTCGGATCGTTGGGCAAGGAGGGCGGGCTGTCGGCCGAGCGGCCGGTGCTCATCGACCGGTTCCTCGAGGACGCGGCCGAGGTCGACGTCGACGCGATCCGCGACGCCACCGGCGAGGTGCTGATCGGTGGGGTGATGGAGCACGTCGAGGAAGCCGGGGTGCACTCGGGGGACTCGGCGTGCGCGATCCCGCCGCCGACGCTGCTGCCGTGGGTCGTCGAGGTCATCGAGGCCTACACGACCGCGATCGCGCATGCACTCGACGTGCGGGGCCTGCTCAACGTGCAGTTCGCCGTGCGCCAGAACCAGGTGTACGTGATCGAGGCCAATCCCCGGGCCAGCCGCACCGTGCCGTTCGTCGCGAAGGCAACCGGCGTCCCGCTGGCCAAGGTGGCGTCGCGGGTGATGCTCGGCGCAACGCTCGCCGAGCTGCGCGCCGAGGGGCTCTTGCGGCCACCGGTCAACGGTGGCCACGTCGCCGTGAAGGAAGCGGTGCTGCCGTTCAACCGGTTCCCCGAGGTCGACACCGCACTCGGGCCCGAGATGCGCTCGACCGGCGAGGTGATGGGTATCGACACGACCTTCGGGTTGGCCTTCGCCAAGGCCGAGACGGCGGCCGGGACGACGCTGCCGACCGGAGGGGCGGTCTTCCTGTCGGTGGCCGATCGGGACAAGCCCGCCGGGCTCGTGGTCGCCCGGCGGTTCCGGGAGCTGGGCCTCGCGGTGATGGCCACGACGGGCACGGCCGACTACCTCGAGCGCTTCGGGCTCACCGTCGACGGCCGGGTCCGCAAGATGTCCGAGCCGGGTGACGGGGAGACGGCGGTCGACCTGATCGCAACGGGTCGGGTGGCGCTGGTGGTCAACTCGCCGCGCGGCGGCGGGAACCGCACCGACGGCGAGGAGATCCGCAAGGCCGCCAACGTCCACAAGGTGAGCTGCCTGACCACCGTCGAAGCCGCGCTGGCGGCAGCCGGTGGGGTGGCCGAAGCGGCTCGCTCGCCGCTGCAGGTCCGCTCGCTGCAGGAGTACCACGGCCGATGAGGCGGCGCCGGGGTCGGGTCGCAGGCCCGCCGGTGGACACCACCGTGGCGGTGGGGTCGCTCCGGCTGCCGGCCCCGGTGCTCACCGCCGCCGGCACCGCCGGGCATGGCGCCGAGCTCGCCCCGTACGGTGATCTCGGCGCGCTCGGTGCCGTGGTCGTGAAGTCGTTGGCGCCGTACCCGTGGGCCGGTAACCCGGCGCCCCGCCTGCATCCGACGACGGCCGGGATGCTCAACGCCGTCGGTCTGCAGGGCCCGGGGATCGAGGCATGGTGGGCCGAGGAGCTGCCGGCACTCGAGGCGGCCGGGGCGCGCGTGGTCGTGTCGATCTGGGGTCGCAGCCTCGACGACTACGCCGAGGCCGCAGCGATGCTCGCCGACGCTCCGGCCTGCGTCGTCGCGGTGGAGGTGAACCTGTCGTGCCCGAACCTGAAGGGCCACGGGATGTTCGCCCAGTCCCCGGAGGCGACCCGGGAGGCGATGGCGGCCACGGCGATCGCCGGTCGACCCCGCTGGGCGAAGCTGACCGCCGTGGTGTCGTCGTTGCCGGCCATCGCCGAAGCCGCGGTCGCCGGAGGGGCCGAGGCCGTGGTGCTGGTGAACACGCTGCTCGGCCTAGCGATCGACGTCGAGTCGCGCCGCCCGGTGCTCGGCGCCGGTGGCGGTGGGTTGTCGGGGTCGGCCATCCATCCGGTGGCGGTGCGCGCCGTGTGGGACGTCCACCGGGCGCTGCCCGAGGTGCCGATCGTCGGGGTCGGTGGTGTCGCCCGGGGGGTCGACGCCGTCGAGTTGCTGCTCGCCGGCGCGTCGTGCGTGGAGGTCGGCACGGCGACGTTCGCCGATCCGCGGGCGTGCTGGCGAATCCAGGACGAACTGGTGGCGTGGTGCGCCGAACGGGGCGTGGACTCGGTGGCCGAGCTCACGGGCGCAGCCACGGGGTGATCAGCGAGTTGACGACGGAATTCGCCGATGTTAGGTATACCGAACATGAAGATGAAGGGTTTCCTGGCAGCCGCTGCGACCGTCGCCGCAGCCGGGGCGGTCCTCGCAGCGTGCGGCGCCGGGGGGTCGTCGGGCGACACCACCGGCACGTCGGCGGGTCAGGTCACCGTGTACCTCGGCCGTCACTACGGGATCGAGCAGGTGTTCAGCGCGTTCAGCGCCGAGACCGGCATCGGCGTGCGGTTCACCACCGGCCGGGACCCGGAGCTGCGCGAACGCCTGAAGACGGAGGGCAAGAACACCCCGGCCGACGTGTACCTCGCCGCCGACGCCGCCAACCTCGAGCTCGCCGCGACCGACGGGCTGCTCGCGCCGCTCGGGTCGAGCGTGGTGTCTGCTGCGGTGCCCGCTGCCCTGCGTGACCCGCAGGACCGCTGGACGGCGCTGTCGGTACGCGCCCGCACCGTGATGCGTGCGACGCGGGTGCCGGAGGCCGAGGCCCCGCGCTCGTACGCTGCGCTCGGCGACGCCCGGTGGAAGGGCAAGCTGTGCCTGCGGCCGGCGACGCACCCGTACACGCAGTCGCTGGTCGCAGCGCTCATCGCCGACGGGGGCGTCGCTGCGGCCGAGCGCATCGTGAAGGGTTGGGTGGCGAACGCCCCGACGTACCTCGATTCCGACACCAAGATCCTCGAGGCGCTGGCCGACGGGACCTGCGACGTCGCGGTCACGAACACCTACTACCTGCTGCGGGCGCGCTCGGAGGGCAAGGACCTTGCGCAGGTCGTGTGGATCACCGACGGTCCCGGCACCCACGTCAACGTCAGCGGGGCGGGGATCGCGACCCATGCGCCGAACCCGTCCGGAGCCAAGCGGTTGATCGAGTGGCTCGCCACGAACGGTCAACGGTCGTTCGCGGACGCGAACTTCGAGGAGCCGGCCGCAGCCTCGGTCGCCCCCCGGGCCGAGGTCGCCGCGCTCGGCTCGTACACCCGCGACCCGATCGCCGTCGAGCGTTTCGGCGCACTGCAGCCCGAGGCCGTCAAGCTGCTGGACCGCGCCGGCCACCGATGAAGGCGCTGGGCGTATCGGCGACGGCCGTGGGCGCGGCGGTCCTGGCCGCGCCGGTCGTGGTCGTCGTCGCGTCGCTGCTGGAGCCGTCGACGGACACCTGGTCGCACCTGTGGCAGACGCGCCTCGTCGAGATGCTCGTCTCCACCGCCGTGCTCGCCGTCGGTGTCGTCGTGGCCTCGCTCGTGGTGGGAACGGCCGCCGCGTGGCTCGTGGCGGCGCACGATTTTCCCGGTCGGCGCCTGATCGGCTGGTTGCTCGCCCTGCCCCTCGCGTTGCCGGGATACGTCAGTGGGTTCACCTGGCTCGACGTGACCGGTCGGCAGGGGCTCGTCATGGCCGCGGTGGTGCTCACGGCGTCGCTCTACCCGTACGTGTACCTGCTGGCGCTGGCGGCGTTGCGCGAGCAGTCGGCCCGAACCGTCGAGGCGGCCCGCACGCTCGGCTGCACCCGGTGGACCGCGTGGTGGCGCGTCGTGCTCCCCTTGGCCCGGCCGTCGCTCGCCGCCGGCGCCGCCCTCGTGGCGATGGAGGTGCTCACCGATGTCGGCACGGTGCGCTTGTTCGACGTCACGACCGTCGCCGACGGGGTGTTCCGGGTGTGGTTCGGCCTCGACGACCGCGACGGTGCCGCCGAACTGGCCTCGGTGTTGGTGGGCGCAGCGGTCGTGCTGGTGACGGTCGAGCGCCTCGCTCGCGGTCGGGCCCGGTTCGTCCAACGTGGCGGTCGGGACGCCGGTGTCGCCGCTCGGCGCGTGCGCGGTGTGCGGGGGATCGCCGTGGCGGCCGGCCCGGTCATGCTCCTCGTCGCGGCGATCGGGGTGCCGCTCGTGCGCCTCGTCCCATGGGCGTGGACCACGGTGGCCGACGGACAGGCTCGCACCGTGTCGGGCGGCGTCGTCGATCACCTGCTCGACTCGCTGGTGGTCGTCTCGTTCGCCGTGGTGGTCACGGTGGTGGCGGGCACGGCGCTCGCGCTCGCCGGACGACCGGGCCGGGCCCGGGCGGCACGCCTGCTCGCCCGGGTCGCGACCACCGGCTACGCAGTCCCCGGACCGGTGGTCGCGGTCGGCGTGCTCGTGTGCGTCGCATGGCTCGAGGCCCAGGGCTGGTGGCCTGGCGGTTGGGCGCTGGCCGGCACCCTCGGCGTGCTCGTGTACGCGCTGGCCGTCCGCTACGTCGCCGTCGCCCACGCGGCGGTCGCCGCCAGTGCCGACAAGGTGCCCGAGCGGGTGGTCGAGGCTGCTCGCACCCTCGGGTCGGGCCCGGCTGCGGTGGCGCTGCGCGTCGAGCTCCCGTTGGTGCGCCCCGGTGTGGTCGTGGCGGCCGCGCTCGTGGGCATCGACGTGGTGAAGGAGCTGCCCGTGACGCTGTTGCTGCGCCCCTTCGGTGTCGACACCCTCCCGGTGTGGGTCTGGCAGGCGACGTCGGACTCCCGGTGGGAGCAGGCCGCCGTGCCCGGACTTCTCGTTGCCGGGCTTGCCTCGGCCGGTGTCGCCGTGCTGCTCGTTGCGCTTGCACGCGGTGCGGAGATGGTCGCGTGAGCGGGCTCGAACTGCGCGGGGTGGGGGTCGCCCCGCTGCTCACCGGGGTCGACCTGACGGTGGCCGACAGCGAGGTGCTCGTACTCGTCGGGCCGAGCGGCGCCGGCAAGACGACGCTGTTGCGGGCCGTCGCCGGTCTCGTCCCGGTCTCGGCGGGCTCGATCCGCATCGGGACCCGCGACGTGACCACCGAGCCGCCCGAGCGGCGCCGGGTCGGGCTCGTGTTCCAGGACCACGCGCTGTTCCCGCACCTCGACGTCGCCGGCAACGTCGGGTTCGGGGTGGCCCGGCGCGAGCGTGCCGCCCGTGTCGCCGAACTGCTGTCGCTGGTCCGCCTCGACGGGTTCGCCCGCCGCCGGCCCCACGAACTGTCGGGCGGCGAATCGCAGCGGGTCGCGCTCGCCCGTGCGCTCGCCCCCCGGCCCGAGGTGCTTCTCCTCGACGAGCCGTTCGCCTCCCTCGACCCCGAACTGCGTGAGGCGCTGCGCCGGGAGGTTCGCTCGATCCTGCGGGCCTCGGGGACGACCGCCGTCGTGGTGACCCACGACGTCGCCGATGCCGAGGCCGTCGGCGACCGGGTGGTGACGCTGCGCGCCGGCCGGCTCGTCGAGTGACGCGACTCGCGCGCCGGTAGCGTCGGCGCCGTCGCCGGGCAGCGACGTGGGGGGAGCATCGCCATGGACCGTTGGCAGGCGTACGCAGGACCCGTCGCCGAGGTGGCGGCGGGCTGGCGGTTCGAGCCGATCGTCGGTCCGGCCCGACTGTGGGGCGCCAACGGCATCGTGCAGTCCGGTCGGGATCTCTACGTCACGCAGGTGTTCGGCTCCCAGGTCACCGCCATCGACATCGACACCGGCGCGCACCGGGTGTGGTCGGGGATCGGGACGGGGATCACTGCGCCCGACGACGGCGTGTTCCTCGCCGACGGGTCCTTCTACGCGACCGAACCGATGAACGCGACGGTGTCGGTGCGCAACCCCGACGGCTCGTACCGCACCCTCGTCGACGACCTACCCGGCATCAACGGGATCACCACCGACCGGTCGCGCCGGCGCCTGTTCGCCGACGAGTTCCGCCCCGGGGGCCGGCTGTGGGAGCTCGACCCGTCGGGGGAGCGGCCGCCCCGGCTGTTGCTCGACGAACTCGTCACGCCGAACGCGCTCGCCGTCGGACCCGACGACGCCCTGTGGTTCCCGCAGGTGGCGGCCGGGGAGATCTGGCGGTACGACCTCGCGACGGGCACGTCCCACAAGGCCTTCGGCGGCCTCGCCGCCCCCGTCGCGGTCAAGTTCGACTCCGCCGGCCGTTTGGTGACCCCGGAGTCGGCCGCCGGCGTCGTGACGAGGATCGATCTCGCGACCGGCCGACGCGAGACCGTTGCCGCAGTGGGCCGCGGGATCGACAACATCGCGCTGTCGGCCGACGACCGGTTGTTCGTGGCCCACTTCGTCGACGGGCGGGTGTCCGAGGGGTCCGACCGCATCCTGTCGCCGAGCGGACTGCTCGGGCCCTACGGGCTCGCCGTGCTCGATGACGGGCGCATCGCCGCGGCCGACGGGTTGTCGCTCGCCGTGGTCGGCCGCGACGGCACCGTCGAGCGCACCCACGTGCTGCTCGCCGACCTCCCCGGCCTGGCCGTGGCCACCGGGGTCCTCGACGGAGCGCCGGTGGTGGCGACCGCCCACGGCGCCGTGCTCCGTTGCCGCGCCGGCGTGCCGGCCGAGTCGCTCGCATCGGGCCTCGCTGGGCCGCGCGCGATGGCGGGGGCCGGTGACGGCACCGTCCTGGTCGCCGAGCACGCCGCCGGGCGGGTCACCCGAATGGATGCCGCCGGGGTGTGCACGCCCGTCATGGGCGGCCTCGACCGGCCGGCCGCGCTGGCCGTCGGCCCCGACGGGACCGTCTGGGTCGCCGCCGCCGACGGTCTCGTCGCCGTGCGCGACGGCCAGGTCGTGCGCCGGGTCTCCGAACTCGCCGGGGCCCTGGGCGTCGCCGCCGGCCTGTCCGAGGTCGTCGTCGCCCACGTGCCGACCCGGCGGATCGCGCGCGTCGACCTCGTGGCGGAGCGCATCGAGACACTCGTTGCAGACGCACCGATCGCGGCGCCGGTGGCCGACGCCCGGCTGCCGATCACCGCCGCGCCGCTCGTCGCCGACGGTGAGGGTTGGCTCGCCGGATGCCTGGGCGACGGCACGATCCGTCGTCTCGCTCGGGCGTGACGACCGCCGCTCGCTCAGGCGACGGTGCGCATGCCCTCGAGCAGGTCGTTGAACGACGTGAACGGGCGGCCGGGCACGGCGCCGGCGAGGTGGTTGCGCTCGGCGCGCCGGACACGGCGTACGGCGTCGAGCACCTCGGGGTCGGGGCGCAACGGGCGGTCGAGGCCCCGGAGCGCAGCGGCGTACGGATTGGCTCGGGGGCGACAGGCCGGGGCGGCCGGGCGCACGGCGCGCTCCTCGAGCAGGGACCGGGCGGCGGCGACGACGGCTTCGAAGTCCTCTCGGCGGCCGCCCTGGTCGGGGTGGGTCGACAACGAGCGCCGGCGGAAGGCCTGGCGGATCTCGTCCTCGCTCGCGTGCGCGGCGACACCGAGGATGGCGTGGCGGGCGTCCTTGCCCATGGGTACGTCCTTGCGGGTGTTCTCGTCGAGGCACCTCCTGTGCCTCTCGGGAGGAATCGACGCATCCGTCGCGGACCTTGAGCGCCGGTCGGTCGGTTCGACGGCGGATTCGAACGTCACGTAGCGGCGCACCGGTTTCGCTCTGCGAGTGCGCGCTAGGGTCGCCGCCATGGCAACCCCCCCGCCGCTCTCCCCCGAACAGCGCGCTGCCGCGCTCGCGAAGGCCGCCGAGGCCCGCACCGCCCGCGCCGAGCTCAAGGAGAAGCTCAAGATCGGAACGCTCACCCTCGTCGACGTGCTGGAGAAGGCCGACAGCGACGACGTGATCGGCAAGCTGAAGGTGATCACCCTGCTCGAGTCCCTGCCCGGGCTGGGCAAGGTCAAGGCCCGCCGGGTCATGGACGAGATCGGTATCAGCGACACCCGCCGCGTGCAGGGCCTCGGGTCCCAGCAGCGCGCAGCGCTGCTGGAGAAGCTGGGCTGACGCCGGAGGGTGCTGCCCTGATCGTCGTCATCTCCGGGCCGGGTGGTGTCGGAAAGGGCACCATCGTGCACGCACTGGTCGCGCGCGACCCCAGTCTGTGGTTGTCGCGTTCGTGGACGACACGGCCGCAGCGGCCCGGAGAGCCCGACGACGCCTACGTGTTCGTCACCCGGGACTGTTTCGAGGACCGGATCGCGTCGGACGGCTTCCTCGAGTGGACCGACTTCCTCGGCCAGCTCTACGGCACGCCCGTACCCGACCGGGCCGGAGACGAGGTCCAGATCTACGAGATCGAGCTCGACGGCGCGCGCCAGTTGCGATCGAAGTTCCCCGACGCCGTGCTCGTGTTCCTGCTTCCCCCGAGCCGCGACGAGCAGCGCCGCCGGCTGCAGGTCCGCGGCGACGATCCCGACAAGGTGCTCGCTCGCCTCCGCAAGGCCGAGGAGGAAGAGCCCGCCGGGATCGAGCTCGCCGACCACGTGGTCGTGAACGACGACCTCGACCGGACGATCGCGCAGCTGCAGCGGATCATCGCCTCGGAGCGGACGAAGCGGACCGTCTGATCGGGCCGTGTGGGGCGCGGTCGTGGTAGGACGCGTCCTGCGACGGCAACGCGCCGTCGTGGCTGGTGCGTAGGGGGTCGCGATGTCGGCAGCAGGTCTTGCCTCGGTGCGTCGAAGCGTCGAGGAGGTCAAGGCGGTGATCAGCGGGTTGACGGAGGCCGAGTCGGCATTGCCGTCGGGCTGCGCCGGATGGACCGTGAAGGATCTCGTCGCGCACATGAGCTCCAACTACCGGGAGACCGTCGAGCCGTCCCCGCCGCCCGCGGAGCCGGTCGCGCTCCCCGCCGAGCGACTGATGGATCTGCTGGTCGAGCCGCGCAAGGACTGGTCCTGGGCGCAGGTCCGTGACGAGTACCTGGCCTACTGCGACGGCGCCATGGCCGCCCTCGGCGCGCTCCAGGAGGAGCCGATGGCGTCCACGGTCATCCCGCTCGCCGATCTCGGGCGCTACCAGATGCACCTGCTCGCCGACGCCTACGCGTTCGACCACTACTGCCATCTTCGGGTCGACCTGCTCGCGCCGACCGGGCCCATCGAGCGCACGGTGCCCGCCCCCGACGACGCGCTGGTGGGTCCGGCCGTCGGCTGGATGCTCGCCGGCCTTCCCCAGATGCAGCCCGGTCTCGAGGCGCAACTGGGAGCGCCGATCCGTCTCGAGCTCACGGGTCCCGGTGGTGGTTCGTGGCGTATCGCCGTCGTCGACGGCGCGATCGTCGTCGGGCCCGATGCCGGTGATGCTGTTGCGACGGTTCGCTCCTCGGCCCACGACTTCGTGCGCTGGGGTACGGCTCGGACCCCGTGGCGGTCGCTGTGCGCCGTGGAGGGAGACGCCGCCGTCGCCGGCCGGTTCCTCGATGCGCTGAACATCGTGTGATCGGCGCAGGTGGCGAACATCGCACCGAGCGCCGTCCCTGCTAGCCTGACCGCTCCGCTCCCCGGAGGTCTGCATGGCGCGCGCCCACGACACGATGGTTGATCCGGCGATCGAGGAGTTGCTCGCTCGCGTCGACTCGAAGTTCAGCCTCGTGACGCTGGCGGCGAAGAGGGCCCGGCAGATCAACTCGTACTTCAACCACCTGGCCGACAACGCCATGGTGCCGCCCCAGGTGGCCTCCCAAGCCCGCAAGCCGTTGTCGATCGCGTTCGAGGAGATCGCCGCCGACAAGATCGCCCGCAAGGTCGGCGACGACGCGAGCGACGAGACGGTCGACGACGAGGCTGCGGCCGAAGGCTGATGTCGTCGGTGCTCGCGGGTCGGCGCATCGTCCTGGGCGTCTGCGGCGGCATCGCGGCGTACAAGGCCATCGAGGTCTGCCGACGCCTGGTCGACGCCGGGGCGCGGGTCGCCCCGGTGCTCACGAAGGGATCCGAACACTTCGTCGGCCGCACGACGTTCTCGGCGCTCGCGTCGGAGCCGGTGCGATCCTCGCTCTGGGACGAGCCCGAGCCGATCCCGCACACCCGGCTCGGCCAGGGTGCCGACCTGATCCTGGTGGCACCGGCCACCGCCCGACTGCTCGGCGCCTACGCCGCCGGGATCTCCTCGGATCTGCTCACGGCCACCCTCCTCGCGACCCGGGCGCCGGTGATCGTCTGCCCGGCGATGCACACCGAGATGTGGGAGCACCCCGCGGTGCAGGACAACCTGTCCCTGCTGCGTCGACGGGGTGTCGACGTCGTCGAACCCGACGAGGGTCGCCTCGCCGGCGGCGACCTGGGCAAGGGTCGTCTCGCCGCACCCGAGCGGATCGTCGCCGCCGCCGAACGGGTTCTCGGTCCGGGTGATCTCGCCGGCCTGCGCGTCGTCGTGAGTGCCGGCGGTACGCGTGAGCCGATCGATGCCGTCCGCGTCATCGCGAACCGGTCCTCGGGCAAGCAGGGCGACGCCATCGCCGCCGAGGCTGCCGCCCGTGGGGCCGACGTCGTGCTCGTCACCACGACCGAACGCCCGACCCCGCCGGGGGTGCAGCGGCGCGTCCAGGTGGAGACGGCGGCGCAGATGCAGGCGGCGATGCAGGCGGCGGCGATGAGCGCCGACGTCGTCGTGATGGCTGCTGCGGTCGCCGACTTCCGCCCCGTCGAGGTCTCGGCCGGCAAGATCAAGAAAGACGGCGGCCCGCCCCGGATCGTTCTCGAACCGACGGCCGACATCCTCGCCGGCCTCGGCGCCGGCAAGCGGCCCGGCCAGGTGCTCGTCGGCTTCGCCGCCGAGACCGACGACCTGCTCGCCAACGCGGCCGGGAAGCTCGCCCGCAAGAACCTCGATCTCATCGTGGCCAACGACGTGTCGGCCCCGGGGGTCGGGTTCGCCCACGACACCAACGCCGTGACGATCCTCGGGCCCGGTGGCCCGTTGTGTCACGTCCCGTTGTCCGACAAGCGTGCCGTCGCCCGCGCCGTGCTCGACGCCGTCGTCGCCGCCCGAACCACCGCCCACTGCCAGAAGGAGCAATCGTGAGCCGTTGGACGTTCACCTCGGAATCGGTCACCGAGGGCCACCCCGACAAGATGGCCGACCAGGTGTCCGATGCCGTGCTCGATGCGATCCTCGCCGAGGATCCCAACGGCCGCGTGGCCTGCGAGACGCTGCTGACCACCGGTCTGTGCGTCGTAGCAGGGGAGATCACCACGACGGCGTACGTCGACATCCCCAAGCTCGCCCGCGAGGTGATCAAGGGCATCGGCTACGACAACGCGCTGTACGGGTTCGACGGCAACACCTGCGGCGTGATCGTCTCGATCGACGAGCAGAGCCCGAACATCGGCGAAGGCGTCAGCCAGTCCGAGGAGATGCGATCCGGCAAGAGCGGCGAGGACATCCTCAACAGCCAGGGCGCCGGCGACCAGGGGATGATGTTCGGGTACGCCTGTGACGAGACGGCCGACTTGATGCCGCTGCCGATCTGGCTGGCGCACCGGATGGCCGAACGGCTCACCGAGGTCCGCAAGGCCGACGTCGTGCCCTACCTCCGCCCCGACGGCAAGACGCAGGTCACCTTCGACTACGTCGACGGCAAGCCGGTCCGGCTCCGTACGGTGCTGATCTCGACCCAGCATGCGCCGGGGGTCGACCGCGACACCGTCATCCGGCCGGACCTGATCGAGCACGTGATCCGGCCCGTCGTGCCCGAGCAGTTCGCCGACGACGACTACGCCGTGTGGATCAACCCGTCCGGGGTGTTCGAGCTCGGCGGCCCACACGCCGACACCGGTCTCACCGGTCGGAAGATCATCGTCGACACCTACGGCGGGATGGGCCGTCATGGCGGTGGAGCGTTCTCGGGTAAGGATCCCTCGAAGGTCGATCGGTCGGCCGCCTACGCAGCGCGCTGGGTTGCCAAGCACGTGGTGGCCTCCGGTGCGGCGAGCCGCTGTGAGGTGCAGGTCGCGTACGCGATCGGCCTGGCGCAGCCGATCTCGATCCTGATCGAGACCTTCGGCACGGCGACGGTTGCGCCGGAACGGATCGAGCAGGCGGTGCGGGACACCTTCGACCTGCGGCCTCGCGCCATCATCGACTCGCTGGATCTCAAGCGCCCGATCTACCGCAAGACGGCGGCCTACGGTCACTTCGGTCGGCCGATCCCGGAGTTCACCTGGGAGCACGTGACCAAGCTCGACGCCTTCAAAGCGGCGCTGGGTATCTGATCGGGGGCCGCCTAACGTCGGCCGCGATGTTGGTGGCGACGGTCGTGGCGGACGTGAAGACCCTCGCCAAGCGCTTCGACTACCTGGTCCCGGATCATCTCCGGGACCAGGTGCGCGTCGGGACCCTGGTCCGGGTGCAGCTCGGCTCCCGTCGGGTCGGTGGCTGGGTGGTGGCGATCGACGAACGATCCGAGGCCGCGCCGGGTCGGACGCTCAAACCGATCGCGAAGGTGACCGGTTGGGGCCCGCCCGACGAGTTGGTCGCCCTCGCCGATTGGGCGGCGTGGCGATGGGCCGGGCATCCGGCGCACTTCCTGGGCACGGCGTCGCCCGACGGTGCCGTGGTGGGCCTGCCCGCAGCCCCTCGCCGGGCCGTGGTGCCGGTCGCGCTCGACGGGATCGGCGCCGCCGCCCTCGCCGCCGGCCGAGCCGTGGTGCGCCTTCCGCCGGCCCACGACCCGTACGACGTCGTGCTCGCCGCGGTCGCACGCGGGAACGCCCTCGTCGTCACGCCCTCGGTGGCCGCCGCTCGCCTGATCGCCGTGCGGCTGAAGCGGGCCGGGGTGCCCGTGGCGTCCTACCCGCGGGACTGGGCGCTCGGTCGGGCGGGAGCCACGGTCGTCGGTGCGCGCGCTGCAGCGTGGGCGCCGGTCGCCGGGCTCGCCGCGGTGGTGGTCGTCGACGAACACGACGAAGGTCTGCGAGAGGAAGGCGCGCCGACGTGGCACGCCCGCGACGTCGCGATCGAGCGGGCCCGCCGGGCGGGGGTGCCGTGCGTGCTCACCTCGCCGGTGCCGTCGCTCGAGGCGTTGGGCTGGGGTCGGCTGTTCACGTTGTCGCGCAGCGAGGAGCGAGCCGGCTGGCCGCCGTTGCTCGTCGTCGACCGCCGCCGTGACGACCCGGCGCGCCCCGGACTGCTGAGCGATGCCCTGGTGCGGGCGATACGGGCCACGACGGGCACGTGCGTCTGCGTGCTCAATCGCATCGGCACGGCGCGCCTGCTGCGGTGCGGCGCCTGCGCCGAGGTGGCCCGCTGCGAACGATGCGCAGGTTCGGTCGTCGGCGCCGACGACGGCGTGGTGTGCGAGCGTTGCGGCACCCGGCGACCGGCGGTGTGCCTGGCCTGTGGCGCCGCTCGCTTCCGCAACGTGCGACCCGGCGTCGCTCGGCTGCGGACCGAACTCGAGGCGCTCCTCGGCGAACCGGTCGCAGAGGTGACGGGTGCCCACGCCGCCGGGGACGGCTGGCCCGAAGCCCGTGTGGTGATCGGCACCGAGGCGGCTCTGCACCGGGTCCCTTCGGCATCGTTGGTCGCCGTGCTCGACCTCGACGCCGAGCTGCTCGCTCCCCGGTTCCGGGCCGAGGAGCAGGCGCTCGCGCTGCTCGCCCGCGCCGCTCGGGTCGTCGGGGGCCGCGACGGTGACGGGCGGCTCCTCGTGCAGACCCGCGAACCGCAGCACGAGGTGATCCGCGCCGTCCTGCAGGCCGATCCGGGCCGGTTGGCCGAGGTCGAAGGGGTGCGCCGGCGCACGTTGCGCCTCCCGCCGGATGCTGCCCTCGCCGTGGTGCGCGGTCCCGGGGCGTTCGCTGCGATCGAGCCGCTGCGGTCGATGCCCGGGATCGAGGTGGCCCCGGCGGGAGAGGAACGTTGGCTGGTGCGGGCCGGCGACGCATCGCAGCTCGCCGACGCGCTCTCCGGTCGGGCTCACCCGGTCGCGACGGTCCGCGTCGAGGTCGACCCGGTGCGGGCCTGACGCCACCTCCGGTTCGACGCGTGCCGGCGGCGCTCAGCCGAGCGGCGGGGCCACCCAGCCGCCCGGCGAGCGCACCCACCGCTCGGCCCGTGCGACGGCGGCCATCGGCAGCTCGCCGTAGAGGTGGGGGAACAGCTCGCCCGACGGTGCCGGCTCCTCGACCACCGGGGAGCCGATCGCGGCGCGATCGAGCTGCAGCAGCACCAATTCGGTGCAGTCGGCGTAGAACCGATCCGCCGTCGCCGCCACCTGGTGGCCGTGGCTCAGATGGACGAACCCGACCTCGGCCAACGTCCTCGCTCGGGTGCTCCACGGGTAGCGACCGGTCACCGTCGCCTCGGACCAGTCCTGCGGCAGGGCCAGGTGATAGAGCCGCCCGGGAATCACGTCCACTCCCGGCGGCGCAGCTCGTAGACGGCGACGGCAGCGGCCACGGCGACGTTGAGCGAACCGACCTTGCCCAGCAGCGGCAGGTACGCAACGGTGTCGCAGGCCTCGAGTGCGCTCCGGCTGATGCCGTGGTCCTCGTGGCCGACGACCAGGCAGACGTCGGGCCCGAGCGCCGCTTCGTGCAGTGCGACCGCCCCGTCGGCGAGCTCGAGGCCGACGACCTGGTAGCCGGCTGCCTTCGCTGCGGCGACGGCCTCTGCGCCCGTCGGCACCGCAGTACAGGTGAGGTACCGCTCGGTGCCCATCGCCACCTTGGCGGCGCCGCCGGCCCACGGCGGTGGCGTCGGCCCGGCCAGCCAGAGGTGGTCGACGCGCCATGCCGCGGCGCTGCGGGTGATCGAGCCGACGTTGGCCGGGGTCCCCAGACCGTCGAGGACGAGCGCCACGCGGCCGGTCGTGCGGGCCCGCCAGGCGCGGTGGAGTCGCTTGAGCCCGGTTGCGTCGAGCTGCCTCATCGCCGTACCTCCAGCAGCCGGTAGCCCTGGCGGGCGACCAGTCGGCGAACCGCCCAGCCGCCGTCGGCGAGGTGACGGGCGAGCGAGTCCGCGCCCAGGTGCTTCTGCACGACCAGGACCGCAACCCCGTCCGGGGTGAGCCGCCCGAGCCATCGGTCGAGCAGTTCGTGGAGCGCGCGCTTGCCGATACGGATCGGGGGGTTCGACCAGATCGCGGCGAACCGCAGGTGGTCGGGGACCTCGTCGGGTGCCACGACCCGGACGTCGAGGCCGGAGGTGTTCGCGGCGCACAGGGCGCGGGCGCGCTCGTTGACGTCGATCGCCCACACCGTGGTGTGCGGAGCCCGGTGGGCGAGGGTCCGGGCGATCGGGCCGTACCCGCAGCCCAGATCGAGCAGGTTGCCGGTGCTCGGCGGTGGCGGCGCGTCGAGCAGCAGCAGCTTCGTGCCGGCGTCGAGCGCCTCGGCGGAGAACACCCCTCGGTCGGTGACGAGCTCGGCGGTGAGGTCGGGCAGCGCGAGCCGGATCGTCGCCGGCCTCGACGCCGACTGCGGGGAACGCGCGAAGTACTGGTCCGTCACCGGGGACACTCTCGCACCGACCGGTAGCCTGGCGCCCCATGCCTCGCGAGATCCGCGTCTACGGCGATCCGGTCCTCAAGTCCAAAGCCGCCGAGATCACCGCCATCGACGGCAAGCTCGTGAGCCTGTCGGCCGAGATGCTCCAGACGATGTACGCCGCGCCCGGCATCGGGTTGGCCGCACCGCAGATCGGGGTGCAGAAGCGGCTGTTCGTCTACGACCTCGGCGGCGAACCGCGAACGCTGGTCAACCCGCGCATCGTGGAATCCGACGGCGAGTGGGTCTACGACGAGGGCTGCCTGTCGATCCCGGGGCTGTACATCGAGATCGTGCGGCCGAAGGTGGTCCACGTCGTCGGCCACGACCTCGACGGCAACGAGGTGTCCCTCGAGGCCGACGAACTGCTCGCCCGTCTGATCCAGCACGAACTCGACCATCTCGACGGGGTGCTCATGTTCGATCGCATGGAGCCCGACCAGCGCAAGCTGGCGCTCGCCGAGTGGCGGCGCCTCCTCGACGAGCCCAAGCCGGCCGAGCGACCCCGGCGCCGCCTCCGGCTGACGTGACCGACCTGGCCGTACCGCCGGTCCGCCCGCGACGCCTCGCCTACCTCGGCACCCCGGCACTCGCCGTCCCACCGCTCGAGGCACTCGTCGCCGCCGGCTTCGACGTCGGGCTCGTGGTCACCCGGCCCGACAAGCGCCGAGGCCGGGGCGGGGCGCTGCAGCCGAGCCCGGTGAAAGAGGCCGCGCATCGGCTCGGCCTGCCGGTGGGTCATCGGGTCGACGACGTGCTCACGGCCGGGGTGGAACTCGGCATCGTGGTCGCTTACGGCGCCCTCGTCCGGCCGCACGTGCTCGCCGCCGTACCGATGGTCAACCTGCACTTCTCGCTGCTGCCCCGGTGGCGGGGCGCAGCACCGGTCGAGCGGGCCGTGCTCGCCGGCGACCACGAGACCGGCGTGTGC